>NZ_CP008796.1:1200000-1500000 GCF_000734015.1 Thermodesulfobacterium commune DSM 2178
TAAATTAATGATAACATAAAACCTAAAAGACTAAACTAACCAGGAGGTCTGTAAAATGGAAAACTTAGACTTAGATTTAGAAAAAGTTTTAAGTGAAATCTCAAAAATTGAATCAAAAGAGGGTATCAAAATGGCTGCTGCACTCCTCTTAAACGCTCTCATGAAAAAAGAAAGAGAAATATTCCTTAGAGATAGTATTGATAATAAAGCTAATGGTTACTATGAAAGACAACTTGCCTGTTTCTTAGGTAACCTTGGTATCTCTGTCCCAAGAGATAGAAAATCTGAATTCAGACCTGCTATTCTTCCTCCTGAATGGCAAAAAGCTGATGAATCCTTCCAGGACTTTATCCTTAACCTCGTTCTCCAAAGCTACTCCCCCAATAAAATCAAAGCCCTCTTGCAATCTATGAAACTCCCCTACTCCCCAGAACAAATAGAAGAAATTAAAGAAGAATTGTATAACCAAGCCAAAGAATTAAAAACCAAAGAATTGCCAGAAAATTTGTTTGCTATGTTTATAGACGCTTATCATACTCAGATAAAAGATACCGAAGCCAACAGAATCAGAAAAGCAGTTATTTATAATATCATCGGGATAGATATGGAGGGAAGAAAAAATTTACTTTCTTATTACATTTATTTTGGTTCAGAGACGAAGGAGGACTGGCTCCAGATACTTAATGATTTGATAAAGAGGGGAGTTAAGAGGGTTATGGTAATAGTGAGTGATGATTTTCCTGGCCTTACTCAAGCCATAAAAGCCCTCTTTCCTGAGACAGATCATCAGCTTTGTTTTGTACACATGCAAAGGAACATCAACAGGAACATGTCTAAGCAGGATGCTAAAAAATTTTATGAGGAGTTAAGCATTATAAAGAGGATAGAGGAGTATGAGAGGGCCTTAAATAGATTTGAGGAATTATGTAAGAGTTATGAGAAGAAGTATCCAGCTTATATAAAGGGACTTTTGAAAAAGAAGGAGCATTATTTTGTTTATAAGAAATATCCTGAGGGGGTGAGGAGGTATATATACACGACGAATGTGGTTGAGAATATAAATAGCAGGATAGAGCTGATAAGGGTAAATACAGGGGGATATTTTCAATCAATCAAGACAGCAGAGGTTGCGATATACATAACAGTAAGTCGGATTCAGAAAACGAGATGGCAAAAACCACTTCCTTTAATTAAGTCTGCTTTATACGAATTGAGGCAAATGTTTGTAAAGAGATTTTATAAGGAGACACAATTCTCTTGACAAGTGTCTAAAGAACCAAAAATATAGGCAATAAAAACCTTAGAATTTTTTATTAGAGTTTCTTCTCATGTGCTTAACGCTAAATCAGGGAGCATATTAGACTCCTTTTTCGTATTATATACGAAAGACTGCAAAGAGTAAAGAACTGCTCCTACCAGTGAAGGTTACAGACAGAGCATTTGTTTTTTGTATTTTTGCTGGTTGTGAAGGCTTTTATAGGTTTTGGCGTGAGTTGCTACTTCAGTTTGACAAATAGGGCAACTGGGTGAGATTATCGTTTGCTTAGCCTATCAACTATGACATGGAACTTTTTTACTTGTAATAGTAAACGTATCTAATCAAGCAATTCTGCTGGTGTTTTTCGTCCTTTTATCGTGTTATCAAAATCGCTATCAAAACTAACTATAGTAAGTCCATAATACTCAGAAAGAGCGTATTGATATGCATCATCAAAATCAAGATTAAATTGTTGTGCATATTTTATAATTCGGTCAAATTCCCTAAATGGGAGAGTTATTAGTGTAGCTATACCTCCAATGATAATATCGTCAAAAAACTTTTTAAATATCTCGTGTTGTCTTCTGCGAAACAGTAATATCCCAATGGAATGAAGAGAAAAATCAGAAATAAAAAAATCATACTTATTTGTATTAGATAAAAGTAAAAGAGCCTCTTTAGATTTTTCTTATGATAATAAGATTTCGATAAAAATGTTAGTATCAAGTAAAAGTTTCACGATTTGCCACTTCGCCAATCTAAAATTTTATGTTGAAGTTCCACAGAGGTATAACTATCTCGTAAATCCTCTAAAGCTCCTGCCCATTCAAAAGTTGGTGGTTTGATTGGTTTTTTTCTCTTTGTCAATAAAAATTCAATAAAGTCTTCTACTACCTGATATAGATCGGGAGGAAGCTGATCTATTAATTCCTTAAGTTTTGAAGATTGCATAATAAAATTACTTTAGCCGATTCGGAGGATTTTTCAAGTACTAAGGACAATTTTTTGTATTTTCAAAGAGTTAAAGATTTCATACATCACAAGATTAAGATACAATTAAATATCCGACTACACTATTTTCTTTTTACCAAATAACTTGATAAAACAACCTTCGTTCAAAAACGAGGACAACCGAGGTAACCAGTATTATTTAATTTCCAGGGCATCAAGGAAATTAAATAGCTCTGTAAAGAGTGAACAACACTCTTACCCATTCATAGTTTCAAGGGCTCTCTTTAGATTAAAGTTAGAAACAATTAAAAACTTAAGGATTTGTTTATGTAGGCTTAACCAACCTTAAATTTTTCAGTCCATTTTTGAAAAATTCTTCTTCATAAAAAGTTATCAGCGGTAACATGTTTTGAACTAATTCCTCTTTTTTCATCTTCCTTAACGCCTTCTCCCCAAATTTTTCTATTAAATCCCAGTTGACAAGACCCTGGATTAACCTTTCGAAAAAAACTAATTGTTATAGTCCTCTATCAGCTAATTTATGCCAGATTCTTCAAGATACTCCATAGTGTTTATTTAATTGTGTCTGCCAATTTAGGGTAAGAAGCCTCCCTCCTAAAAATAGGAATTACTTTTAATACCAAATATACCACCTTGTAAACTGAATCCCCCCATGAAAATACCTCTATCACCTTAGCCCTCATCAAGATCTCCTTCACAAGCCTCTCTCATTGATTCGTCGTATCACCTCAAAAACTGCCTCTATCGCCCTTACATGCCCATCATACCTATTGCCTTCCTTAAATTCATGATAAACTATCAAAGGCACCTCTTTAAAGGCCGTAATCATGGGTCTATACCCACGAAATCCCTTGTAAGTCATCTTGGGATGTCTGTTTTTCTGCTTGTATGTTGCCAGGTGATGTAACCTCTGTTTGAACCAGGTAAAGGCATATGTTGGTCTATTAAGGTTTTTATTCCAGAATTTTTGAGGAAGGCATCAACAAGAGCAAGTCCTGAACGAGGGGTGATAGGTTCGTTAGTTTTTAGGATTTTGAAGTGATTTAGAAAATTTTTTAACCCAATAGGTGATATTATAAATCGTTTAGAGCAATTGAAAAATAGGGAGATTATGGATGATTATAAATTTTTATCGGCAATTTAGGGTAAAGAGGCCATTTCTCCATTCCACAGGGCGGTTAACTTTTGCGACCTTTAGAAGACCTCTCTTCAAAGCTTTCTTGCCTTTTCTATCCATTTTTTCTATTATCATCTGAACATTCTGCTTAACGCTTCCATAAGTTGCCCATCTGCCATACATCCGAGCAAATCCGAAACCTCTACTATATATACTTTGGAAGATTCTTTATTTATAAACATCTCCTCTTGCGCCTATTTTTGTAACCAAAATAGTATTCTCAATGATTGTAAATAGAATCCTGTATTTGCCAACTCTAATTCTATAACAATCTTTCTCTCCCAAAATTGGTTTTATATCTAACTGTTGACCTTCAGAAAGTTTTGTTAAGACTAAATCAATCAATACCTTATAATCTTTAGGTAATTTTTTATAATCCTTTGCAGCGTTCTTTGAGAACTCTATTTTAAATTTTCCCACTTAATTGTTTCCCCTTTTCCATATTCATCTTTAGCCTTTTTAATCTCTTCTTTTTCCTCAGCGGTAAGCGGGGAAACATCAACTTCAACTATTGTCTTCCAGAATATGTCTATTAATACATCTTCAGGTAATGTCTTCAAAAGATTAATGATTGCATCTTCCGGCATAAAAACTGTCCTTAGATTCATAATTCACCACCTCCTGCAATTTTTAATACCTTTATATTTAAGTTTAATTTTCAAACTTAGCTCCTCAACTAAAGCCTGACCGATGGGTCAACTTAGCACTTCTTTTCTCCTCAGATATTTATTATACCACAATTCTTTCCAGATGCTCTATTACCTGGTCTATCATACCCTTAATCCTCAGATAGTTTCTGTATACCTCTTCGTGAGAAAGTTCAAGATACTCATGGACAAGGACGTTGCGAAAGGCACCAAGTCCCTTTAGCTTTTCAAAAAGCTCCTCGTCTACGATGCCTTCTCTGTATGCGTTTTTTATTATCTCTTCGTAGCTATCGCTTACCACTTGGAACTTGCCTGCCAGAAGGTGGTCAAGGATGTCAAGGATGCATTCTTCCATAAGGAAAAGTAGCCTCTCAATTGTGTAGTGTAGCCACTTAGTTTTAATGTAATCCTCAAAGCTGAAGTATATTTAAGACGCAATTTCCCGCGCTCTCTTTTAACTTTCTTCTCCCGCAAAAACTCAACAAAATCTCTCACCTCTTCCTGAGGTTCGAGCGGTAATTTTTCTATCAATTCTTTTAAGCTTTACATTTTATCACCCTCATTTTTTAAAATTTCCTATAATTATATTATAAATCCTTCGTCAATCTTTTCATAGTCTATTTGCCAGTAAGCATGGCTACCAAGTTTTTTCTCTACAAAGGCACCTATCTTCTTAAGCCTTTCTAAACACTCAATGAGGTGCTTAAAATCCCCTTGGTCGTATAAAATCAAGTGACTGCGGTATATTTCAAGAAAAAGTGGATGGGAACCCACAAAAGGAGAAAGTTTTTCATATAAAACTTTGCCAAAAATTTTTGCTCATAGTGTTTATTTAATTGTGTCTGCCAATTTAGGGTAAGAAGCCTCCCTCCTAAAAATAGGAATTACTTTTTAATACCAAATATACCACCTTGTAAACTGAATCCCCCCATGAAAATACCTCTATCACCTTAGCCCTCATCAAGATCTCCTTCACAAGCCTCTCTCATTGATTCGTCGTATCACCTCAAAAACTGCCTCTATCGCCCTTACAGGGAGTAGAATATAAATTGTGTCTTTTAATAAAATATTTTAGAGGCATAATAAAAATTTTTAATATTTTTTAAATTAATGATAACATAAAACCTAAAAGACTAAACTAACCAGGAGGTCTGTAAAATGAAAAACTTAGACTTAGATTTAGAAAAAGTTTTAAGTGAAATCTCAAAAATTGAATCAAAAGAGGGTATCAAAATGGCTGCTGCACTCCTCTTAAACGCTCTCATGAAAAAAGAAAGAGAAATATTCCTTAGAGATAGTATTGATAATAAAGCTAATGGTTACTATGAAAGACAACTTGCCTGTTTCTTAGGTAACCTTGGTATCTCTGTCCCAAGAGATAGAAAATCTGAATTCAGACCTGCTATTCTTCCTCCTGAATGGCAAAAAGCTGATGAATCTTTCCAGGACTTTATCCTTAACCTCGTTCTCCAAAGCTACTCCCCCAATAAAATCAAAGCCCTCTTGCAATCTATGAAACTTCCCTACTCTCCAGAACAAATAGAAGAAATTAAAGAAGAATTGTATAACCAAGCCAAAGAATTAAAAACCAAAGAATTGCCAGAAAATTTGTTTGCTATGTTTATAGACGCTTATCATACTCAGATAAAAGATACCGAAGCCAACAGAATCAGAAAAGCAGTTATTTATAATATCATCGGAATAGATATGGAGGGAAGAAAAAATTTACTTTCTTATTACATTTATTTTGGTTCAGAGACGAAGGAGGACTGGCTCCAGATACTTAATGATTTGATAAAGAGGGGAGTTAAGAGGGTTATGGTAATAGTGAGTGATGATTTTCCTGGCCTTGCTCAAGCCATAAAAGCCCTTTTTCCTGAGACAGATCATCAGCTTTGTTTTGTACACATGCAAAGGAACATCAACAGGAACATGTCTAAGCAGGATGCTAAAAAATTTTATGAGGAGTTAAGCATTATAAAGAGGATAGAGGAGTATGAGAGGGCCTTAATTAGATTTGAGGAATTATGTAAGAGTTATGAGAAGAAGTATCCAGCTTATATAAAGGGACTTTTGAAAAAGAAGGAGCATTATTTTGTTTATAAGAAATATCCTGAGGGGGTGAGGAGGTATATATACACGACGAATGTGGTTGAGAATATAAATAGCAGGATAGAGCTGATAAGGGTAAATACAGGGGGATATTTTCAATCAATCAAGACAGCAGAGGTTGCGATATACATAACAGTAAGTCGGATTCAGAAAACGAGATGGCAAAAACCACTTCCTTTAATTAAGTCTGCTTTATACGAATTGAGGCAAATGTTTGTAAAGAGATTTTATAAGGAGACACAATTCTCTTGACAAGTGTCCCCTTACATGCCCATCATCCCTATTGCCTTCCTTAAATTTATGATAAACTATCAAAGGCACTCTTTAAAGGCCGTAATCATAAGTCTATCTCCACGAAATCCCTTGTAAGTCATCTTGGGATGTCTGTTTTTCTGCTTGTATGTTGCAAGGTGCTGTAACCTCTGTTTGAACCAGGTAAAGATTTTATAAATCGTTTAGACATATTGGAAAATGGGAAAACATGAATATAAATTATAAATTTCTATCGGCAATTTAGGAAATGTATATTTTTTTAAAATGTGTGCCGTTGTGTGCAGAATTTAGAGGAGTATTCTGAAATTCAGGAAACAAGCTGGGGGAGGAGGACTCGAACCTCCACTCGTGGATCCAGAGTCCACTGTCCTGCCAATTAGACGATCCCCCAACCGTCTGTATAAATAAAACTTAAAATATTTTATGGTTTTGTCAATAGGTTAGGGTTTTAAAATGAAAGGCTAAGGGTATAGTCCTTTTTGACTTAAGTCAAGGAAAAATCTTCTTTTCTAATTTATTTTCTATTTATATAAAAACTTAAAAAAGGAGGTGCAAAGATGTTTTGTAACCAGTGCGAACAAACTGCAGGAGGCAAGGCTTGTACAGTAAAAGGGGTATGTGGAAAAACCCCAGAAGCTGACCTTTTACAGGACTTACTGATTTATAACCTGGCAGGGCTTTCAGAGGCCTATCTTTTGGCTCAACCTAAAGGATATGATGCCTCAGATGTAGACTTTTTCATCATGGAAGGAATGTTTGCAACCCTAACTAACGTCAATTTTGACCCTGAAAGGATTAAAGCTTACCTCGAAGAGACCTCTGCCTTAACAGAAAAAATCGAAAACACCTACCAGGTAAAGTCCTCGTTTGACAAAATCCCTGCGGCAAGCATGGATGAGTTGATAAACCTTGCTAAAGAATATGAAATAGACCCTAAGTTTAAAGAAGTTTGGGGGGAAGATATCTTTTCGCTTAAACTCTGTGTGCTTTATGGGTTAAAAGGAATTGCTGCCTATGCCTACCATGCACATAAATTGGGGGTGTGGGACCAAGAGGTTTATCGCAAATTCAAACAGCTTTTGGTAGACGTTTATAAGGAAAAAGGAGACTTAGAGGCCTGGGTTAAAAGGGCTTTAGAGGTAGGAGAGTTAAACCTTAAGGTTATGGAACTTCTCGATAAAGCAAACACCCAGGCCTTTGGCCATCCTGTGCCTACCAAAGTGCCTCTTGGCACCAAAGCTGGAAAAGCCATCCTTGTTTCTGGACACGACTTAGAGGACCTCTATGAGCTGCTTAGACAGACAGAAGGAAGGGGCATCTATATCTATACCCATGGGGAGATGCTCCCTGCTCATGGCTATCCTGAGCTAAAAAAATTTCCTCATCTATACGGTAATTACGGCACCGCCTGGCAAAACCAGCAAAAAGAGTTTGTTAACTTCCCTGGGCCTATCGTTATGACTACCAACTGCCTTATGCCTCCTAAGGAAGAATACAAAGACAGAGTCTTTACCTTGGGGCCGGTTGGGTTTTCAGGGATAACCCATATAAAGGGTAAAAACTTTTCTGCGGTAATCGAAAAAGCCCTTTCTATGCCAGGTTTTACCGAAGACAACCCAGGGAAAGAGGTTATGGTTGGATTTGCCAGAAACGCGGTACTTTCTGTAGCAGACAAGGTAATAGAACTGGTTAAAGCAGGAAAGATCAAACATTTCTTCTTGGTAGGCGGTTGCGACGGGGCTAAACCTGGACGCAACTATTACACAAGGTTTGTAGAAATAGTGCCTCAGGATGCCGTTATCCTCACCCTTGCTTGCGGAAAATACAGATTTTACGATAAAGACTTGGGAGATATCGAAGGTATACCGAGGCTTTTAGACATAGGGCAATGTAATGACGCCTATTCTGCCATTCAGATAGCTTTGGCTCTGAGTCAGGCTTTTGGAGTAGGGGTAAATGAGCTTCCTCTTTCTTTGGTGGTCTCCTGGTATGAGCAAAAAGCAGTAGCCATCTTGCTTACCCTCTTATACCTTGGGATTAAAAACATCTTTCTTGGTCCAAGTTTGCCTGCCTTTCTGTCTGAAAACGTGGTCTCATTCTTAGCGGAAAACTATAACATAAGGCTTATCTCAGAGCCTGAAAAAGACCTGAGCTTGATGCTAAAGGCTTAAAATTACAAAACTAAAGCTTATTCTGTTGAGATTTTTAATCCTAAATAGAGGAAGGAACTTATTTCCTTCCTCTATTTTGTTATGTCTTTGGTACCCAATCTTACCAATTAGACAGAGCCCCAGGAGAGAAAAAAAGCTTTGGTTTGGGAAGTCTCACATTTCAAAAATTTATCCAGAAATATGGAATTAGTTACTTAGACTTCATAGCTGTACTGAAAAAAGGCAATCAATTCATCTTTCCAATGCCTTATCTCTATCCCAAGCCTTTTACATATTTTATCATTACTCATGGGAGAAAAGCGTGGTCTTTTGGCAGGAAGGTTAAAGTCAGATTGATAGGCAGGGTAGATAAACTTATCTATACCTTTAAGCCTAAAGTATTCCCTCGTCCATTCAAAGCGGGATGCATAGCCAGAATTCACAAGATGATAAAGCCCGGTAAGACCTTGTTCTATGGCTTTAAGGGTCACTTCTACAATGGTTCTTGTAGATGTTGGCACCGAAAACTCATCGCAGGCAATCCTCAAATATTCCTGATTTTTAGCCCACTGGTTAAGTTTATAAAGAAAGTTTTGCGTTCCCTCTCCGTATACCCAGCTTGTGCGAAAAATAAGGTAATTTTCCATGTTTTCCTGAATGAAACGCTCTCCCCAGAGTTTACTTTTTCCGTATTCATTCAAAGGGTTTGGCTCGTCTTCTTCTGTATAAAGCCCTTCCTTTGTACCATCAAAAACATAATCTGTTGAGAAGTGAATCAACAAAGCTTTTATGTCACTACAAACAACACTTAGGTTATACGGGCCTATGGCGTTAACCAAAAAAGCTCTTTCTTTTTCTTTCTCTGCACCATCGACGTTATTGTAAGCAGCACAGTTTATAACTATGGTTGGTTTTATTTCTTTAATTATCTTAAAAACTGCCTTAAAATCAGAAACATCAAGCTCTTCCCTTGAAAAATCTACAAACTCTGTACCTTTTTGTGTAAATTGTCTTATAAACTCTCTTGCTAACTGCCCTTTTGCCCCAGTTATGAGAATCTTCATGAATAAACCTTTTTCCAGAGTTCCTCAAGATCTCTTAGCTTAGCTTTAACCCAATCTATGTGTTCTAAATACCAACCCACCGTCTTTTTAAGCCCTTCTTCAAACTTAATCTTAGGCTCCCAACCAAGTTCAGTTCTTATTTTGGTTGCATCTGTAGCATACCTATAGTCATGCCCAGGTCTGTCTTTAACAAACCTTATAAGTGTTTCGTCTTTACCCAATAACCTCAGGATTTCCCTAACCACCTCTATGTTTCTTTTTTCTTCCCCACTTGAGATGTTGTAAATTTCACCCACAATACCTTGCTCCAAAATCATACCTATAGCTCTTGCGCAGTCATCTACGTAAAGCCATTCCCTTATGTTCATACCTGTGCCGTAAACAGGAATATGTTCGTTTTTAAGAGCTTTGAGTATAACCACAGGAATCAGCTTTTCTGGGTACTGCCAGGGTCCGTAGTTGTTTGAGGGTCTAACTGTGATAACAGGAAGGCCATAAGTTCTGTAATAGGCTCTTCCAAGCATGTCAGCACTTGCCTTGCTTACTGAATAGGGTGAGTTTGGGTTTAAAGGGGTGTCTTCTTTGAATTTTCCAGTCTCTCCTAATTCCCCATAAACCTCATCTGTAGATATATTTACAAATCTCTCTATCTTAAACTCCCTTGCAAGTTCTAAAAGATTTAAAGTTCCTTCTACGTTGGTTTTAACAAATTTCTGAGGTTCTAAAATTGACCTGTCTACATGAGTTTCCGCAGCAAAATGAACCACCACATCGGGACGAAAATCTTCAAAAACCTTCTTGAGGGCTGACATATCTGTTATATCTGCATGGTAGAATTCATACAAGCCTTCAATCGAAGATAGTCTCTCTAAATCTCCAGCATAAGTTAGTGCATCTACTACCCCTACGGTATACACAGAAGCATACAACCTGACAAAAGCACTACCAATAAACCCGGCACCACCTGTTACTAATACTTTCAAAGTAAATCCTCCTCTTTCAAGTCTCTTAATTTAGGAAGTTTAGCATCCTTCTGGGATAACACTATCCTATCTACCTGGTCCAAAGGCCATTTAATCGCTATGTCTTCGTCATTCCAAATAATACCAGCATCGTGCTCAGGGGAGTATTCAGCCCCTGAAACCTTATAAATAACATGAGCAAAATCTGAAAGAACTAAAAATCCGTGAGCAAATCCTTCTGGGATCCAAAGCATGTACCCGTTTTCTTCGGAAAGCTCAACAGCTACCCATTTTCCAAAGGTCGGACTATCTTTTCTTATGTCTACAGCTACATCAAATATTCTTCCTACTACGCATCTAACAAGCTTTCCTTGAACTTTAGGCTTTTTCTGGTAGTGAAGACCTCGTAGGACGCCTTTTATAGAATAGGAATGATTATCTTGAATAAAATCTACATTTATTCCTTCCACTTCAAATTCAGACCTTTTATAAGTTTCCATAAAATATCCTCTCTCGTCCCTAAATACCTTAGGAACAATAAGCACCACATCTGGAATAGCAAGTTTTTTAAAAGTAAAGGGCATTTAGCTTTCCTTAGTAAGGTTTATTAAATACTTTCCATAATCAGTCTTTTTCAAAGGCTCTGCAAGCTTTAAAAGTTGCTCCTTATCTATCCAGCCGTTTCTATAGGCTATCTCTTCTATACAGCCTATCATGAGTCCTGTTTTTTTCTCAATTGTTGCCACAAACTCTCCAGCTTCAAGGAAACTCTCATGGGTTCCAGCATCAAACCAGGCAAAGCCTCTTCCAAGAAGTTTAGCTTTCAACTTTCCTCTTTTTAGATATTCCTCGTTTACAGAAGTTATTTCTAACTCACCTCTGTGAGATGGTTTTATGGATTTAGCTATTTCAAAAACCTCGCTATCATAGAAATACATACCTACGACTGCGTAGTTTGACTTTGGCTTTTTAGGTTTCTCTTCCAAAGATAATACTCTCCCAGATTCGTCAAACTCAACTACACCAAACCTTTCTGGGTCATGCACATAGTAGGCAAAAACACAAGCCCCACCCTCTTTTCTCACTTCCTCTTTTGCAGAAAGCATTATTTTGGGAAGGTCATGCCCGAAAAATATGTTGTCTCCAAGCATGTAGAGTATACAATTCTGGTTTTTTAGATATAGTTCTGTCAGGATAAGTCCTTCTGCAAGTCCTCTTGGTCTTTCCTGAAACACATAATCTATCCTCATGCCAAGATGAGAACCATCACCTAAAAGCCTTTTGAAGTTTTCCACATCTTGAGGATTAACTACCAGAATCGTCTCTCTTATTCCGATAAGCATACTTAGAGATAGAGGGTAATAAATCATAGGTTTGTTGTAAATAGGAAGAAGATGTTTGTTAACAACGTGGGTAACTGGATAAAGCCTTGTCCCAGAGCCTCCAGCAAGGATAACGGATTTCATCTTTTTCCTCCCTGAAAAGTAAAATTCATTCCATTTGCTTTAAACTTTAAGATAGATATAAGCTTCAACGGGCTTCCACCAGTGGATATCGCAGGTGTGAGATTCATAGTTTTTGTATTCCTGGTCGTTGTAAGGGGCTGTATAGGTCTCGGTATGTGATTCTACAGTAGTCTGGTATATGGGACAGGCTTGCATTTTCTATCTCCATTATAATAGTGTTACATTATACCAAAAATTTTCTAACCTGAGAAGGCCAAGACACAGCTTAAGAAAAAGGATGTTTAAGAAGTTACGTCAAGGAGAAAGGTCTTAAGGTTTACTTTTCTTATCAATTTAAGTAAGAAACTTTTCGTTTGTCTGAGAATTCCTGCAGGTAGACTGAATTTAATTCAAGGGGGATGTTGAAAAACACCTTGAATATCACCTACAGGCCTTTTAATAAAGATTTGCCAAGTTGAGAGATGAGGTTAAAAGATTTATTGACACGATGAATCATTTAGAGAGGCTCATGAAGGAGATTAAGGGTAGGGCTAAAGTTATAGAGGTATTTACGGGTAGACCCAATTAGATAAACGATATGTCATCAAAGTTTATAAATTTCTATCGGCAATTTATGATATTATCCCTTGATTAAAAAACTTTTAAACTTATCATAAAAATAAAATATAGTATAAAAAAAATCCTTACAAGGAGGGATTTATGGTTGAGATTAAAAACATTTTAGTTCCTGTAGATTTTTCTGAGGTTTCTGAGTTTGTGGCTGAATGGGCTAAGGATCTTGCTAAAAAGCTTAATTCTAAAATTCATGTTGTCTTTGTTTTAGAAGATTTGGCTGCCTATGAAGGACTCTATGGTTCGGTAAAAACCCTTACAGACCTTGAAAATGTGCTTTTAGAAGGGGCTCAAAAGTCTATGGAAGACTTTATGAAGAAACACTTTGCTGACTATCCTGAGGCTCAGTCTATTATCGTAAAAGGCGACGTGGTTGAAAAGATCATCGAAACCGGAGAAAAAGTCAAGGCAGACCTTATCGTAATGGGAACCCATGGGAAAAAAGGGCTTGATAGAATCCTCTTTGGAAGCGTAGCAAACGGTGTGGTAAAAAACTCTCCTATTCCTGTGTTGACTATTAACCCCTACAGGCTTAAAAAAGCTTAACCTACCTTTTTATACCTAAAAGTTTTTTGGCCTCCTCAGCTTCTTTACTTTTAGGATAGAGTTTTATGATACGTTTCAATAAGATGGTGTAGGCATCTTTATCTCCTAAGTTTTTAAAACTTAAAGCTTGTTTATACATGGCTGAGGCCTTTAAAGTCGCGGGAGCAGAGCTTTCTATAACCTTTTGATAGGACAAAATAGCGTCTTCGTAATCCTTTTTATTGTAATAAATTTCTCCCAGCCAATAATGACTCTGGGCTAAAAACTTGCCTTTAGGGTATTTTTGTAGATACTGTTTAAAGGCATTCATAGCTTCATCCCACTTTTTTTGCTGATAGAGGTCAAAAGCCTGGCTGTAGACCTCAGCCTCAGTTAGCTCTTTTTGAGGAGATCCTTGCTGTTTGGAAGCCTCTGTTTTAGCAGTCCCGTTAGAGGTAGCGTTACTTGAAGAAGTAAGGGTTTGAGGTTTGGTTTCCTGGGTTGCGTTAGATACAGTTTGGTTTGATGGTTTAGATGCAGTTTCGTTAGATACGCTTGAGGAAGTGGCTTGAGAAGAAGACCCCTTTTCTTCTAAAGATTTTACCTTTAATTCCAGGGCTTCTATTCTGGTTTTAAGCTCTTCTGATTGTTTGGTAAAGGTCTTATAAAGGTCTTCTTTTGAAGCCACAAGGTCCTCTACCTGAGAAGATATCTTAGCCTGAGAAGACTTAAGTTCCTCTATCTCAGCTAAGGCCTTGGTTTTTACCTCTAAAAGCAGGTCCTCGCTCAGTTTTTTTTCTAAGGCATTTATCCTTTCTTTTAACTGATTAAGTTCGTTTGCTATGGCCTTTTGGTTTTGCGATTGCTGTTGAAGGGTAGTTTCAAGGTTAAGGACCTTAACCTTTAGAGCTTGTATTTCATCTTGAGAGGCTACACACCCTCCTAACAAAAGACTAAAACCTAAACATCCAACATATAAAATCTTTTTCATCGCTTTCCTCCTGGTTAAGTTATGATAAAATCCGGTAAGCTTTTTTCTATTTCTTCTGTTAAATCAACAGGGATATCTCCCTCAAACCCTATTTTTTCCTCGCATAGATATTTTAAAGTAAACACAAGCAAAGGCAACTCTCTTTTCAGTTCTTCTTCGCGAATTTTTCTAAAGAGGGCGTTTTCTTCTCCTTCGAGTTTTTTAAGCCCTGAAAGATGGTATTTTAGAAGTTTGGCCTCAGTTTCTTCCCACAAAGGGATAAACTCAGGGGTACGAAGATTTAGTCTAAAGTAGGTGAGGGCTGGGCCTTCGTCAAGTTCAGGAGTTACCTGATGAAACATCGCCCCTGTTTCCATAGCCCTTGCGCTAATAAGCTGCCAGATAACCTCCTGCCAGGACCCTTTAGGACCTCCTGGAAGAGCTGGATGAAGATTGATCAACCTTAAGGACTTACAAAAGTCTTCTGAGGTAATCCACATATAACCAGCTAAAACCCCAAAGTCTATCTCCATATCAAGCCTTTTTAAAACCTCCGCGTGATACTCCTTTCTCCAGAGGTCCCTTTGAGCCTTTCTAAGCTCTGGTTTAAAGCGTTCAGCAGAAAAACAGATAACCTTAAGCCCCAGATCTTCCTTAGCTTCTTTTATCAGCCTTTCTGCCCATTCTCCTTCATCTGGTGCTTTGCTTACAAACACATATTCTAATCTGGCAGGTATGTTTCCCTTTTTTATCTCCGAATATACCACCCTTAGCAGGTCTAAAGCAGCCTTATCTCTTGCGGTAGTAAACCAACCTATCTTCTTATAGCTCATAGTCTATGCCTCCAAAAACCTTCTCCAGCCCTTGCCAAGGCTTAGGAACAAAGCATTCAAAATACTGGTAGATAGCATATCTGTCAGTCATCCCTGAAATATAATCAGCTATCAATCTCTCTTTAGGCTCATCAGGAAAAACCGATTTAGCCTTTATAAAATAAGGAATGTTCTCAAAATTTTTGTCATAAAACTCAAAAAGCTGTAAAAGCAGTCTTTTGGCTTTCTCAAACTCTTTTCTTACAGACTGGGAAAAATAGATTTTCTCAAACAAAAACTCTCTAAGCTCTGTCAAAGCACTAAGCACCTTATCTTCCATCACAATCTCAGAGTAGTTTGCCTCTCTGGTAGAATAAACGATACTTTTTACCAACGTAGAAATCCTTTGGGCATGGGTTTCTCCCAGGATTTTTTTAGAATTTTGAGGAAGGTCTTTTAAGTCTATCATCCCTGCTCTTAGAGCATCATCTACATCGTGGTTGACATAAGCTATCACATCTGAAACCCTTACTATCTCAGCTTCAAGAGTGCTTGGCTTATCAGATCCCTTACTTAGAATAGGTCCCATCCCTTTAGAATGTTTTAAAATACCCTCCTTTACCTCAAACGTAAGATTTAAGCCTCTTCCGTCTTTTTCCAGTTTCTCAACCACCCTCAAGCTCTGCTCATAGTGTCTAAAACCACCCTCTAAAAGCTCGTTTAAGACCTCTTCTCCTGCATGGCCAAAGGGAGTATGCCCAAGGTCATGCCCCAAAGCTATAGCCTCAGTCAGGGTCTCATTTAGATTTAAAGCCCTGGCTATAGTCCTTGCTATCTGAGCTACTTCCAAGGTGTGGGTAAGTCTCGTCCGATAATGATCTCCTTTAGGGGCTAAAAACACTTGGGTTTTATGTTTTAGCCTTCTAAAGGCCTTGGAATGAATAATCCGGTCCCGGTCCCTTTCAAAAGCCGTTCTTATCTCACACTCTTCTTCAGGATAAGTTCTTCCCCGGGAAAATCGGGACTTACAAGCTTTAGGTGCTAAGTAAAGCTCTTCAAAAGCCTCCTTTTCCTCTCTTATACTTATAGTACGGGTTTTCATCTTACATCAACTACCTTTATTTCTAAGGTGTTTCTGTAGGTGTTTACGTAAGGTTGACCTAAAACTAACCTTATCCTTTCATCTTCTACCACCTGGTTAAACCAGATAGCGATGATCTCATTTAGTCCTTTTTTAAGCACAAACTTAGAATGTTTATCCTTTAACAAAAATCTTTCTTTTACCTCGAAATTTCTGATAAGAATGTTTGGAGGGAGATGGGCCTCTCCGTAGGGATGGAGATAAGTTAAAGCCTTCAGGTTTTCTGGATGTAAAAGCTCTGCAAGTTCTACCTCAGCCTCAACATATACTATCTCTTTTTCAGGTTTAGAAACTAAAGTTAATTTTTTGATTTCGTCAGCTAAACGAGATTTTAGGGCCTCTATGTTATTAAGACTTACCTGAAATCCAAGTGCATGTTTATGTCCGCCATACTGAATAAGAAGGTCTTCGCACTTAGAAACTGCCTTAAAAAGATTAAGCCCCTCAGGGGCTCTTCCAGAGGCAAACCCTACTCCGTTTTCTATAGAAACAACGATAGCAGGAACCTGATACTGGTTTTTTAACCTATTAGCAATAAGTCCTAAAAGACCCTTGGGAAGATTTTCTGCAGCTAGAAAAATAAAAGGATAGCGTTCTATCTCTCTCTTAGCCAAATTCTCTAAAGAAGAAAGTATCTCTAACTCAAGCTCCTGGCGTCTCTGGTTGATACCCTCTATCTTAGTTAAAAGCTCCTTAGCCTTAGTTTCTTCGTTTTCTTTTAAAAATTGAAAAACCAACTCAGGGGTCCCCATCCTGCCTGCGGCGTTTATCTTAGGAATAACCCGATAAAGTAGGTCTTCTTCAGAAAGGGTTCCGTTTAGCCTTGAGTTTTCTATAAGAAGTTTTGTTGCCAAAAAAGAGGGGGAGGAAAGGTCTCTAAACCCGTAAAAGGTAATCGTGCGATTTTCTCCAAGCAGAGGCACCATGTCAGCTAAGGTAGCTAAACCCACAAGCTCAAGGTATTTTCGTATCTGAGGGATGTTGTCTCCTCTAAAAAACCCTTGCTCGTAAAAAAACTTTCTTAGAGCCCTTATCAGGGTAAAAGCTACCCCTGCCCCGCATAGATGATAAAAGGGAGAGCTTTTAGATGTAAGCTTTCCAGAAACCACGATGGTATCAGGTTTTTCGACTACCTCGTGATGGTCTGTAACTATCACATCTATTCCCAAGGCTTTAGCCTCGTTTACGGTATCAGCTGCAGAAATTCCCACATCTACCGTGATTAAAAGACTTACCCCTTTTTGTTTGAAGTAAGGCAAAAATTTGGCGTGAAAACCATAACCTTCTTTTTCCTTACTGGGAATAAGCCATTCAACCTTACAGCCAATACTTACCAAAAAATCATACAACACAAAGCTTCCGATAATGCCGTCAGCGTCTGAGTCTCCATAAATACCTATGGTCTCGTTAGAAATAGCTGCCTGATATATTCTTTTTACCGCAGGTAACATGTCAGGAATCAAAAAAGGGTCACCAAAATCGCTAAGCTGGGGGAAGAGAAAACGATAAGCTTCTTTTATGCTGGTAAAGCCTTTATTGATCAAGACTTGAGCAAGAAACGGGGTAAAAAACCCTTTGGTTACAAATTGTTTTAAAACTTCTAAATCGACCTGTTTATTAACCCAAACTTTGGTTGACGACATACAAAACTTATTGTATCATATCCAAAACAAAAGTAAAACGGTTTTAACATGGCAAAACCTAAAATTTTAATCACCGGTGGCTGCGGATATATAGGGTCTCATGTAGCCAAACTTTTAGTCCAAAATGGATATGAAGTGGTTATCATCGATAACCTTAGCACCACCGGAAAAAAAATCCCCTATGGCAAGTTTTATCAAGTAGACCTTGCCGTAGAAGAAAAGGTAGAAAAAATCTTAAAGGAAGAAAAACCTGAGGCTGTGATGCATTTTGCAGCCTCTATCGTGGTTCCTGAAAGTGTAGCTTTTCCTCTAAAATACTACCGCAATAACGTAGAAAATACCTTAAAACTTCTTTCAGCGATGAGCAGAGCCAAGGTTAAAAAGTTTGTTTTTTCCTCTTCAGCGGCGGTTTATGGTATACCAAAAACCATTCCTGTACCAGAGGACGCACCTTTAGAACCCATCAACCCTTATGGTAGAACCAAGGCGATGATAGAAAGGGTCTTAGAGGACCTTTCTCATGCAGAGGCTTTAGACTACATAGCCCTAAGATATTTTAACGTGGCAGGGGCAGACCCAGAGGCTGAGTTAGGACCAGCCTACAACCAGCCTACCCATCTTATCATAAGAGCCCTTAAAACCGCTAAAGGAGAATATCCCTATCTTGAAATCTATGGCACCAACTATCCTACCCCAGATGGGACCTGCATCAGAGACTACATCCATGTAATGGACTTAGCCGAGGCTCATATCCTTGCCTTAGAATACTTGCTTGATGGCGGAAAAAGCCTAGTTTTAAACTGTGGGTATGGGGTTGGGGTTTCGGTAAGACAGGTGGTAGAGGCTGTAAAAAAGGTCACAGGGGTTGACTTTAAAGTAATAGAGACAGAAAGACGTCCTGGAGACCCTCCGGTTTTGATTGCCGATAATCGAAAAATTAAGTCTCTTTTTTCCTGGGAACCTAAGTTTCAGAACTTAGAAATCATCATCCAACACGCCTGGGCTTGGGAACAAAAAATTAAATAAAGAGGATAGTAATGGAAAAACCCTTAGAAAGGGTAAAGATTGCCATAGTAGGTGGTGGCCCTGCAGGTATTGCCTGCGCGATAGAAGCCAAAGCTAAAGGGTTAGAGCCTGTGGTGGTTCTGGAAAAACATAAAGAGGTATGCTATACCATTTCCAAGTTTTACAAACCAGGGAAAAGGGTAGATGCTGATTACCGAGACAAAAACGTCAAACCCATAGGGCTCTGCTCGTTTGAGACAGAAACTAAAGAGGAGTTTTTAGAAAGGATTAATTCCTGGATAAAACAGTGGAAACTTGATGTAAGACTTAATTCTGAGGTTACCAACATAGTCAAGAATAACGGTGATTATGAAATCTGGGTAAAGGATAAGCCCACATTTTTGGCTGAGTTTGTAATCATTGCTATAGGTATCTTTTGTGCACCTAACAAACCAGAATATCCCATTCCTTCTGAACTAAAAAACAGGGTATTCTTTGAACCACCAGATGTAGCCTTAGAAAACAAAAAAATTTTAGTGGTAGGTGGAGGAAACACAGCAGCTGAGGTAAGTCTTCAGTTTTGTGACAAAAACGAGGTACATCTTTCTTACCGAAGGCCTTATTTTTTTAGGATAAACGAAACTAACCTAAACCTTCTTTATCAAAAAGAAAAAGAAGAAAAAATCAAACTTTTATTAGGGACAGACATAATTCAGATAGCCCCTGAAGGTGAAAAAATAAAGGTCTTCTTTAAAGATGAAACGACTGAGTTCTATGATGTTATCATCTACTGTTTAGGAGGAACCACTCCTAAAAATTTTCTAAAAAAAATCGGAATAGAGTTAGATGAAAAAGGAAATCCTATCCTAAACGAACATCTGGAAACCAACCTTCCTAAGATTTTTCTTGCAGGAGACCTTGCGGTCAAAGGAGGAAACATCCTTAAAGCCTTTAACTCAGCCCACACCATCATAGAAAAAATCACAGAATACGAAAAAAACAGGGCTTAAGAGCTAAGGATTACTAAATTATCTCTATGGATTACCTCTTTGTTAGGTCTTTCATCAGAGGAGAGAAGATTTTGCAAATCATAGGAAGAAAATGCAGTAAGGCCTTTGGCTATGATTTCTCCTTTCTGGTTTAAACATTCTACACAGGCACCCTTTGGGAATTCTCCTTCTATCTTTTGAATCCCTGGTAAAAGTAGACTTTTTCCTTTTTCTAATAAGGCCTTTTCAGCCCCTTCATCTATATAAATCCTACCTTCTGGTTTGATGTAGTATTTTATCCAAAGTTTTCTCATGCTGAGTTTTCTTTCTTCAGGCCAAAAGATGGTACCTATCTCTTGGCCTCCCCAAAACTTTTCCAAAATAAAAGGTTCCTTACCTGAGAGAAGAACCACAGGAATGCCCATAGAGTTTGCCATCTTAGCTGCCAGCAACTTTGAATACATCCCTCCCCTTCCTAGACTTCCAGGTTTTTTACCTGCCATCTTAAAAATCGTCTCATCTACTCTAAACACCTCAGATATCTTTTCAGCCTGGGGGTTTTCTCTTGGGTCCTCCTTATAAAGGGCATCTATGTCTGAAAGGATAACCAAAAGGTCTGCCTCGATGGTTCCTGCAACCAAAGCAGAAAGGGTATCGTTATCACTAAATCTTATCCCTTCTGTCGTAACTGTATCGTTTTCATTAACTATAGGAAGTATCCCCCATTTAAGCAAGGTCTCAAAGGTTTTTTTGGCGTTAAGGTAGCGTTCCCTCAGAGATAGGTCTTCTGCAGTAAGAAGAATTTGAGACACAAAAATACCGTATTGATTAAAAAGGTTTTCATAAGCCTGAATTAAAGCCGCCTGTCCTATAGATGCCAAGGCCTGTTTTTCACAAAGAGCAAGAGGCTTTTTATAAAACTTTAACTTTGCCCTTCCACAGGCAATCGCACCTGACGAAACCAGAGCTACCTTATACCCCTCTTTAACCTTTTTCTGAAGCTGATAAACCAAGTTTTCTAAAACTTCATAGTTTAATCCCTCATCCTGTTTGGTAATTACCGCACTACCAACCTTTACTACCATCCTTTTTACATTTTTTAAAACTTTTTTTAGTCTGGCTTGTCTATCCATAACTTTATTGTCCTTGAATGATCTCTTTGTCACTGGTCTGTAATATCTCGTTTATTTTTCTCCAAAGGGCATAAATCAACTGAACCACCCCTTGGCCTGATACCGCAGAGATAGGAAAAATCTTTGGTTGGTCTTCTTCAGGGAAAAGACACACGATTCTTTCTATCTCTTCTTGGTCTGCTATCGTATCTATCTTGTTTAAGGCTATAAAGTATTCCTTTTCTAATAAACGTGGGTTAAAAAGTCTGAGTTCTTCTTTAAGTACTTGATAATCCTTCAAGACCTCTTCTTTTTTGGTTATGTCAAGCACGTAGAGTAAAACCCTTGTGCGTTCGATATGTCTTAGAAAGTCATGCCCAAGACCAATCCCCTTATGAGCTCCTTCTATCAGCCCTGGGATATCAGCCACCACAAAAGACCCTCCTTCTAACAGACTTACCACCCCTAAATTAGGCTCAAGGGTAGTAAAAGGATAGTCGGCGATTTTGGGTTTAGCTGCAGAAATCCTGCTAAGAAGGGTAGATTTCCCAGCGTTAGGGAAACCAACCAGTCCTACATCTGCTATCAATTTTAACTCAAGCAGAATCCACCTTTCCTCTCCAGGGGTTCCTTTTTCAGCAATTCTTGGGGCCTGTCTGACCGGGGTAGCAAACCTTGCGTTCCCCCTGCCGCCTTTACCTCCTTTGGCTACTACCAGGGTTTGACCAGGAGTTACCAAATCACCTAAAACCTCTCCGGTTTCTGCATCTTTTACAACAGTACCTACAGGTACACGCAAGATAAGGTCTTCCCCATCTCTTCCTTTCATCTTTTTGCCCATCCCAGGGCGACCGTTCTCAGCCTTAAAATGTACCTGATGATAAAAATCATACAGGGTATGGACCTGAGGGTCTGCCATCAAGATAACATCCCCTCCATCCCCTCCGTCGCCTCCGTCTGGACCCCCCTTAGGCACGTATTTTTCCCGTCTAAAGCTTACACAGCCATCACCACCATTACCTGCCTTAACATAAATTTTTGCCTGATCTACAAATCTTGACATAACTTACTCTTTTACCTTCTCTTTTTCTTTTCTATCTATCAACTTAAAATACTTATCAAAAAGTTTGATAAGCTTATCGGTATTAAAAAGCTCTGGAGGGGTAGAAAGGTTGGCAAAAGGAATTTCAGCCCGAGCCTTTTCTCTATGCCCTCCTGCAGAACCGATGTCTTTAAAAAGTCTGTTAGCCATTTTTCCTGCATTTTTTCTATAACCATCACAACGAATGATGATAGTTAACACTTTCTTGTATTCACCCCCTACAAACACCCAAGAAGTTTCATACACCTTGTTGAAAAAATCAGCTATCAACACTAAAACATCAGTATTACTCACCTTGCCTACATAGGTAAACATCCTGTTTTTTCTAAACTTAAGCTGGTCTAAAGCAATCTTAAAATACCTGAGTTCAGACCGCCTCAAGCTTGAGCTCTCTATCTTGGAAAGAAGATGTTTGTTCATGTGTTTATAAAGGTTCTGAAAAGCCATTACATCATGGATGTTAGCACTTTTTTCAAAGTTACTGGTGTCTGTTTTTATCCCGTAAACCAAAGCTGTAGCCAAGTAGACAGAGGGTTTGATCTTTAAAGTTTTTAAATATTCATATAGAATAGTTGCCGTAGCTCCATAATCAGGCCTGATGTCATAATACTTGGCATAGATTTCGCTAAAAAGAGGGTGATGGTCTATCACCACATCCCAGGAGATGTTTTTAAACTCTTCCCAGTGAGAGGGTTGAGAGTCAACCAAAACAAACTTATTATGTTCCTCCAGCAACTTTGGACAATACTTAACCAAGGGTATTTTCAAAACCTCTACCATCACTTTATTGTTAAGCCTGGTTATTTCGTTTATGTTAGCTATGGTTACCTTTTCTACCCGGTTTTGCAATATCCTTTTAAAAGCCAAAGCTGAAGCCAGAGAATCAGGGTCTGCCCAAATAACGATAAGCACCCTGTCTTTCTTCTCAAAAAGCTTCAGTAAATAACTTACCCGCTCCTTGTTAGACTTAAACCTAATCGTTTTATTGTTTGACTTTTTAGCCATAAAGTTTTATTTTTACTCATACATCAAAATAGAGGCTATCTCTTCCTGATAATTTTTTAAATTATAATACAGATAAAAATCAAGGTCAATTTCTCTTTTCCCTTCTAACCAATCAACCACCGGTTTACTACCCACCAAAATGTCTATCGGACGTTTTTTTTCCTCAAACTCATAAGGGATCTCTAAAAACTCAAACTCCGAAAAGTTTTCTTTTATAAACCTTAGCAAAATAAGGGTGGTTTTAACTGGTTGAAACCTTACTGGGTCTTTTACGTATAGTTGAAAACCAAAACAACGGCTGCCTTTCCATTTATCAAAAGTAGGCTCAAAAACAAAAGGCCTCAAAAATACGTGGTTTTTTTCTGGAAGGTCTAATTTTTCCCAAAAATTAAGCACCTTTTCTATCCTTAAGTAAGGAGCACCAAAAACCAGAAAGGGTAGGGTTGTGCCTCTACCTTCAGAAAGGTTGGTACCTTCAAGCAACACCTGACCTGGATAAACAAGGCTACACCACCAGGAAGGAAGGTTAGGGGAAGGTAAAACCCAAGGCCTCCCAAGTTCCTTCCATAACAAACTTTTCCTGTAACCCTTTACAGGAACTACCTCTAAATCCAAACCTGGAAAATGTCGTTTTTTAAACAGTAAGGCTAATTCTCCTATGGTTAAACCATGCCTTAAAGGTAAAGGGTCGAGGCCTACAAAGGATCTAAAATCTTCTTCTAAGTAAGGGCCTTCTATCTTTCCTCCTATCGGGTTTGGTCTGTCAAGGACTACTACTTTTTTCCCTAAGTTAAAACACACCTTAAGTAGCAAAAACATCGTCCAGATATAGGTATATACCCTACAGCCAACCTCCTGCAGGTCCACAAAAACCACGTCTATGTCTTCTAAATGATAAGGTTCTGGCTCTAACCTTGGGCCATAAAGACTTATCACAGGGGTTTGGGTAAAGGGCTCCACTTCGTCATAAGACCCTATCATGTTAGCCTGTTTCTCTGAGTAAAGCCCATGCTGAGGGGAAAAGATAAGCCTGAAGTTTTTCCCAAAAGCCTGTTTAAACCTTATAAAGGTGGGGGTAAAGGTCTCATCAAGAGAGGCCTGATTGCAAAGAAGGGCAACTTTATACTTCTGATAAACTTGATAAAGCCCCTGAGAAAAAAACAGGTCTACGCCAAAAAGAGATTTAAGAGGTTTTGCCATGGAAGTTCTGAGAAAGTTTTAGAGTTTGCATATAAGATTCTACTCCCTTAGCGATACCTTCAGCAACCATTTCTAAATAATGAGGATTTTTAAGTCGTGACTCTTCTACAGGATTGGTTATGAAAGATACTTCTACCAAAACAGCAGGCATCCTTGTACCTACCAAAACCAAGAAAGGAGCATACTTCACCCCTCGAGAAGTGGTATCAGGATAAAACCTTACTAAGGTTTGATGAAGATATTGATTAATCTTTTCTGCCAAAAGTTTTGACTCTGAAAGTTTGGTGTTAGAAAGAACTGCCTTGATTAAATCTTGAAGGTCGCTTAAGGTTTTGTCTGAAGCTGAGTTTTCAAGAGCTGCAACCCTCATAGACTCTGGGTCTGTGCTAAAGTTAAGATAATACACCTCGATACCTCTTGCGTTAGGGTCAGGAGAGGCGTTGGTATGTAGAGAGATAAAAATGTCTCCTTTTTTAGAGTTAGCTATTGCTGGCCTCTGAATTAAGGGGATAAAAACATCGGTATTCCTTGTTAAAATTACCTCTACCTCTGGCAAGTGCTCCTTAAGTTTTTGCGCTAACAGTTTAGCTATCTGAAGGTTAACCTCCTTTTCTTTGAGCCCTGTAGGTCCTACAGCCCCTGGGTCTTCGCCCCCATGTCCTGGGTCTATTACTATCCTTTTTATCCCTAAACCAAACTGTCTCGCAAGATTTATGTATTCCTGCTTGTCCTCGGGCTGTTTTTTCTTAGAAGACAAACTCTTAGATTTTTTAGGTTTGGTAGCTATAACAGTAGAAGGCATCTTTTCTTTGCCGGTAAAATCAAGCACAAGCTGATGAGGGTCCTTTAACTTAAAAATTTTGTAAGAAGTAAGGCTTTTTAGGTCAACCACAACCCTTACTACGTTTTTATCAAACTGACCTACCCTTACCTTTTGTAGATGTACGTCCTTAAGTTCTATTTCCTTAGGAACTTTAGGGTCAAGGTTTGCTGGATAGATGTCTACATAAATCCTTGGAGTAGGACTTTTAAGGATGTTAGTCTGGTACTCAAAGTTTCCAGAAACACCGATGATAATCCTGGTATAGTCTTCTCCTGTTACCGGAGAAACCTCTAACACCCTTTTGGCATCAGCTACTAAAGCTGGAGCAGGTTGAGCGTTTACCTTGGTTTCAGAACGCTTAGGTACCACTTGAGGGGCTAAAGTAATCTTAGGCTCTTGAGCGGTTTGATTTGAAGTATAAAATTCAAATGTTTCTCTCTTTTTTTTCTTCTTTTTAGCGATTTCTTTTTGAGTAGCAGGAGAAGATCGCTGAGGTAAAGGTTTTAGTTGAGCAAGATAAGCACTTTTAGGAAACCTTTGCTCAAGCTCCTTTTTATATCTTTCAGCAAGGTTTTTGTCAGATAACTCCTCACCATATATCTTAGCCAGCATATAATAGGCTTCTTCTGTCTCAGCTGAGTTAGAATAATAAGTCAAAAGTCTTTGATAATTCTTCACCGCTTGGTTCAGGTCTGATTTTCGCAAAGATTTGGTATAAGCCTGGTAATAAGCCTGAGCTGCTTGTAACACTGCCTTAGGAGCTAAAGGGTTGTTTGGATAAAGAAGATAAAACCGCTTATATTCCTCTGCCAACCTCACCCATTGCTTTCGGCTAACCTTTGGACTGTTTTTTAACCCTTCAAACTTCTTTTCCAAAGCCTGAAAACTCGTCTCTTTTTCCTCTAAAGGTTTTGAAGGCTGAGATGAATAAGAACCTTCGTCCTCTTCCTTTGGTCGGATGATAAGTTTTTGGTTTGGTGTTAAAATTTCTGACCTGAGATGGTTAAGCCTTTTAAGTTCCTCTTTAGAAACACGATATCTCTTGGCGATACTATCTAAACTTTCTCCCTTCTTTACGATGTGGTATACATACTCTTTTTTTTCTGTGGTTTTTAATTTTTCTCTGGTAGAGGGTTCTTCCTTTTTGACCAAAAGCTTTTGCCCGACTTTCACCTTATTGGTCTTTAGGTTGTTTAGTCGTTTTATCTCTTCAGGAGTTATTCCATATTTCTGAGCAATCGTTTTTAAGGTTTCACCTTTTTGAACGGTATGATATATCTCAGCCCCCTGAGAGGTTTTAGGCTTAGTTTCTTCCTTTTTTGGCTGATCCTTTTTGACCCCAACGATAAGCTTTTGTCCTACTGAAAGTTTATCCTTCTTTAGGTTATTAAGCCGCTTTAACTCAGCTATAGAAAGGTTATATTTCTTGGCTATTTTTTCTAAGGTTTCGCCTTTTTGCACGGTATGGTAAACATACTCTTGAGAGGCCTTAGGAGTAG
Source organism: Thermodesulfobacterium commune DSM 2178 (assembly GCF_000734015.1). GTDB lineage: Bacteria > Desulfobacterota > Thermodesulfobacteria > Thermodesulfobacteriales > Thermodesulfobacteriaceae > Thermodesulfobacterium > Thermodesulfobacterium commune. The sequence goes on from NZ_CP008796.1 coordinate 1,226,520, forward strand.
AATAAGACTTAGTAGCCCCCTTTACTTGAGAAAATCCCCCTACCAAAAGAAGAAAAAAAGACCAGAAAAAAATTAACGTAATCCAGTTCTTGGGAATTAGTTTGAACTTTTTCATTTTTCCTTTTTATTTTAACTCCTTTTTAATCTCCCACAAAAAGTTCAGAGCTTCAACAGGAGTTATCTCTTCTATGTTTAAATTTCTTATCTTTTGAAGCACAGGATGTTCTCGGTCAAAAATAGACAACTGAGTAACCCTCTTTGAAGCTATCTTTGTTTCACTTGGTTCCTTAAGATTTTTTCTCTCTAATTTATAAAGTATTTCTTTAGCTCTGTCAACCACCTCTTGAGGAATTCCAGCCAACTTTGCCACCTCTATACCATGAGACTTGTTAGCTGCCCCTGGTAAAACCTTATACATAAAAATAATATCATCTTGCCATTCCTTAACAGCTACATGATAGTTTTTGATTCCCGTATAGATTTTACCAAGCTCAGTTAACTCAAAGTAATGGGTTGCAAGCAAGGTAAAAACCTTTTTTTCGTACAAATTTTCTGCTATAGCCCATGCAATGGACATACCATCATAGGTGCTAGTTCCTCTTCCCACCTCATCAAGAACCACCAGGCTTTTGCTGGTTGCGTTTTTCAGGATATAGGCACATTCACTCATCTCTACCATAAAGGTACTTTTACCTCGAGCAAGTTCATCCCCAGCCCCTATCCTGGTAAAAACCTTATCAAAAACCCCAAGCCTTGCATACTTTGCAGGGACAAAGCTTCCCATCTGAGCCATGATGACGATAAGGGCTGTTTGCCTAAGATAAGTAGACTTTCCTCCCATGTTAGGACCGGTAATCACCAAAAGAACAGCCTCATCCTTTTTTAACTCTACAGAATTAGGTATAAACCTTTCCTTACCCTGGATTTTTTCTATAACCGGATGTCTTCCTTCTTCTATGTAAAGCCCTTCTTCTTCGGTAATCTCAGGACAAACATAGTCGTTTTCTACTGCCACTTTGGCTAAAGAAACAAGCACATCAAGGGTAGCAAGCCCCAGACTGGTTCTTTTTAAATCCTCTTTATACTGAGCTACCTCTTCCCTCAACCCTAAAAACAACTCATACTCTAAATTTTTGATTTTTTCCTCGGCGGTGATGATCTTTTGTTCCAGCTCTTTTAGCTCTGGGGTTACAAACCTTTCTACGTTGGTTAAAGTCTGTTTTCTCTCAAAATAAGGGGGAACAAGCCTAACATTCCCTTTAGATACCTCAAAATAATAACCAAAAACCCGGTTATACCCTATCCTTAAGTTAGGAATCCCTGTTTTTTCTCTCTCTTTTCTTTCTATGGCTGAAAGGTAGTCTACGGCATGATCTTTTAGGTCCCTCAGTTCATCTAAGGTGGGGTCTATCCCTCTTTTTATGATCCCACCGTCTTTTAAAGTATAAGGAGGGTTTTCTACCAAAACCTCACAAAGTCTTTGATATAACCCAGTAAACTCTCCTAACTGAGAGAGGATGTCTCTTAAAAGTCTTGGAAGTTGATCTATTTCAGAAAAGATCTCTTTTATCTCCGGAAGATACTTTAAACTATCCCTTAAAAGAGCCATCTCTTTAGGATTGATTAGCCTTAGACTACATTTGGTAGAAAGCCTTTCTAAATCAGGTAATTTTTTCAGAACCTCTCTAAGGGCATCTCTTAAGTCTGGTTTTTCTACCAAAAAACTTACAGCTTCTTGTCTAAGTTTGATCTGATTAATGTCTCTCAACGGATAAATTATCCATTCTTTGAGAAGTCTTGCCCCCATCGGGGTGACCGTAGCATCTAACACCCAAAAGAGAGAATATTTTTCAGACCCATCCCAGAGGTTTTTTACCAGTTCTAAGTTTCTTTTGGTGGCTTCATCCAAAAATAAAAACTCCTCTGGATAGTAAAAAACCGGGGCTTCTATCTTATCTAAAAGATGGGGCTGATAGTTCTGTAGATAAACTAAGATAGCGTTAGCTGCTTTTAGCCCTTCCTGGTAACGCTCGTAATAGGGAAGTTTAAGAAGGTCTTCTACCTGGGTTAAACCAAAAGCTCTTTTGTCTAAAAAACTTAGATGTACCTTAGGAAGACTACCTTTGATAAGAGAGATCCATTCAGACTCAGCAAACTCCTCTAAACAAAGGATTTCTCTTGGTTCACGTTTTAACAGTTCAGACAAAAAGGTTTCTCTGTTTACCTCGGTAAAGATAAACTCGCCGCAGGAAAGCTCTAAAAAGGCAAGTCCTGCTTTTTTATCTAAGTAGAGGCTTGCAAGATAGGTTTTACTTTTTTCTGGAAGTTCTAAGTCTACCATTAAACCAGGAGTATAGATCTTAACTACCTCTCTTTTGACAAGCCCTTTAGAGGTTGCAGGGTCTTCAACCTGTTCGCAGATAGCAACCTTAAAACCAAGGTCAACCAGCTTCTGGATGTAAAAAAGGGCTTTTTCTACAGGAACACCACACATCGGGGCAGTAAGCCCCTTTCCTGCCTCTCTTTTGGTTAAAACCAACCCTAAGAGAGGGGCCACTGTCTCTGCATCTTCAAAAAACATCTCATAAAAATCCCCAAGCCTGAAAAAAAGTACCGCATCAGGATACTGATGCTTTACCTCAAAATACTGTTTAAACATCGGGGTTATCTCAGCCTTAACAGAACCTCTCATCAAAAACCTCTTATCGATAAAGTTGATGCTCTAAAATATAGGTTAAAACCTCTTCAGGCACAAGGTACCTTACCGAACGACCATGTTTAACCAAAAAACGAACCATCGAACTTGAGATGTCTAACGGAGTAACCTCTAAAAGAAATACCCTTTCTTTAGAAAAGTCATCTTCCCAGAGTTGATTTAACTTTTGTAAAAAAGCCTCTTTTAAAGCCTCAGACCCTTTTAAACCCCTTGAAACCACCACCAGGTTAGTGTATTGCAAAAATTCCTGGTAATTCCACCAGGTTTCAAACTGATAAAAACTGTCCCAGCCTATTATCAGAAAAAATTCTACCTCAGGGTAAGAGGCATTTAATCTCTTTAGGGTTTTTAAGGTATAAGAAGGTTTAACGTGTTTTTCTATGTCTAAGGCCTTAAAAAAAGGATTGTCTTTTATCGCTAAGCTTACCATGTTAAACCTGTGGTCAAAAGAAGAGAGAGTTTCTACTTTTTTATGAGGAGGATATCCTGCGGGGATAAACCATACTTCCTGTAAACCAAAGGCTTCTCTTACCTCTTCTGCAACCCTTAAATGGGCTAAATGAGGGGGGTCAAAGGTCCCCCCTAAAATACCGATTTTTTTAGGTTCTAATTTGACCATTACCAAAGGCTATAAACTTGGTGGTGGTTAGCTCTTCAAGCCCCATAGGACCATAGGCATGAATTTTGGTCGTAGAAATACCTATCTCTGCACCTAAACCAAGCTCTCCTCCGTCGTTAAACCTGGTAGAGGCATTCACCAAAACCAGGCTTGCATCCACCTCTTTGATAAACTTCATAGCCTTAGAATAGTTTTCTGTGACGATGGCTTCGGTATGATTACTTCCGTATTTAGAGATGTGTTCTATCGCCTCATCTATATCTTTTACCACCTTTACCGCCAGGATAAGGTCAAGGTACTCGGCATACCAATCTTCTTCAGTGGCTGGTTTAGCCCAGGGAATAAGTTTTAAGGTTTCAGGGCAACCTCTCAGCTCCACCCCGTATTTTTTGTATTCTTCTGCAAGGTCTGGCAAAAATTTAGGCGCAATCTTTTCATGGACTAACAAAGTTTCCATCGCGTTACATACCCCTGGTCTCTGACACTTAGCGTTGATGGCAATCGTTTTAGCCATTTCAAGGTTGGCCTCCTCGTCTACATACACATGACAAACCCCTTTATAGTGTTTGATAACAGGCATTCTGGCTTTTTCGGTGACAAACCGGATAAGCCCTTCTCCACCTCTGGGTATGACTAAGTCTATATATTCCTCAAGCTCTAACATATACTCCATGGCGGTTCTGTCAGGGGTTGGAATAACCTGCACCGCATCCTCAGGAAGGTTAAACTCTTTTAAAGTTTGTCTAAAAAGGTCAGCCAGTGCCAAGTTAGAGTTTAGAGCCTCCTTTCCTCCCCTTAAAATTACGGCATTACCACTCTTGAAACAAAGCCCAGCTGCATCTATGGTAACGTTTGGTCTGCTTTCATAAATGATAGCTATCACCCCTAAAGGAATACGCATCCTTCCTACCATAAGGCCATTAGGTCTTTTCCACATCTTTACCACTTCACCTACAGGGTCAGGAAGTTGGGCAACCTCCTCTAACCCCTTAGCCATGGCCTCTATTACCTTATCAGAAAGGGTTAACCTGTCTATAAAAGCCTTGGTATGTCCTTGCAAAAGGGCCTGGTTTACGTCTTTTTCGTTAACCTTTTTTAATTCTTCCCGGTTTTCTCTTATCTTCTGAGCTACCCGTTTTAGCACCTCGTTTTTTACCCCAGAAGAAAGAGAAGTAAGAGTTTTAGAGGCAGACTTCGCCTTCTTAGCTATTTCTAAAACTACCTCTTTCAAATCTTTTGGTCCTTCCATCTTAAAACCCCCTTTATCCTCTTTTTTTTTGACGATCTTTTGGTAGTATACATTAGATATCATTTTATATTAAAAGCGCAAAAATGGGAGAGCTTGACAGACTATTAAAACTTGCTAAAAAGCCCTTTCCTCCTCTTCCTGCTTTAGTCAAAGAAACCCTTGAAACCTTTTTGTTAAAAGAAGAAAGGGAATTCTTAAATTTCCTCGATGAAAGGCAAGAACTTAAAAGGTTTATCATAGAGACCACCAATCTTCCTCAGTTTAGGAAAGACAACCCTCCTGTCTCAGATTTAAGGAAGGCAATCCTGATTTTAGGAGAAGACCTAGTAAAGCTTTTAGTTCTCTCTTTTTTATCCCAAAAGCTTAAAAAAAACACCTTTAACGAATTTAGTTTTGACCTTTTTTGGGCAAGGGCAATAGCTAACCTTGGCTTATCTAACCTTTTAACCTCTCATATAGAAAACTACCCAACCCATCTACACGTAGCCTCTTTTTTGATGGACTACGGAGTGCTGGTTTTATATCAGGTCTATCCTGAAGGATACTTACAGGTCTTAAAACTTAAAAAATTAGGGAAAACTACCCTGGATGCCGAAAGAGAAGTTTTTGGGGTTGACCATGCAACCATAGGTGCAGAATACTTTGAAAACTATAATTTCCCAAGAAGGTTTGTGCTTGACCTCTATCATCATCACCGTATCACCGGCCTTCCTGAAGAAATTCCTCAGGATGTACTTTATGACATAAAAATTTTAAACTTGATAGACTCAGGTATAGGGGCCTATTTTAGCACCAAAAAAGAACATAAATACCAAAGGTTTCAGGAGGTTTGCCAAGAAGTTTTAAACCTTTCTCAAACAGAGGCGACAGTTTTACTCGATTCCCTTCCTGGATTTATCAACCAGTTTTATGAAATCTTAGGGTATGAGACCTACAAACTTATCCCCTATACTGAATGGATTAAAAAAAAGGAAAAGAAAATCAAAGAACAACTTCAGAAGATCGAAGAACAAGAAAAGGAAGAAAAAAAACTGCTTGAAATTTATAAACAAGAATTAGCCAGAGTGTTACGAGAAAAGGAACTTTTACTCAAACAACTTGAAAAGACAGAAGAAGCCTTAAAAAAACAAACCTTTTTTGACCCTCTTACTGGACTTTATAATGAAGAATATTTTCTTTTAAGGCTTAAGGAAGAATTTTTAAGGGCCAAAAGATATCAACGAATTTTTAGCGTCCTTTTCTTTGAAATAGAAAAAGGAGAAGAGATTGCAGAGACTCAAAGCCTAAAAGGAGAAGAAATTTTTATCAAGTTAGTGGCTGAAAACTTAGCCAGCAGATTAAGAAGGGTTGACGTGATCGCTAAACTTAAAAATCCCTATCGTTTTGGAGTTATCCTTCCTGAAACCCCACTCTCTGGTGCGATGGTGGTAGCAAGAAAACTTTTACAAACTCTAGAAAACCTCTCTTATAAAACCTTTAACCTTAAAAAATCTGCTTTCATCGTAGCCATCACCTACGATCCTAAGCAAATAAACCCTAAAACCGATCCTAATGTAGAACTTATTCTTAGGGCTTTAGAAAAAGGGCTTGAGATACTCAAAGAAAAACAACAAAGAAGAATTCTTTCGATGGTGATCGATAAAGAAATTGAAGCAGCATAAACTCAGAGCAGATAAAATCTTAGTAGAAAAAGGGCTTGCTGAGACCAGAGAAAAGGCTCAGGCCCTGATCATGGCAGGTAAAGTCTGGTGGTCAAAAGACGAAAAAAACTGGATAAGGGTAGAAAAACCAGGGCAAACCCTTTCATGTGAAGTATTTTTAAGAGTTGACGAACCTATACCTTATGTTTCTCGAGGAGGGCTAAAGCTTGAAGGAGCCCTTGAAGCTTTTCAGATAGATGTCACAGGGTTTGTATGCTTAGACATAGGTGCCTCAACCGGTGGGTTTACCCACTGCCTTTTACTAAAAGGAGCTAAAAAAGTATATACTGTAGACGTAGGTAAAGGCCAACTCCATCCTCTTTTAAGAAACGACCCAAGGGTTATACCTAAGGAAGAAATAAACGCCAGATATCTTACCCCGGAGATGTTTCCTGAAAAAATGGACCTGATTACCATAGACGTATCTTTTATTTCTCTAAAAAAAATCCTTCCGGTTACACCGCCCCTTCTTAAACCAGAAGGAAAGGTCTTAGCCCTGATTAAACCTCAATTTGAGGTAGGGCCTAAACTTCTTAAAAAAGGGGTGGTTAAAGACCCCTGGGTCCATAAAAAAGTGGTAGATGAAATCTGGGACTTTTCTATCTCTTTAGGATTTTTACCTTTAGGAGTAGCTCAAAGCCCTATCCTTGGTCCCAAAGGAAACAAAGAGTTTTTTATTTTACTTGGTCTGCATACCTAAAACCTGTTTTTCTACTGTTGCACATCTTCGCTAAAAAGTATATAATGTTTGAGATATGAACCTCAGTTTTAAGACAAAGCTGCTATTTTTCGTTCTATTTTTAGGATTATTCGCAGGTGGGATTTTCTGGTACGTTAACAGGCAAAAGACCCCTCCAGGGGTTCTTATTTTACATGGAAGGGTCGAGGGTAAGGAAATCAACCTTGGCACAAAAATTCAAGGAAGGGTGATAAAGCTTTACAAAAGAGAAAGCGACCCGGTAAAAAAAGGAGATCTTCTTGCAGAGCTTCGCCCTGATGAATACTTTGCCCAGCTTCAAGCAGCTCAAAACGAGGTTCGTTCAGCAGAAGAAACCATCCTTATGGCAGAAAGCTATCTTGTTAAATCCCAATCCCGAGTTGAACAAGCCAAAAGAGACCTTGAACGATATAAAAAACTATACCAAGAAGGTTTGGTTTCTAAAAGAGACCTTGAGGTTGCAGAACTGGAGTACAAAACAGCCCTGTCAGAACTTAAGGTAAATCAACGTTACATCAACCAAGCCAAGGCTAAGTATCTATCAGCCCTACAAAAAGTTAAAGAAATAGAGGTTGCTTACAAGGAAACCAAAATCTATGCCCCTTCAGACGGGGTTATCCTTTCAAGGGTAGCTGAAGAAGGAGAAGTCGTAAACCCAGGGCAAGTTATCTATACGATGGTAAACCTTCAAAACCTTTATATCAAGGTTTACATCCCTGAACCAGAGGTTGGGAAGGTAAAACTGGGCCAACCTGCAAGGGTGTATGTAGACGCCTATCCTAACCGCTATTTCAACGGAACTTTAACCAGGGTCTATGAAAAAGCCGAATTTACTCCTAAAAACGTAGAAACCAAGGAAGAAAGGGTAAAACTTGTTTTTGGAGCTGAGGTCTCGGTAGAAAACCCAGAAGGGCTTTTAAAACCTGGGATGCCGGCAGACGTGGTAATAAAAACAGACCCAAAGGCAGAATGGGTAAAGCCTTAGACGAGCCTGTTCTTAAGGTTGAAAACCTCTCCAAGTTTTATAAGAAAGTTTTAGCCGTAAACAATGTTTCCTTTGAGGTAAAAAAAGGAGAAGTCTTTGGTCTGATAGGACCTGACGGAGCAGGAAAAACCACCATCGTCCAAATCCTTGCGGGAGTCTTAACTCCTTCCTCTGGTAAAGCCTACGTAAACGGTATAGACGTTACCAGAGACCCTGAAAAGGTTAAAAAATTTATCGGATATATGCCTCAGGGGCTTGGATTAAACCTTTATGACAACCTTACCATCGAAGAAAACATAAACTTTTTCCGCAACCTAAGGGAAATCCCAGAAGAGGTATTTCAAAAAAACAAAGAAATCCTTTTAGAGATTACCAGGCTTAAACCTTTTTTATCAAGACCGGCTAAAGCCCTTTCAGGGGGTATGCGACAAAAACTTGCGTTAGTCTGCACTTTACTACACCTGCCAGACATCATCTACCTTGACGAACCTACAACAGGAGTTGACCCACTTTCAAGACAGGACTTCTGGAAAATTCTGCAAACGTTGGTTCAGGAAAGAAACATTACCGTTCTTTTAACTACCTCTTACATGGATGAGGCAGAACGCTGCCAACGAATAGCCCTAATCCATAACGGTAAAATCTTACTTCAGGGTAAACCCGAAGAGTTTTCTGATTTAGAGCAAACTTTTGTCTCTGTGATTTCAAAAGAACCTCCCAAGCCTTTACAAAAACCTTCTTTAAGCTTTACCTCAGAAGAGACCTTGCTTGTCTGTGATAAGGTGACCAAGGCTTTTGGAAAGTTTAAAGCGGTGGATAAGGTAAGCTTGGAGGTCAAAAAAGGTGAAATTTTAGGGCTTCTTGGTCCTAACGGTGCAGGGAAAACTACGTTAATCAAGATGATGTGCGGACTTTTAGAACCTACCGAAGGGGATATCTTTATCGCAGGGTATAATGTAAAAAGAGAAAGAGCTAAGGTGTGGCAGCTAATAGGATACATGTCTCAAAAATTCTCCCTTTACAGAGACCTGACGGTGATGGAAAATGTCAATCTTTATGCCGGGCTCTACGGAATAAAAGGACAAAATTTTACCGAGCTTTTAACTAAGCTTGGACTTTCTTCCTGGGAAGAAAGACTTGTTAAAGATGTCCCTTTTGGGATAAGACAAAGGGTTGCCCTTATGTGTGCCATCTTGCATAACCCTGTGATCGTGTTTTTAGATGAACCAACCTCTGGAGTAGACCCTGTAGCAAGAAGATCCTTCTGGGAGATCATTTACTATCTTTCAAGAGAAAAAGGCATAACTGTTATCGTTTCTACCCATTATATGGATGAAGCAGAAAACTGCGACAGGATAGGTCTTATGAACCGGGGAAGGCTTATTGCAGTTGGCACCCCTGAAGAACTAAAAATCACCTCTGAAACCCTCGCTGGTAAACTCCTAAAAATAAAAACCCCAAGGTTTAAAGAAGCCTATACCCTGTTAAAAAACAATTTTCCTAACCTTTATTTTTACGGAAACAAACTTTTTTTAAGAACTTTTACTCCTGAGAAAGATCAACCAAAGATTTCCGAGATTTTAAAAACAAAAGGTATTGAAGAATATACGATTGAAATTACTCTCCCTCCTTTACAAGAGGCTTTTGTAGACTTTATCTTAAAAGACCTGAAGGAAAACCCATAGAAACGATGTTAAAAAGACTGATAGGAATAACCAAAAAGGAATTTACCGAGCTTATAAAAGACAAACTATACCTTACCTTTGTGTTTGTAGTCCCTGTAATAGTGATGTTTTTATTAGGGTATGGGTTAAACTTAGATGTAAAAGGACTACCTGTGGCCTTTCTTGACTATGATCGCAGTAAACTAAGCAGGGACTACATAGATAGTTTCGTGAACTCTGAGTACTTCAAGCTTTATACCCTGGCAGACAACTATAAAGAAGCTGAAGGCCTGCTAAACTCTGCTAAGGTAAGAGCGGTAGTAATCATACCACCTGATTTCTCACAAAAACTTTATAAAAAAGAAAAAACAGAGGTACAGGTGCTTATCGACGGCACCTATCCAAGTAGAGCAGAGGTAGTAAAAGGCTATATCAGTACCATAAACACCCTTTTTAACCAAAAACTCCTTGGAAACCAGAACTCCTTAAAATTTCCCATAGAGTTAGAAATAAGAGCCTGGTATAACCCTGCCCTTGAGAGCAAAAACTTTATCATGCCAGGGATGTTGGTAACCACCCTTTGTTTTTATCCGGTGCTCCTCAGTTGCTTGGTAGTAGTAAGAGAGAAAGAATTCGGAAGTATTTTTAACTATTACACCTCACCTGCTAAAAGATGGGAAATCATATTTGGTAAAGCTATCCCCTATGTTTTCGTCTGTTTTCTTACCTACTTAATACTTTTTGCCATCACGGTTTTTGTCTTCCAAACCAAGTTTATCGGAAACTTTATCGTACTTTCCTTAGCAAGTATCCTCTATCTTTTTTGTACTGTTGGGCTTGGACTGTTTATCTCCACCGTTACCAAAACTCAAATTACCGCTATGCTTCTTGCCTTTATCACCACCGTAATTCCTACCTATCTTTATTCAGGATTTCTTTATCCTGTGAGTAGTATGGAGTTTAGCGGAAAACTTGTTAGCAGGGTGATTCCTGCAACCTATTTTTTAGACATCGTAAGAGGAATCTATCTAAAGGGACTGCCTTTTCATTATTTTATATCCAACATCCTGAGCCTTTTTTTGTATGCTTCTGTGGTCTATCTGGCTACCATCTTAAACTTTAAGAAAAAACTTTAGGATAACCTTTATGAGGCTTATAACGTTAATCAAAAAAGAATTTCTTCAGCTTTTCAGAGACAGGATTTTGTTAATCGTTTTAGTCTATGCCTTTACTGGGGTGGTTTATACAGGGGGTAAAGGGATAACGCTTGAGGTAAGAAACTTTGCAACCATCGTATTAGACCAAAGCAAAAGTCCTGAAAGTAGAGAATTCTTATCTAAGATAAGACCTCCCCATTTCAGGATAGTAGCGTATGTTAACTCTGACAAAGAGGTAGTAGAATGGCTGGATAAAGGTAAAGCCTCTATGGCCATAGTCATACCTCCTGAGTTTGAGACTGATGTCAAGCAAAAAAAGGGAAAAATCCAGGTTATCATCGACGGCACCATGTCGATGACCTCTACCATGGCTATTTCTTATGTATCAACCATAGCTCATGAATATTCTTTAGAGATCTTAGACTTTTCGGTCTATCAGAAAACCTTAAGGATACCTCAGGTAGAAACAAAACCCCGCAGCTTTTTTAATCCTAACCATCTTAGTACCTGGTTTATGAGTCTCCTTGAACTTTTTAACATGACAACGATGGTTTCCCTTCTTATAAGTGCCTCAGCTTTGATAAGAGAAAAAGAATATGGTACCATCGAACAACTTTTGATAACCCCTGTAAAAACCTGGGAGGTTTTTTTAGCCAAGATTATTCCTACGGTAGTCGTAATCGGTGTTTTATCCTTGCTTAGCTTATTTATCATGGTAAAAGGCGTTTTTAAGGTCCCGATAAAAGGAAACATCATCTTATTTTTTTTGGTCACCTGTCTTTATGTGTTTGCCATGTCTTCCCTTGGGATAGCCATCGCAACGATAGTAAACAACCTCTCTCAGGCGATGATGGTAATCATAGTGATTCTCGTACCGATGCTTATGATTTCAGGAGCCTGGACTCCCCCAGAAGCTATGCACCCTGTGATCAGGTCTCTAAGCCTTTTTTCTCCGATGAGGTATTATTTAGAGTTTGGCTACGGGGTTTTACTTAAAGGGGTTGGGATAGAGTATCTCTGGAAAGACATCTTAGGGATTTCAGCCGTAGGAGGGGTAATCTTTCTTTTATCAGCCTTAAGATTTAGGAAAAGTTTTGCTAAATAAAGCTTTAAGTTTGATTAAAATAGTTTTTTATGCTAAAATAATAAAAATCCTATCCTAAAAAGGAGGTAATTATGAAAATAGTGGTAGCTTACGACGGTTCAGCCGACGCTAAGGAAGGATTAAGGATGGCTCTTACTTTTCTAAAAGAGACCATAGATGAAATTATTCTTTTAAACGTGGTAAGAAAAAGAGAAGAAATGTCTAAGGAAGAAGAGGCCAAAGCTGTAGAAAAGGCTAAAGCTTTGCTAGAAGAGGTAGCTAAAGAGGTAAAAGACGGTTATAAAGTAAGACAGGAAGTATTGGTTGATTTTTCCGTAGCTGAGGCTATCTTAAACTTTGTAGAACAGGAAGAGCCTGACCTTTTGATAATGGGTGCAAGAGGGGTAAGACCTGACATCATCAGATACACCCTTGGTTCTACTGCTGCTAAAGTGGTTAACTTTGCTCCTTGTTCTATCTATATAGCTAAGAAAAAGTAACGTCAGTTGATGGGTGATTTGCTTTTTGACCTATATTTTTTGGTTTATTTTGTTTCGTGGATAGGTTTTTATTTTTATTTTAAAACCCTTAAGAAAGAGGCGTTAAAATACGCCCAAATCGTCTTGGGTTTAGGTTTTTTTTTACACACCGTATTTTGGGGGATAAAAGCTTACGAGATAGCGATTTTAAAGGTCTTAACCTTTAAAGAAGTTTTAAACTTCTTAGCTTGGAGCCTTGTTTTAGTTTATTTCGGCTTTTCTTTTTTAAGCCAGGTAAAACTTTATACTGTAGGTTTTTTTATCCTCCCCTGGGTAATTGGCTGTCTTCTTTTAAGCTTTTTTTTATCCTCTGGTAAAGTTTCCCCCTTTTCCCCTTATTTTTATAACCTTTGGTTTCCTATACATGGAATTTCTGGCTTAATCTCCCATGCCTTTTTACTCTTTGGTCTCACCACTTCGATCATGTATATTTTGCAAGAACGAGAAATTAAAAAAAAATCTTTAGGTCTTTTTTATAAAAAACTTCCTCCTTTAGAGTATTTAGACCGGGCAAGTGAAATCTCCCTTTATCTTGGGTTTCTTTTTCTTTCTATCTCGATAATCACCGGGGCTGTATGGAGCAACTTTGTTTTTGGGGACTACTGGAGATGGTCTTCAAAGGAAGTGTTTTCTCTGGTGTTGTGGTTGCTTTATGCGGTGCTTATCCATCAAAGGGTAGTCATTGGCTGGAGAGGAAAAAGGTCTGCTAAGATGTTTATTTTAGGGTTCGGGATTTGGTTTTTAAGCTTCTTTGTGATAAACTTATTTACCAAGGGGTTTCATACTTATGGGTCTTGACCTTGAGATTACCATCCTTCTCGTAGGACTAAACCATAAAACCGCTCCGGTAGAAATAAGAGAAAAACTTTCTTTTAAAGACAGCCCAGTCTTTCCCCTTGAAAAGCTAAAAAGTGAGGGACTAAGCTTTAAAGAAGCCTATTTTCTTTCTACCTGTAACAGGGTCGAGTTTTGCTTTGTGTTAGAAAAATCTCAAAAAGACTTTTTCTTATCTGAACTGTTTTCTTTTTTTGAAAAAGAGGTAAAGGTCACACAAAATGAGCTTAAAAAGTACTTTTATCAGTTAGAAAACGACGAGGCGGTAAAGCATCTTTTTGAGGTAGCCTGTGGTCTTGATTCTCTTGTTTTAGGAGAACCTCAAATTTTAGGACAGGTAAAAGAAGCGTATCAAAAAGCACTTTTTTATAAAACTTCAGGGATTGTGCTCAATCGTCTTTTGCACAGATGTTTTTTTGTTGCCAAAAGGGTTAGGACTGAAACCGGCATCGGAGGAGGCGCTGTCTCTATAAGCTATGCTGCCTGTGAACTTGCAAAAAAAATCCTCGGAAGCCTCAAACAAAAGGTGGTGTTACTGGTAGGTGCAGGAGAGATGGCAGAACTTGCCTGTATGCATTTTATCTCAGCCGGGGTTAAAAAAGTTTTGATCGCCAACCGAACTATTTCTAAGGCTGTTGAGCTTGCTGACCGGTTTAAAGGAGAGGCTTACAGTTTAGAAGAACTGCCTTATGTACTTACCAAGGCAGATGTGGTTATTTCCTCTACAGGTGCCCCCTCTTTTGTAATTACTAAAAAGATGGTTGCCTCTATCTTAAAACTCAGAAAGTTCCGACCCCTTTTTATCATAGACATAGCTGTTCCAAGAGATGTAGAACCTGAGGTTAATCAGTTGGAAAACGTCTATGTCTACAACATAGACGACCTAAAAGAGGTGGTAGAGGGAAACTTCCAAGAACGTAAAAAAGAAGCCTTGAGGGCAAAGGTTATCATCGAAGAAGAGGTGTTCAAGTTTAAAAAATGGCTTAAACAAATGGAGTTGCATCCTACTATCAAAGCTCTCAGTGAAAAAATGGAACAACTAAGAAAAAACGAACTGGCAAAAACCCTAAAAAAACTTAAAAACCTCTCGGAGGAAGAAAAACAACACTTAGAAGTTTTAACCCAATCTTTGGTCCAAAAAATCATTTACTATCCTATCAAATTTATCAAAAAAGACCATCACGAAAAAGGAAGCAAGGCTATAGGTATAATAAGACAGATGTTTGAACTAGATAGCTTAGAGACTGAAACTCAGTTTAAACAACCAGAGAATTTAGAAAATTCAGATCAAACTGAAAAAGAACTACCCAAAAGAGAAGAAAAACAACCGATAGACCCTTCTATGAAAAAAGTTTTATTACAGTAAAACCTAAAAAGGAATATCATCTTCATCGATCAAAGGTTCTTCTAAAGCCTCAAGTTCTAAATCGACAGATTTTTTAGAGATTTTGGGGGAGGTTTCCATATGATAGGATTTAGCAGAATCATTAGAGGTTGAGGACTTTTTATCTAAAATTTGCATGTTTTGAGCGACTATTTCTGTAACATACCTTTGCATACCCTGTTTATCTTCAAACTTGCGTGTTCTAAGTTTACCTTCTATGTAGACCTGAGAACCTTTACTTAGATATTCTCCACAGATCTCTGCCAACCGACCAAAAGCAACCACCCTATGCCATTCAGTAAGAACCTCTTTCTCTCCGTTCCTTACGATTACCTCATTGGTAGCTAATCTAAAACTGACCACAGGTTTTCCATCAATAGTATACCTAATCTCTGGATCGGCCCCTAACCTTCCTATCAAAATAACTTTGTTTATACTCATAGTTTAAATATTAAACCCCTTTTCTCATTTTTCAACCTGACATATAATTAATATCTGATTATATAACACCCCCAAAGACAAGGAGTAAATCATGAAAAAAGGTCCGTTTTATAAAATTCATCCTATCGTGGTTGGAACCAAAGTTTTTGATAAAGGAATGATGACCTATCAACACGATTATGGAAAGGAATATGTAATCCCAATCTATTGTTGGCTGATCGAGGGTTCAGACAAAGTTATCCTTATAGATACAGGTCTTCTTGAGGTAATACAATCTGATTTTAGAGAACAGGCTATCGGTGGAAAAATCTATAAATTTGAAGAAGGGACACTTGTCAAGAGAATTGTGTCTCCTTATAAAATCTCTTTACAAACATTTGCCTCAATTCGTATAAAGCAGACTTAATTAAAGGAAGTGGTTTTTGCCATCTCGTTTTCTGAATCCGACTTACTGTTATGTATATCGCAACCTCTGCTGTCTTGATTGATTGAAAATATCCCCCTGTATTTACCCTTATCAGCTCTATCCTGCTATTTATATTCTCAACCACATTCGTCGTGTATATATACCTCCTCACCCCCTCAGGATATTTCTTATAAACAAAATAATGCTCCTTCTTTTTCAAAAGTCCCTTTATATAAGCTGGATACTTCTTCTCATAACTCTTACATAATTCCTCAAATCTAATTAAGGCCCTCTCATACTCCTCTATCCTCTTTATAATGCTTAACTCCTCATAAAATTTTTTAGCATCCTGCTTAGACATGTTCCTGTTGATGTTCCTTTGCATGTGTACAAAACAAAGCTGATGATCTGTCTCAGGAAAAAGGGCTTTTATGGCTTGAGCAAGGCCAGGAAAATCATCACTCACTATTACCATAACCCTCTTAACTCCCCTCTTTATCAAATCATTAAGTATCTGGAGCCAGTCCTCCTTCGTCTCTGAACCAAAATAAATGTAATAAGAAAGTAAATTTTTTCTTCCCTCCATATCTATTCCGATGATATTATAAATAACTGCTTTTCTGATTCTGTTGGCTTCGGTATCTTTTATCTGAGTATGATAAGCGTCTATAAACATAGCAAACAAATTTTCTGGCAATTCTTTGGTTTTTAATTCTTTGGCTTGGTTATACAATTCTTCTTTAATTTCTTCTATTTGTTCTGGAGAGTAGGGAAGTTTCATAGATTGCAAGAGGGCTTTGATTTTATTGGGGGAGTAGCTTTGGAGAACGAGGTTAAGGATAAAGTCCTGGAAAGATTCATCAGCTTTTTGCCATTCAGGAGGAAGAATAGCAGGTCTGAATTCAGATTTTCTATCTCTTGGGACAGAGATACCAAGGTTACCTAAGAAACAGGCAAGTTGTCTTTCATAGTAACCATTAGCTTTATTATCAATACTATCTCTAAGGAATATTTCTCTTTCTTTTTTCATGAGAGCGTTTAAGAGGAGTGCAGCAGCCATTTTGATACCCTCTTTTGATTCAATTTTTGAGATTTCACTTAAAACTTTTTCTAAATCTAAGTCTAAGTTTTTCATTTTACAGACCTCCTGGTTAGTTTAGTCTTTTAGGTTTTATGTTATCATTAATTTAAAAAATATTAAAAATTTTTATTATGCCTCTAAAATATTTTATTAAAAGACACAATTTATATTCTACTCCCGAAGAAGGGCTTGCTAAATGGGGACTTTCTCCTAAAGATATAGACATAGTCATTCATACCCATCTTCATAACGACCATTGTGAAAACGATTTCAAATGTGTCAATGCAACCTTTTATGCCCATGAGTTAGAGTTTCAATCTGCCTACAATCCCCATCCTTTAGACTTTAGATATATGGTTGAGTTTATAGAAGATTTAGACCAGGCAGGGCAGATGGTGCATATAAAAGAAGAGGTGTTTGAGGTAGCCCCTGGAATTACCATGGTGCACACCCCTGCACATACTAAAGGAGGAATGAGCGTTCTTATCAACACAGAAAAAGGGCTTGTAGGAATAACCGGATTTTGTGTAATTCAGGAAAATTTTGAACCTCCCAGTAAAATAAAAGCCATGGGAATGGAGGTTATCCCTCCTGGCACCAACATAGACCCTTATTTAGCCTATGATCAGATGGTAAAATTTAAAAATATGGTAGACATTTTAATTCCATTACATGAACCAAGGTTTTCCTCTTTAGAAACCATTCCTTAAAGGCTAAAGTAAAAAATTTTAAATGGTTTAAGCCTTAAATTTGGTACTGATCCCTTTATATCGCCTTTTTATAAGCTTTTCTATTTCTACAGCTATAAACACTATAGATGATGCTGCAAAGGTAATGATTAACTCTCTTAAGGACAGGGGTTGGGTGTGGAAAAGTTTATTAAAGAGCGGACAGTAGATGATACCTAGTTGTAAAACCACGCTAAAAACTATGGTATAAAAAAGCGGCTTATTAGAAAACAACCCTATCTTAAAAATAGACTCCTTTTCAGACCTTATCGCAAGAGCATGTCCCAACTGACTTAAGCACAAGACAGAAAACACCATGGTTTGCCAGTGAAGGTTGTATTTTATGGCTAACCCCTGAATGAAAAGACAAACTATTCCCATCAACCATCCCACCCAAACAATATGGATTCCAAGTCCATGGGCAAAAAGGCTTTCTTTAGGATGCCTGGGAGGTCTTTGCATTATGTCTTTTTCCTCTCTTTCTCCTGATAAAGCGATCCCTGGAAGGCCATCTGTAATCAGGTTTATCCAAAGTATATGAACCGGTAAAAGAGGTAAAGGAAGACCTAAAAAGGGAGCTAAGGCTACTGTCCAGATTTCTCCAGAGTTGCTGGTCATGGTGTATTTTACAAACTTTCTTATGTTATCATAGATCCTTCTTCCCTCTTTTACCGCTTGGGTAATGGTGGCAAAGTTATCATCAAGAAGTATCAAATCACTTGCCTCTTTAGCTACTTCTGTGCCACTTCCCATGGCAACCCCTATGTCTGCCTTTTTCAAGGCTGGGGCATCGTTTACTCCATCTCCTGTCATGGCCACAAACTGCCCTTTGTCCTGCAATGCCTTTACAATCTTTAACTTTTGTTCAGGAGAAGTCCTTGCATAAACCTTTATCTTCTCTACCCTTTTTTCAAAATCTTCTAAAGACATCTCCTCTAATTCTTTCCCTGTAATCAGCGCACTATCTAAAGGATCATCTTTTTCAACGATTGAAAGGTCCTTAGCGATAGCCCAGGCAGTTACAGGGTGGTCTCCTGTGATCATCACCACCTTTATTCCTGCAGACTTACAGAGAGCTATAGCCTCCTTTACTTCCTTTCTCGGTGGATCAATCATTCCACAAAATCCAAGAAAAATAAGCTTGCTTTCCATAGTTTCGGTTTCAAAAAACTCAGGGATTTCCTTATATGAAAAGGCTAACACTCTCATACCTTTTTTAGCAAACTCTAAAGCCTTGTCAGAGATCTCTTTCTTTATTTCTTCTGTAAGAGGAACTATCTTGTCCTCAAGCAGAATAAAAGCTGACTTTTCAAGGATGGTTTCTAAACTGCCTTTGGTAAAAACAATATATCCATTTTCTTTTTTATGAACCGTGGTCATAGCCTTTCTTTTTGGGTCAAACGGAATTTCAAACACACGAGGGAATTTTTTCTGAAGCTCGACTTTTTCAAAATGGTTCTCTTTCGCATATTCATAAAGGGCAATCTCTGTAGGGTCTCCGGTAGGGTTACCTTCCTCTGTAAGCCTGATATCGTTATTTAAAGCCATACATAAAAAAAGATAGTTGGTCTGTTTTTCAAACGAAAAAACCTCTCTTACTGTCATTTTATTTTGGGTTAAAGTGCCGGTTTTATCTGTACAGATAAAGGTTACCGAACCTAAGGTTTCTACTGCAGGCAAATTTCTTACAAGAGCATTTAGAGCAACCATTTTTTTGGCACCAAGAGCAAGGGTGATGGTCACCACTGCTGGCAAGGCCTCAGGAACAGCAGCCACAGCCAAAGCAACCGAGGTAAGAATCATCCTTAAGGGTTCTTCATCCCTTAAAACCCCAAGAATAAAAATAAGCAAACAAATAAAAAGAATGGCTACACCAAGTTTTTTTCCAAAATCAGTAAGCCTTTTCTGAAGCGGGGTCTTAGTGTCTTCCTGTTGGACCATTTTTGCAATTTTTCCAAGCTCAGTATTCATTCCTGTGGCAACTACCACTCCCTTTCCCCTTCCGTTGGTGACAAAAGTTCCTTTAAAAACCATGTTTTTCTGTTCAGATACAGGCAATTTTTCTCCTGAAATTGGTTCAACCTGTTTTGAAACAGGAACAGATTCACCGGTAAGTAAAGATTCGTCAACCTTAAGTTGATAGGCCTCTAAAAGCCTTAAGTCTGCTGGGATAACCTCTCCTGCCTCGATCAAAACTATATCCCCTGGAACAAGTTCCTCAGCCGGGATTTTTTTAATCTTCCCGTCTCTTATAACTACTGCATAAAGAGAAAGCATCTTTGAAAGGGCTTCCATTGCCTTTTCTGCTCTGTAGGCCTGTATAAACCCAATAAGACTGTTTATTAAAAGAATGACGGTTATAGTAACCGCATCAATCCACTCTCCTAAAAAACCAGAAATAAGGGCAGCTCCAACAAGGATAAAAACAAGAAAATCTTTAAACTGACTCAAAAATAAATTTAAAGGAGATCTTTTCTTTTTCTTTTCCAAAACGTTTTTTCCATAAATCGCAAGCCTTTGGGTAGCCTCTCTTTCTGAAAGACCTGTTGGACCGGTGTTTAAAACTTCTAAAATCTCTTCTGCGGTTTTTTGATAAAACTCCATGAGAAAGATTTTAATTTTAAAGTTTAAAATTTTGAAGATTTTGAGGCTAAAATTCATATCTTTTTTAAAAAAAATTTTTATGGTATGATAAAAAAAGCAAATAACTGGGAGGTTATTTTTATGGATGTTTTAGAAAAGAAAAAAGCCGTAGAGGCTGCTATTTCTCAAATAGAAAAGATGTTTGGTAAAGGTTCTATCATGAGACTCGGAGAGGGGGCTAAAAAAATAGAAGTTTCTGTAATTCCTACCGGGTCCCTCAGTCTTGATATTGCTACAGGTATAGGAGGCATCCCCAGAGGAAGGATAACAGAGATCTACGGGGCTGAGGCTTCAGGTAAAACTACCTTAGCCCTTCACATGGTAGCTGAGGCTCAAAAACAGGGGGGAGTAGCTGCTTTTATCGACGCTGAGCATGCCTTAGACCTAAACTACGCCCAAAAATTAGGAGTTAACATCGAAGACCTTCTTGTGTCCCAACCAGACACAGGAGAGCAAGCCTTAGAGATAGCAGAGGTATTAGCAAGAAGTGGGGCGGTAGATATCATAGTGATAGACTCAGTTGCAGCCCTTGTACCTAAGGCTGAGATAGAAGGCGAAATGGAGGACCAACAAGTGGGGCTGCAGGCTCGTCTTATGTCTAAAGCCATGAGAAAACTTACCTCTGCCATCTCTAAAAGCAACACCGCTGTAGTTTTTATTAACCAAACTAGAATGAAGATAGGGACTTTCAGCTACGGAGGTCCCCCAGAAACCACCCCTGGAGGTATGGCCCTTAAGTTTTTTGCTTCGTTAAGACTTGAGATAAAGAAAATCGCCTCCATAAAAGAAGGACAAGAACCATTAGGACACAGGGTAAAAGTAAAAGTGGTAAAAAACAAATTGGCCCCTCCTTTTAAAGAGGTGGAATTTGACATCTATTTTGGAGAAGGTATCTCTAAGGAGGCTGAGCTGGTTGACCTTGGGGTAGAGATGGAAGTAATCGAAAAAAGCGGTTCCTGGTTCTCTTATCAGGGAGAAAGACTTGGGCAAGGCAAAGAAAACGTAAGAAAACTACTTAAAGAAAACAAACAACTTGCCTTAGAGATAGAAAATAAAATAAGAGAAAAAGCAGGATTGCCTCTAATTAAAACCCCCTCTGAAAAATCTACCGAGAAACCTCAAAAGGGAAAACAAGGATAAAACTTGTTTAAGCCATGAAAAGAGAACAAATCTTTAACAAAAAGTTTATAAAACACTTGGAAAAGAGGCTTGAAAAGGTTAAGGTTATCGTGGTAGGGGACCTGATCTTAGACTGTTACTTTTTAGGTGAAGTAAACCGTATCTCTCCGGAAGCCCCGGTACCTGTTTTCGACCTGAGTTCTACTTATTATACCTTAGGAGGTGCAGCTAACGTTGCTGCTAACTTAAGAGGACTTAAAGTTCAGGTAGAGCTGATGGGGGTAGTAGGAAAGGACGATAAGGGAGAAACCTTAAAAGAGTTAGCTGTAAAACAAGGGATAGGAATTCAAGGGATAGTTGAAGACCCTAAAAGACCTACCACTGTTAAAACGAGAATTATAGCCCAGTCGCAACAGCTTCTAAGGGTCGATTTTGAAAAAAGAGACCCTTTAGACCAGGAAACTATGGAAGTTTTAAAAGCTACCTATCAAAAGGTTTTACCAGAGACAGATGCGGTGATCCTCTCAGATTATGCCAAAGGTGTTCTAAAGGAAGAAAATTTTTGTAAGGAGCTGATAGAAGAAGCCAGAAAAGCAGGTAAAGCGGTTTTGGTTGACCCAAAGAGTATCAACTGGGAGAAATACCAAAAGGCCACAACTATCACTCCTAACCTTAAGGAATTTAAAGAAACAGCCCTTAAAGAAAACCTTTCTACAAACGACTTGGAACAATCTGGGAGGGCCTTGATACAAAAGTTTGGGTTAGACTTTTTGGTGATCACCTTAGGTAAAGATGGGGTATTTCTGGTACAGCCAGAAAAGGGTGGGCTCCATCTTCCTGCCCAGGCTAAAGAAGTTTATGATGTGTCTGGGGCAGGAGATACGATGATTTCCTCTTTAACCGCTTTTTATGCCGCAGGAGTCCCGTTAGAAAAAGCCTTAGAACTGGCTAACATAGCCGCAGGCATCGTAGTAGGTAAAGTAGGGACAAAACCTGTTTACTGGGAAGAAATTAAAGCTTTCTTGGACAAAAAACATTAGGAGGGCCTTCATGGGTAAAATAGCAACCATAAGAGCAAGAGAAATTCTTGATTCCAGAGGTAATCCCACTTTAGAGGTAGAAGTATGGTTAGACAGTGGTTTTTATGGAAGGGCTGCCGTTCCCTCTGGGGCTTCTACGGGAAAGTATGAAGCTCTTGAGCTTAGAGATGGAGAGAAAGAAAGATTTTTTGGGAAAGGTGTGCAAAAGGCGGTTTTCAACGTAAACGAAATCATCGCCCCTCAGTTAGAAGGATTAGACTCAGGAAGGCAAACAGAAATAGACAAACTGCTTTGTGAACTTGATGGAACAGAAAACAAATCTAACTTAGGGGCTAACGCTATCTTAGGGGTTTCTTTAGCCTGTGCCAGGGCTACTGCAGAGGAATTAGGAATGCCTCTTTTTGCTTATATCGGAGGGATAAGAGCCCGCACCTTACCTGTACCTTTTATGAACGTCATAAACGGAGGGGTTCATGCAGACAACCCGTTAGATTTTCAGGAGTTCATGATAGCTCCCTGGGGAGCAAAATCCTTTGCCGAAGCTTTAAGGATGGGCGCTGAGGTTTACCATGCCTTAAAAAGTATCCTTAAACAGGAAGGTTTAAGCACCTCCATCGGAGATGAAGGAGGTTTTGCCCCTCAGATAAGACTCCCTGAAGAAGCATTGGAATATCTCATAAAAGCTATAGAAAAAGCCGGGTATACCCCAGGAGAAGATGTAGCCTTAGCGATGGATGTGGCTGCCTCTGAGCTTTATCAAGACGGGGTTTACTTCCTAAAAGGTATCGACAAAAAACTGTCTACAGAAGAAATGGTAGAATATTATGAAAGATTGGTAAACAACTATCCTATCATATCGATCGAAGATCCTTTATCTGAAGAAGACCCAGAAGGATTTAAATTAATTACCCAAAGAATAGGGAATAAAGTTCAAATAGTAGGAGACGACATCTTTGTGACCAACCCTAAAAAGATAAAATGGGGTATAGAAAACAAGATGGCTAACGCGGTTCTTATAAAACTTAATCAGATAGGAACCCTTACAGAAACCATAGAGGCAGTTGAACTTGCCTACAAACATAAATGGAATTGTATGATATCTCACAGGTCAGGAGAAACAGAAGATACCTTTATCGCAGACCTTGCGGTAGCTCTTAACACCGGTCTTATTAAGACTGGTGCTCCTGCCAGAGGAGAAAGAGTGGCAAAGTTTAACCAGCTTTTAAGGATCGAAGAATACTTAGGGGATGCTTCAATCTTTGCAGGAAAACAAATTTTATCTAATCTGTAAGAAGACCATGGATATAGAGGCCCTTATAAAATTTGTTGATAAGGATCCCGGTCTTGAGTTTTGGATAGAAAAAGAAAAAGGTAAATCCTTAGAAAAAAAAGAGGGAAAAATCTTCTTAGAAGAGGAATACCGAGACGAAAGCCTTACGGTTAGATATTTAAATCCAAACGGAAGAGCTGGGCTTTCTTATACCACCTCTTTAGATGAAACTAACGTTGAGCTTGCGGTAAATAAAGCCAAAGTCCTTTCAGACAAAGGAATGCCTGCTTCTTTTCCAGAAGAGGTTCCTTCTAAGGTGTTTTCTCCTAAAGTTTCGATCCCAGATGAGGACTTTAAAGCCTTTTTAGAGGAGCTTGAAGAAACAGCCTTAAGCTTTGACCGAATCAAAAAAGTAGAAAAAATCAAACTTTCCTGGGGGAAACATAAAATCGCCCTTTTAAGAAAAGGGATTTTACTTGTCTGGGAAGAACCTTTTTATACTTTTTTAATTTCAGTAATAGCAGGGAATAGAGAAAAAGAAGCCTCTTCTTATGAATGGTATGAAGGAAGGAGGTTAGACAAGAAAGAAATAAAACAAAGGGTAAAAGAGGCCTGTGTTCGAGGTTCACTCTTAAGTCAAAGCCACAAGGGAGTTAACCTAAAAATTCCGGTGCTTTTCCCCCCTTTTATGGCTGTAGACCTGTTAGAGGTCTTGGAGTTCTCCTTTTTAGGAGAAGAAGTTATAAAAGGCAGATCTTTTCTAAAAGATAAGTTAGGAGATAAGTTCTTTTCTGAAAACCTTACCCTGATAGATGACGGGTTAACCGAAGGGCTTATCGAAAGCCGACCTTTTGACGACGAAGGTGCCCCACAAACCACAAAAACCCTTTTAGAAAGGGGAGTAATAAAAGGTTATCTTTTTGATACCTACTGGAAAAAACAGGCTGAAAATCTTGGATTGGGGCACTTTACCTCAGGAAATGCACGAAGGAATGATTTTAAAAGTAGTCCTAAAGTAAGTTCAACCAACCTTTACTTGAAAGGAGGACCTTATACTAAAGAAGAGCTACTTAGATTTTCTTCTGAGGTATTTGAGGTGTTAGAACTTTTGGGAAGTCATACAGCAGACCCCATCTCTGGTGAGTTTTCGGTAGGGGTTTCTGGGGTTTATTATAAAAACGGAGAGCCGGTTAAGGTTTTAAGTGAGATGGCTCTTTCAGGAAACATTTTTGAGATGTTTAAAAAAGTGGTGGCTGTAGGCCAAGACCTTCGTTTTTATGGAAGTGTGGGTAGTCCAAGCCTTCTGATAGATAAGATGGATTTAGGAGGATAAAATGACCCTTAAAGAAGGGATTATAAAACTTAAACAAAATCAACATCTTACCCAAGAAGAGGCTTATCATATCTTTAAATCGTTAGCTACAGACGACTTCTCTCCCGAAGAGGTAGAACTTTTTTTAGAACTCTTAAGACAAAAGGGAGAAACCTGGCAAGAGATTACCGGAGCGGCTTTAGCTTATAGAGAAGTGATGACTAAACTTCCGTTTAATCCCCCTGAAGGAGCCATTTTGGTAGACACCTGTGGAACAGGAGGGGATGCTAAAAATAGTTTTAACTTTTCTACGGCTGTAGCCATCGCCCTTTCCTCGGTAGAGGGAGTGTATGTAGCCAAGCATGGGAACCGCTCTGTTTCCAGTCAATCAGGAAGTGCTGACCTTCTTGAGGCCTCAGGGATTCCCCTTGACCTATCCCCTGAAGCCTCAGCCCAAGCTTTAACAGACCTGAAATTTACTTTCCTGTTTGCTCCCTTATACCACCCAGCCTTTAAAAAAGTCATCCCCATCCGCCAAAAACTTGGTAGAACCATCTTTAACCTTTTAGGACCGCTCTTAAACCCTGCCTCTCCCACCCATCAGCTGATGGGGGTTTACAGTTACGTGATGACCGAAAAAATAGCTTATGTGCTTGACGCCTTAAAGGTAAAACGAGCACTTGTGGTCTTTGGAGAAGAAGGGTTTGACGAGGTTACCATCACCGGTTCAACCAAGATTTCAGAACTAAGAGACGAAAGGATTACCACCTACTTTTTAGACCCCGAAGATCTGGGTTTTGAAAGATGTGAGAACTTAGAAGAATTACAGGTTAAAAGTCCACAACATAGCCTTGAAATATTAGAAAAACTCTTTAAAAATCAGCTTGAAGGTCCTGTAAAAGACATGTTTCTTTTAAATTTAGGGGCAGCACTTTATCTTTGTGAAAAAGCAATAGACATAAGATCAGGTGTAGAAAAGGCCAAAGAACTTGTAAGGTCTGGGCAAATCTGGGATAAGTGGCAGGAAATAAAAAACTATTATAGAAATCTGAAAAACTAAAAAGTTAAAAGCCGGCGGAGGGACTTGAACCCTCAACCCTGGGATTACAAATCCCATGCTCTGCCGATTGAGCTACGCCGGCAGAGAATTTATATAAAGAATTTTCCTCCCCAGAAACGGAGGAGGCGGGATTCGAACCCGCGGTACGGGTTTTAGCCCGTACACTCGCTTAGCAGGCGAGCGCCTTCGACCTCTCGGCCACTCCTCCAAAAAAAAATTTAAAAAATTCCGGGGCGTGGATTCGAACCACGATTCTGGGAGCCAAAGTCCCATGTCCTGCCAGTTAGACGACCCCGGAATTGTTCCACATACCTTTTGTATAAAATATAACATATTTTCTGGTTTTGTAAAGTTAACCTTTCCTCTTATTACTTTAAAAGAAAAATATTTAATTTATAATTTATTCTAAGTAGTAAAATCAAACCTATACAGGAGAAAAAACTATGAACAACTTTGAAGGATGTTGGGTATGTTCTACTTCAAATTGTGGTTATATCTACAATCCCTCTAAAGGGGACCGAAAGGGTAAAATCCCTCCAGGTACACCTTTTGAGAAACTGCCTGAAGACTGGAAATGCCCAATCTGTGGAGCAAGCAAAAAAGCTTTTAGACCGATGGAACAATTAGAAGAAAAACCTTAAAAAATTTGACAAAATTAAAATCTTATTTTATAATATTTATAATGTTAATCAACAATATACTTTAGCTTTTATGATAAAGGAGGGGGGCGACTATGAAAAACATCGTTTTAGTAAAATGTAAGATGATCTCTGAACAAAACCTGTGTCCAGGGGATGCCAAATGTTTTGTAGCTTTAAGTAGAAAAGAAGGAGAGTTTGCAAGATATCAAGAGGAGGGTGCTCATATTGTAGGTATCGTAGACTGTGGAGGTTGTGAAGGAAACAAAAATAGGGTAATCTGTAGCTTATTGCTCTTAAAAATTCAATTAAACGCCCTCAACGAAAAGGTAGACGCTGTACATGTAGGCACCTGTATCATGAAGTTCTGCAAAAGAAAAGACGACCTAATTGCTGCCATCAAAGAAAAAGCCGGAGTAGAGGTGGTAGAAGGCACCCATCCTTATGCACCACCAAGCATCTTTGGAAGTTAAGTTTTAATCAAACATTTTTAAAAACAACCTGTAGAACACCAGTTCTGGGTTAAGGTATCGGTCTAAGGCTTGTAAGGTTTCTTGAATTAAGGAAAAAGCTGGATAGGGCTCTTTAGGATAAATCTCTTCTGGAAAAGCTTCTGGATAAGGATAGTCGATTAATCTTTTTAGATAAGACCTCCATATCCAAACTAAGACCAAATAAAATATCACTTCTAAATCTTGGTAGTTGAAGCTGGCAAACCTTTCTGCTACCCTAAACCTTAGGTATGGGCTGTTAGAAAACCCTGCCTTTACAAAACTGTTAAGCTCTTCCAAAAAACCTTTTTCTGCAATGGTTAACGCTCTTCCTAAGCTACCTTGAGAAATCTCTGCTAATGTCTGAGAAACTTGTTTTTCAAATCCATACCGTTCGGTTAAAACTCTATAAACTGTCGTTTTGGGTAAAGGATGAAACCTGACCACTTGCGACCTTGAAACCACCGTCGGTAAAAGCTGAGTAAAATTTTCTGTAATAAGAATAAAGATTCCATAAGAAGGAGGTTCTTCTAAGGATTTTAGAAGAGCATTGGCTGCCTCAAGGTTCATCCTTTCCGCATTCTGAATTAAAATCACCTTATACTTTGCCTCTATAGGACGGTATCTCAAAAAATTGATGATCTCCCTTATCTGGTCTATTTTTATCTCTTTTTTTTCAGGACTAATTTTCAAAACATCAGGATGAGTTTCCTTGGATATCTTCTTACAGGCTACACAAACTCCACAGGGAGAAAGGGGGTCTTTTTGACAAAAAAGATGAAAAACAAAGGCATAAGCTGTAGTTTCTTTTCCTACTCCCTTAGGACCGGTAAAAAGATAGGCATGGGATAAACGGTCTGTAGATAGAGCCCTTTTCAGTAAGGTCACAGCAGGGTTTTGATTTAAAATTTGATCCAAAGTTATTACATTCATAAGGTTTCAACTTCTATTTTTGCACCTAATCCTTGTAATTTTTCTACAAAGTTTTCATACCCTCTCTCTATTAGCTCTACGTTATACACGGTGGTTGTGTTTTCAGCACAAAGGCCTGCTAAAACTAAAGCGGCCCCAGCTCTTAGGTCTGTTGCTTTTACCGGGGAGCCAAAAAGAGGGGTCACACCATTAACAATCGCAGTCCTGTCCTCTAACTTAATGTTTGCTCCCATCCTGTTTAACTCAAAAACGTATAAAAACCGGTTTTCAAAAAGGTTCTCTACCACCAAAGACATGCCTTGAGCCTGGGTTAACAACACCGTAAAAATAGGCTGCAAATCTGTAGGGAAGCCAGGATAAGGGGCGGTAACTATTTTGGTAGCCTTTAAACTTTTCTCCCTTTTAACCAAGCAAGACCTTTTACCTGTTTTTTCTACATAAACCCCTATTTCTCGAAGCTTAGAAACAGGAACCTCTAAGTAAGATAGGTTTACGTTTTTTATCTCTAACTCGTTTTCTTCTAAAAGCCCTCCTAAGACTAAAAACGTACCAGCCTCTATCCGGTCGGGGATAATTTCTATGTGTGCAGGTTTTAACTTTTTTTTACCTTTCACATATATGGTATCCTCTCCCTCCCCTTTTATATGGGCTCCCATACTTTTTAAAACCTCAGCTAAAAAAACAACCTCTGGCTCTTTAGCTGCATTTTTAATAACCGTCTCTCCTTCTGCTACAGAAGCTGCCATAAGTAAATTTTCTGTAGCAGTTACTGAGGGAAAATCAAGCACTATCTCGCATCCCTTTAGGTTTAAAGCCTTTACCCTCAGGTTTCCATGATACAAAGAGATCTCTGCCCCTAATTTTTCCATTCCTTTTAAATGCAGGTCTATCGGCCTTTTACCGATAGCACATCCTCCTGGAAGAGGGACCTCAGCCTCTCCTTTAGCCCCTAAAAGGGCTCCCAAAAACAACACCGAAGCCCTTATTTGAGTAGCCAGTTCATAAGGAACTGAAGTTTTGTTTATACCTGAGGTATTTATTATAAGTGCGTCCTTTTCAAAAGACCAGGTAGCCCCTAAAAACTCTAAAATCTTTAGCATGCAAAAAACATCCCTTACCTTAGGAACCCTCTTTAACCGATACTCTCCTGGTGCAAGCAAAGTAGCAGCAATCGCAGGCAAGGCAGCATTTTTAGCTCCGCTAACCTCTACCACCCCTTTTAAAGGGTATCCACCTTTTATCACATACCTTCTTTCGCTTACTCTTTCCATAACACCACTACCCTCTCATATCCTCTTAAGTCACGATAAAACTTAGCTTCCCAGTTATGTTTTTTAGCCAACTCTCTAACTTTTTCTCCCTGATTATAGCCTATTTCTAAAATTAAAAAACCTCCCCTTTTTAGGTAATAAGGAGCCTCTTGCATCAACCTTTCGTGAAACTCTGTTCCTTTTGGACCTGCAACCAAAGCCTCCTTAGGTTCAAAAACACGGACTTCCTCTTCCAGGTTTTCCCATTCTTCTAAACTGAGATAGGGCGGGTTAGAAAAAATCACATTAAAATAACCAGATTTTTTAAAAGGAGTTAAGCCATCTCCTCTTAACAAAAACAACCTTTCTTCTACCTGGTAGAACCGAGCGTTTTTATCAGTTAAGGCAAGAGCCTTGGGATTTATATCTACCCCTACACCTTTTAGTCCTGACTTTTCTAAAAGTAAGGTAATCACTATCACCCCTGACCCTACCCCTAACTCTAAAACCCATCCTTGTTCTATATTTAAATCAAGAAAAGCCTCAACTAAAGTTTCAGTATCTTGCCGTGGAATCAGCACCCCCTCTTCTACCTTAAATTTTCTACCCCAAAAATAGGCCTCTTTAAGGATATAAGCTAAAGGCTTTCGTTTTAACCTCTCTTCGAGAATCTCCCAGAATTTTTCCTCTGAAATCTCCTCATCAAAATAAAGATACACTGAAAGAGGTTTTACCTTTAAAATATGAGAAAGGATTAACAGAACTTCCCAAGTAGCATACTCAGGGTCTTCAATCTGAGAAAGAAGTGTTCTTCCTTGACTAAAGGCCTGAGAAACCTTCATTAATTCTTTTTAAAAACAAGCTTATTTAGGATAACCTCCTGGGTACCTTCTTTTTCTTTTAGTTTTCTTATGCTGGTTAACACCTCAAAATGTTCTTGAGCTTTATACAGAAAAGGTACTAACAGTCTTTTTCTATCGCCGCTATGAGCAAGAATTACCTCCCCTTGGTCTACCAGTAGATTTTTAAAAAGTTCTAAAAGAGGGTCAAAAAGGCTTTTTCGAAAAACTATCTCAGCTCCTAATATCACATCAAATTTTTCTTTAAGGTTTACTGTTCTCCAGTCTAACACCTGAGTTCTTATAGAAAGGCCATTTTCTTTAGCAGAAAGTTCTAAAAATTTTAAAGGGACTTCATCATAATCTGTGGCTAACACCTCATGCCCGAAACCTGCAGCTACCAGGCTAACCACCCCAAGCCCAGCCCCAAGCTCCAAAATTTTTTTAGAGGGACTTAACCCTGCCACATAATCTGCCAACACTAAGCTTGCTTCCCATACCTTAAACCAAAGAGGAAACTTCTCTACCTCTAAAAAGGGATCACCCTCAAAAATTTCTTCAAGTTTGGCTGGTCTTATTATTTTAAATGTCTTGTCTCTAACCGTGATTTTCTCAGTTTCTAAGGTAAGAGTATCAATTTGCATGGTTGATCTCCCTTATCCAAAATAATATTATTAGAGATAACGCTTTTTTCTAAAAAAAAGAAATAACAGAAACATGATAAAAAGAGTTATTAAATTCACAAACAGAAAGGCATAAGAGGTACCTTTAAAAGGTGGAAGCTCTTGGAAAGGAAGGGGTATATTCATTCCATACATGCTGTAGATGGTAGTAGGAATGGAAATGATGATAGCCATACTGGCTAAAAACTTCATGATAAGGTTAAGGTTGTTGTTTATGATAGAAGCATAGGCATCCATCGTACCAGAAACGATGTTTAAAAAGACTTTAGTCATCTCTATAGCTTGTCTGGTTTCTATTTGAAGGTCTTCTAAAACCTCCTGGTCTTCTTCAGTTAACCTTACATATCTTCCGCTCTGTATCTTAGTAAGCACTGTATCGTTGCCTTGCAGAGAGGTGTTAAAATAGGTTAAAGTTTTTTCTATGCTAAGCATCTTGATAATTTCTTCGTTTTCTATAGCCTTAAAAATTTCCTCCTCATATTCTTCAAGGGCCTTGTCTATGTTTCTCAAAAGTTTAATGTACAAAGAGGTAGCACTTAACATAAAATTAAGCAAAAAATTCACAGGATTTCTAAGGTCAAACGTCTTACTTTTATTGGCAAAGGTGATAAAGTCTTCAAAAATAGGATGGTCTTTAAGACAAACTGTGATGATATAATCGTCTGTCAAGATGATCCCTATAGGTATGGTTTCATACCTTACAAAAATTCCTTTGGAAATAATGTCTGGTACCCGTAAGATGATAAGAACCTGTTGTTCCTCTTTTTCAATCCTTGGCCTTTCCTCTTCATCAAGAGGATATCTAAGAAACTCCGGAAAAATATGACACTTTTTCTCTAAATAAGACATCTCCTCTTCTAAAGGATTAAAAAGACAGATCCAGGTATGAGGAATAATAGACTCAGCCGGTAATAATATGCCATTTTCTGATTTATAAACTCTGAACATATTTCTCCCTTAACACAACTACTACCGCATTCCACCGATAACTTCACCAAGCTTAAAGATAGGTAGATAAAGGGCTACCAAAATACCACCTACTATCACACCTAAGATTACGATCAAAATAGGCTCTATCAAGGTAGAAAGGGTATTTACCATCCTATCTACCTCTTCTTCAAAAAATCCTGCCACTTTATTAAGCATTTCTTCAAGTTTTCCCGACATTTCGCCTACCCTTACCATTTCTACCATAAAAAAAGGAAAAACTCCGGTTGCCATCATCGGGTCTGCGATAGACTGACCTGCAGAAACGTTAATCCTTACCTCTTCCATAGCCTTTTCTATAATTTTATTACCTGAAGTTTCACCAGCTATCGTAAGAGCAGGAAGCAGCTGAACCCCACCCCCTACCAGGTTAGCTAAAGTTCTTGCAGTTCTCGCAACTGCCGCTTTCAAAAATAACTCTCCTAATAACGGTAGTTTTAATAAAAACTTATCGGTAACATATCTTCCTTGCTCGGATCTCCTATAAACTTTTATACCCAAGCTTAAACCTATTCCTAAAAGGATTAAAAAAATCAGTATTTTCCCGAAGTTTTTACTGATGTTAATAACTATCTGAGTAGGCCATGGTAAAGCTTGGCCTGCACTTTCATAAATCTCTGCAAACTTAGGAATAACAAAAAGCATGATAACAGAGATCACTATTATGGTCACTGCCACCACCACAGAAGGATAAATCATTGCATGTTTAACTTTACTTTTTATCCCCACTATCTTTTCTATATAATCAGCCAGACGATTTAAAATCATGTCTAAATTACCGCTTGATTCTCCAGACCTTATCATCTGAATGTAAAGATTGTTAAAAATCTTAGGATAGTGAGCCATTGCCTCACTTAAGGCAACTCCTGTTTCTACTTTATATTTAATATCTCTTATAACCTCTTTAAAATACCTATTTCTTTGCTGTTCAGCCAAAATTTCAAGACATTTTACTATTGGGAGTCCTGCCTCTAAGACAACTGCAAACTGTCTGGTAAACCCCGCTAATTCCTTATCAGAAACGGATTTAAGTTTAAAAAATCTAAGGGAAGTTTGTTTTTTTTCGGTGATTTTTATCGGAGTAAGGTTGAGACGTCTTAGGTAAACCTCTACCAGTTGAGGATTGGCAGCTTCTAAAACCCCCTTTCTTATCTCTCCGGTAACCGACCTTCCCTCCCATTCATATAAAGGCATCGTTTGCCTCTCTTAATGCATTAAAAACCTATTTACCTATCCAGTAATTTGGAGCTTCTCTTAATATCGTTACATCGTGTACATGGCTTTCTCTATAACCTGCAGGGGTTATCTTAACAAATTTAGCCTTTTTCCTGAGTTCTTCGA
Organism: Thermodesulfobacterium commune DSM 2178; assembly: GCF_000734015.1. Lineage (GTDB taxonomy): Bacteria > Desulfobacterota > Thermodesulfobacteria > Thermodesulfobacteriales > Thermodesulfobacteriaceae > Thermodesulfobacterium > Thermodesulfobacterium commune. The sequence goes on from NZ_CP008796.1 coordinate 1,259,431, forward strand.
TGGTTCTACATCCACAGTATCCCATACCTGAACGAATACCACCTACTAATTGATAAATCATGTTGGCAACAGGACCACGATAAGGCACCTTACCTTCTATTCCTTCAGGTACAAGCTTAGAAAGATCTTCCCCTTCTTGTCCATAACGTTCACTTCCACCTCTTTTAGCCATAGCAGAAAGAGAACCCATTCCCCTGTAGACCTTATAAGTTCTACCTTCATAAAGAATTGTTTCTCCTGGGGCTTCTTCTGTTCCGGCAAAAAGATTTCCTATCATTACTGCATGAGCACCTGCAGCCAACGCTTTAACAATGTCTCCTGAAAATCTAATACCTCCATCAGCTATCACAGGTATACCATATTTTTCTGCTACTACCGCACAGTTGTGAATTGCAGTAAGTTGAGGGATCCCTACTCCAGCTACAATCCTGGTAGTACAGATAGAACCAGGCCCTATCCCTACCTTTATTCCGTCTGCCCCAGCCTTTATCAAAGCCTCAGCCCCTTCAGCAGTAGCCACATTACCTGCTATCAACTGACAATCAGGGAAATGATACTTTATTTCCTTTATGGTCTCTATCACATTCTTAGAATGTCCATGAGCTGAATCTATAAACAAAACGTCTGCTCCAGCCTTAAGTAATCTTTCTGCTTGCTCTAACCTATTAGCCCCAACCCCTATAGCTGCTCCAACCCTCAACCTTCCAAGTTCATCTTTACAGGCATTAGGATATTTCTTAAGTTTTTCTATATCTTTTATGGTAATCAATCCCTTAAGACAAAAATCATCATCTACGATAAGAAGCTTTTCGATCCTATGCTCGTGTAAGATCTTAATCGCCTCTTCTAAGCTGATGCCTGGTTTAGCAGTAACTAAATTTTCCTTTGTCATCAACTCTCTAACCGGGCGCTCAAAGTTGGTTTCAAACCTTAAATCCCTGTTGGTGATAATCCCTACCAGTTTTTTTCTCGGGCCTTCAACCACAGGAATACCGGAAATCTTAAACTCTTCCATCAGTTTGAGAACTTCTTTTATCGGAGTATCCGGAGAAACAGTTACAGGATCATAAATCATCCCGCTCTCTGATTTTTTCACCTTTTCCACTTCTCTTACCTGTTCATCAAGGCTCATGTTACGATGAATAACCCCTAAGCCACCCTCTCGAGCCATACTTATTGCCATTCGACTTTCAGTAACCGTATCCATCGCCGCAGAAATAAGAGGGATATTTAGCTTTATTTTTGAAGTAATGTAGGTAGAAACGTCTACATCCTTAGGTAAAACTTCTGAATATTCAGGTACTAAAAGCAGGTCATCAAAGGTATAGGCTTCGTATAAGATATCTAACATACACCCGAACCCCTTTTAGGAGATAAAAATTTTTACTAATTATACCTCTCTATTAAAGAAAGTAAAGCGCCCTCTAAAATTCCATATACACTTAAGATAAGAAAATCCTTCTTAAAATATTCTAACACAGACCAGCAAATAAGAGCCCCTGGAAGGGCGATGTCTTCCCTTCCTTTTTCCATCCCTTTTATCTTGGAAATCCTCTCAAGGTCAGAATTAGCTAATTTTTTGACTATTATTTCTATGCGATCTTTAGAAATTTTATGACCGTTTAACGAATAAGGAGAATAGATCTTTAGCTTTAAATCCAGAGCCCCTAAAAGACTCGCAGTCCCTCCGGTAAAAATTACGTAATCTACCTCTTCCTTAGGTAAATCAACCAATTTATCCGAAAGATATTCCATGATAGACTTAAAAACCTTAGAATTTACCGGATACCTTAGTTGAAAAAGGTCCTTTAACCAAACCGCCCCTATGTCTAAACTTTTAATCCATTTAGGCGTTCCTTTTTCACTTAAAACAAACTCCGTAGAACCTCCCCCTATGTCTACCACCAAGAATTTCTTGTCAACCAACCCTTGAGATTGTAATCCATACAGCACCCCTTTTAAAGAAAGTAAAACCTCTTCCTCTGGAGAAATCACCTCTATGGCTATACCTATTTTCTTAGCTTCCGTTAAAAACTCCTGAGCATTCTTAGCTTTTCTAAAAATTGCCGTACCTACAGCCCTATAATCTTTTACCTCATAGGTTTCCATCAAATCTTTAAAATTTCTCAGGGTCTCAATCCCCTTTTTAAAAGCTTCCTCTGTAATTTCCTGGTTAGTCAAACCTTCTCCAAGCCTTACGTTTTCTCGGTTTCTTGTCAAAAAATATACCTGATCTTGTATTTTCTTTCCTAAACAAATTCTAAAGGTTTGAGTTCCCAGGTCTAAAGCCGCAAAAAAAGGAAGGTTTAACCTTTCTTTAAACTCTTTTCCCAGCTTAAAAATTACCCTCAGTTTATTTTTAACATAATAGCTTTGTTGGTTTTTAGGATTTTTAAAAATAAGTCCTTTATTTTTTTTTAGCTCAAAAACTCCAAAATCCCTAAACTCTATACGATTACCTTTTTTTATTTCTTCTTTTAAAGTTTCAAAAAAAAGCTCAACTATTATTTTTAAGTCTTCTTTCTCCAATTCTAAATCTGAAAACTTTAAGCTTAAACTTTCTATCAGATCACTTCGGTTCATGGTCTTCACCTTTAATAAGGGAAAAACCAGGGTTTAAGATAAAAAGACTCCGCTAATCCAGAGGCTTTCTCCTCTAACAACTTCCAAAAACTAACCTTTTTCTCAGGAAGATAAATCAGTTTGGCTTCTTTTATTTGGGCCAGCCTTTTTACCTCTTCTACTGCATCCCAAAACCCACCAAGTTTATCTATCAAACCCAACTTTAAAGCCTCTTCTCCGGTAAAAATCCTTCCGTCAGCTAACTCTCTAACCTTGGCCTCAGGAAGCTTTCGTTCTTTGGCTATAGCTTTTATAAACTGCTCGTGAATAACCTTTATTTTTTCCTGGAGATAAACCTTTTCCTTAGGGCTTAATGGCCTGTAAAAAGACCCGGTATCTTTATATTCTCCACTTTTTATCACCTCTGCCTCAACCCCAAGCTTTTTTAACAGTTTTTCCAGGTTAGGCACCTGAAGCACCACCCCAATACTTCCTGTAAGGGTCCCAGGAAGGGCAAAAGTTTGGTTGCCTCCAAGAGACACATAAAAACCACCAGAAGCTGCGATGTTGCCCATAGAAACTACCACAGGCTTTATGGTCCTAAGTTTTTTCAGCTCTTCAAAGATCTCTTGAGAAGCTCCTACAGAACCACCTGGGGAGTCTATACGAACCACCACCCCTCTTATACTTTCCTTCTCTTTTAAAAACTTTATAGCCCTAAGAAGTTCCTCTGGATCTGCAATGACCCCTTTTATTTCTAAAACCCCTATCTGGGGTTTCCCAAAATCTATATCCTTAAGCTTTATCAAAAAAGAAAGGATAAAACTCAACACAAACAAAAAAACTACCAACCCACCCACAAAAGCCAGTCCATAAACCAACCAAGGACGTCTCATAAAACTCCCCTTAAGCTCTCTTTAATTTTTGAGCCAATAAATCCCCTAACCTTACCCCTGTTCCTTCTTTTTGAAAGGCTTCTTTGTAGGTTTCTAACTCTTGCTTTTCAAGGTCTTCTAAATATTTCAAACAAGAAAGATGAAGTTTTTTGTTTTCAGGGTCTAACACCATTATTTTACCTTTTAACCGATCTCCTGTTTTATATTTTTCAGCTATCTTTTCTAGTTTAAAGGAACTCTTTCCTTTAAACTCTTCAGAAAGTTCTTTAAAAGGAATAAAACCTTCTATACCTTGAAAAACTTCAACAATAACCCCTGTTGAGGCCATCCGTTTTATCACCCCTTCTACCACATCTCCTATCTTATGAGAAGCCACAAAATTTTCCCAAGGGTCTGGGGTTAGGTGTTTAACACTTAAACTAAGCTTTCTTTTTTCAGGATTTATCTCAAGAACCTTGGCAATAACTTCTTGTCCAGGACTAAACTTCTCTTTTAAATTTTCTATCCTTTCCCAAGAAAGGTTGGACACATGAATAAAACCTTCAACTCCCTCTCTTACCTCAACTAGCAACCCATGATTCAATACCTGTTTTATTTTCCCTTTTACTACAGCACCTACCTCTACCTCTTCTACAAACTTTTCCCAGGGACTTGGTTCAAGACGCTTTAAACTAAGTACCATTTTCCTTTCAGAAGGTTTTATTTCGAGGATTACAGCCTCTACCAGATCTCCCAAATCTAAAATGTCCTTAGGTTTTAAGTTTTTATTCCATCCTATCTCACTTCTTGGTACCAACCCTTCTACTCCAGGTTCTATCTCTAAAAAAGCCCCAAAATCAAAAATTCCTACTACCTTCCCCTTAACCTGCTGACCTTCTTGATAACGATTGGCTACCCCTTCCCAAGGGTCAGGCTCTAAGGCTTTTAGACTAACCTTAAGTTGTTCCTTAGAAGGATCAAAGGAAAGTACCTTAACCTTTATTTGATCCCCTCTTTTCAAAAAACCCTCTGGGTCTGTTATCCTAAACCAAGAAAGTTCTTTGTCAGGAAGAAAACCCTTTAACACCCCACCAAAATCTACCAAAAACCCTCCTTCTACCCTCTTAAAAACCTCTCCGTCTAACACACCTTCTTTTATCTTATCTAAAACCTCTTTTTTCTTTAGTTCATATTCTCTTTCAAGCAAAGCCCTTCTTGAAACCACCAGGTTCTCTTTGTCAATTTTAACTACCAAAGCCTCAAACTCCTTTCCGATAAGAGCCTCAGGAGAATCAAGTTTTTCTCTAAAATGGGCCTGGGAAAAGGGAAGAAATCCTGGAACAAAGCCCTCAACCTTAACCGTGTATCCTCCTTTTATCAAAGAGACTATTTTTATCTGCACAGGAAGCCCTTTTTCAAAACTATTTTTTATCCTTTCTTTAACCTTCTTTTCTCTTATTTTTTGATAGGAAAGCAAGTATCCACCTAAGGGAGCTCTTCCTATCACCAAAAATTCTCCTTCCTCTCCTTCACTAAACTGAAATCCCCCTTTTTCGTCTTTTATCTCATCCACAGGCAAAAGGGCCTCCCCTTTTAACCCCACATCCACAAACGCGTATTCTTTCCCTATCTTAACCACCTTTCCTTTAACTACCTCTCCAATAGCGATCTCTTGAAAAGACTTATTTAAATACTCTTCGAACTCCTTTGCCCAATCTGTCATACCAACCTCTCGCAAGTTACGACTATTTTTTTCTCAAGTATACATAGACTTGTAAAGTTTATCAAGCTTTATAAGACTAGGGAGTAGAATATAAATTGTGTCTTTTAATAAAATATTTTAGAGGCATAATAAAAATTTTTAATATTTTTTAAATTAATGATAACATAAAACCTAAAAGACTAAACTAACCAGGAGGTCTGTAAAATGGAAAACTTAGACTTAGATTTAGAAAAAGTTTTAAGTGAAATCTCAAAAATTGAATCAAAAGAGGGTATCAAAATGGCTGCTGCACTCCTCTTAAACGCTCTCATGAAAAAAGAAAGAGAAATATTCCTTAGAGATAGTATTGATAATAAAGCTAATGGTTACTATGAAAGACAACTTGCCTGTTTCTTAGGTAACCTTGGTATCTCTGTCCCAAGAGATAGAAAATCTGAATTCAGACCTGCTATTCTTCCTCCTGAATGGCAAAAAGCTGATGAATCCTTCCAGGACTTTATCCTTAACCTCGTTCTCCAAAGCTACTCCCCCAATAAAATCAAAGCCCTCTTGCAATCTATGAAACTCCCCTACTCCCCAGAACAAATAGAAGAAATTAAAGAAGAATTGTATAACCAAGCCAAAGAATTAAAAACCAAAGAATTGCCAGAAAATTTGTTTGCTATGTTTATAGACGCTTATCATACTCAGATAAAAGATACCGAAGCCAACAGAATCAGAAAAGCAGTTATTTATAATATCATCGGGATAGATATGGAGGGAAGAAAAAATTTACTTTCTTATTACATTTATTTTGGTTCAGAGACGAAGGAGGACTGGCTCCAGATACTTAATGATTTGATAAAGAGGGGAGTTAAGAGGGTTATGGTAATAGTGAGTGATGATTTTCCTGGCCTTACTCAAGCCATAAAAGCCCTCTTTCCTGAGACAGATCATCAGCTTTGTTTTGTACACATGCAAAGGAACATCAACAGGAACATGTCTAAGCAGGATGCTAAAAAATTTTATGAGGAGTTAAGCATTATAAAGAGGATAGAGGAGTATGAGAGGGCCTTAAATAGATTTGAGGAATTATGTAAGAGTTATGAGAAGAAGTATCCAGCTTATATAAAGGGACTTTTGAAAAAGAAGGAGCATTATTTTGTTTATAAGAAATATCCTGAGGGGGTGAGGAGGTATATATACACGACGAATGTGGTTGAGAATATAAATAGCAGGATAGAGCTGATAAGGGTAAATACAGGGGGATATTTTCAATCAATCAAGACAGCAGAGGTTGCGATATACATAACAGTAAGTCGGATTCAGAAAACGAGATGGCAAAAACCACTTCCTTTAATTAAGTCTGCTTTATACGAATTGAGGCAAATGTTTGTAAAGAGATTTTATAAGGAGACACAATTCTCTTGACAAGTGTCATAAGACTATTTTATTTTTACCAGACCTTTTTGCCTGATACAACCTTTCGTCTACTTTTTTAAGGAGAGCTGAGAGTTCCATACCTTGCTGATATTCTACCACCCCACCACTTATGGTAACTTTTCCTACTTCGGGAGTAGAATATAAATTGTGTCTTTTAATAAAATATTTTAGAGGCATAATAAAAATTTTTAATATTTTTTAAATTAATGATAACATAAAACCTAAAAGACTAAACTAACCAGGAGGTCTGTAAAATGGAAAACTTAGACTTAGATTTAGAAAAAGTTTTAAGTGAAATCTCAAAAATTGAATCAAAAGAGGGTATCAAAATGGCTGCTGCACTCCTCTTAAACGCTCTCATGAAAAAAGAAAGAGAAATATTCCTTAGAGATAGTATTGATAATAAAGCTAATGGTTACTATGAAAGACAACTTGCCTGTTTCTTAGGTAACCTTGGTATCTCTGTCCCAAGAGATAGAAAATCTGAATTCAGACCTGCTATTCTTCCTCCTGAATGGCAAAAAGCTGATGAATCCTTCCAGGACTTTATCCTTAACCTCGTTCTCCAAAGCTACTCCCCCAATAAAATCAAAGCCCTCTTGCAATCTATGAAACTCCCCTACTCCCCAGAACAAATAGAAGAAATTAAAGAAGAATTGTATAACCAAGCCAAAGAATTAAAAACCAAAGAATTGCCAGAAAATTTGTTTGCTATGTTTATAGACGCTTATCATACTCAGATAAAAGATACCGAAGCCAACAGAATCAGAAAAGCAGTTATTTATAATATCATCGGGATAGATATGGAGGGAAGAAAAAATTTACTTTCTTATTACATTTATTTTGGTTCAGAGACGAAGGAGGACTGGCTCCAGATACTTAATGATTTGATAAAGAGGGGAGTTAAGAGGGTTATGGTAATAGTGAGTGATGATTTTCCTGGCCTTACTCAAGCCATAAAAGCCCTCTTTCCTGAGACAGATCATCAGCTTTGTTTTGTACACATGCAAAGGAACATCAACAGGAACATGTCTAAGCAGGATGCTAAAAAATTTTATGAGGAGTTAAGCATTATAAAGAGGATAGAGGAGTATGAGAGGGCCTTAAATAGATTTGAGGAATTATGTAAGAGTTATGAGAAGAAGTATCCAGCTTATATAAAGGGACTTTTGAAAAAGAAGGAGCATTATTTTGTTTATAAGAAATATCCTGAGGGGGTGAGGAGGTATATATACACGACGAATGTGGTTGAGAATATAAATAGCAGGATAGAGCTGATAAGGGTAAATACAGGGGGATATTTTCAATCAATCAAGACAGCAGAGGTTGCGATATACATAACAGTAAGTCGGATTCAGAAAACGAGATGGCAAAAACCACTTCCTTTAATTAAGTCTGCTTTATACGAATTGAGGCAAATGTTTGTAAAGAGATTTTATAAGGAGACACAATTCTCTTGACAAGTGTCCCTACTTCCTCAAAAGGGTAGGTCGCTATACTCTGTCTGATTCTTTCAGCTATAACCAAAGCTTCTTCTTTAATAGTCCTAGGACAAAGGATTACAAACTCCTCTCCTCCCCATCGAGCTGGCAAATCGGTTTGCCTGATGTTTTCTTTTATCAAACGGGAAACCTCTTTTAACACATAATCTCCCCTATCATGCCCATAAGTATCGTTAATAACTTTAAAATTATCGAGGTCAAAAAGTATAACAGAAAAGGAGGTCTGATAACGATTATAACGGTTGATCTCCTTCTTAAGTTCATCTATAAACTTAAACCGGTTAAAAAGTTGGGTCAAAAAATCCCTTTCGGCAAACACCTTAAGTCGCTCGGTCAATTTTTCTAACTCAACTTTTCTCTTAAAAAGCTCGGTTGAAGCAAGTTTTTCTATCTCTTTAGCAATGACACCTATCTCATTTTTAGGATAGTTTCTAAACTCCTCGGGAATTTCAATCCCCTGAGAAATACTTAAAAGATTTTCTTTAAGAAGGTTAATCGGTGAGGTAATGTGCTTAGTCAGCCAATAACTTACAAACCACCCCAAACTAAAAGCAATAGAACCTATCATCATCACAGACATCCCTATGATAACCAAAACAGGCATCAAAAGTTCGGCTTTGTCTACCACCGTTATAAGCACCCAATTCAAAATTTCCAATCTTTTGTAATAGGCTATCTTGGTTAAACCATCTTGAACAAACTCTACCTTCCCTTCAGGATTAGACAGAAACTCTCTTAAAGGTAGATTTTCCATCTTTTTACCTAAAAGTTTCTCATCTGGATGGATAAGAACCGTTCCATCCTTTTTAATCACAAAGCTATAGGCTGTCTCATAAATCCCTATTTTTTCTCTAAAAACCTTTAATAAATTTTCTAAAGAGGTATCTATGGCTACAACCCCTACAATCTTGTGGTTTTCATCAACCAGAGCCTTACCTAAGGCTACCAACCATTCTTTAGTCCCAAACTCTTGATATACCACTCCCTCGCTAATCTTAGAAGAATACCTTACAGCCTCTTTATACCAAGGCCTCTCAGTTGACTTGTATCCCTCAGGTGTATCATAGTTATATATCAAAAGAGAATCATCTTCATACCCAGCATAGATATATTTAATGGTAGGGTCTATTTGATTAAAAGTATAAAAATGTTTTAATACCTCAATTTTATCTTTTTCAGAAAGTTTATAAGCCTTAATCACCTTAGGATCTTTACTCAGGTATTCTATCATCACGATAAACTTAGAAAAAAAACCCTCTATGTAATTGGCTAACACATGTGTTCTTTGCTGAAGAAAAATATCTCCCTTAGAAAATTCGTACTTATAAAATACAGGACTGCTAAGGAGAACAAAAGTTAACATAATAAAAAAACTCAATCCCAAACTAAAATAAAAAATTTGCCTCTGTAAGCCTTTCATAAAATCCTCTATTTATAATATCGGATTTTTGTGAAGTAATATTAAACAAGAACTGATTAGCTTTTGAAATAACACTTAATTCAAACAAAAATCCTCAACTAATTACAACCTTTTTCGATAAGACAGGCCTCTCCTTTACCCTCTTTATCTCCCACTTTGGGAGGTAAGAAAGGTAAAGAAGAAGGCTTTTGAAGAGATGTGGCGTTTTCTGTAGAGGATTTTTCTGTAGAAACCTTTTCTGTAGAGACTACTTTTTCCTTTGTAACAGGCTCTTTTTTATCTTGAGGTTTTTCTGTAGAGGCATTAACGGTGAAATCTTTTTCCTTCAAGTTTTTAGAAAATTCTCTCCCCTGAGAGAGCTCCAACATCGGATAATTTTCTTTTAGCCAGTTGAGGATGGTATTTTTACCTACCAAAACCAAAAGGGAGTTATCTTCTCTATAAAGAAGGGTAGGGACTTCTCGAATTCCTGCTATCCTCATCAAGGCATAAACCTTAGATACCTCATAAAACCTTACAGGTATTTTGTTATTAATAACATACTCTTCAACCACCTTACAGTTAGGACAATTTTGTTGATAGACCACCACAGGATAATCTAAGAAGATGGGCTTAAGGCTTATATTAACCAAAAAAACTGCTGTAAAAAGAGCTAAAAACCCTGAAAAACCTAAGAACCCCCAGCTAAATGCTTTCTGAGAAAATACGTCTAACACAAAGGCTAAAAAAATGGTCAAGGCTACCACCAAACAAAACTGACAATATTCCTGAAGAAAAAAAGCCTGAAAACCGATGAAATACCCTTCCACAACCAAACAAAGACCTAAGATAAAGAGTCTTAACCTTTTTAGGGCATAAGATTTTATCTTTAAATCAAGAAGGGTTAACCCTAACACCACAGCAAACACCAAAACCCCTAAGTAGTTGAGAATCCCTAATCTATCGAAAAGATGTATCATTAAACAGGCGTCCGTTTTACATAAAGAACTGTTTTTAAATTGCAGATAAACTTCATATAAATTAAGAACAAAACCAAAAAAAACTACAACTAGCAAAAGATATTGGTTAAAAAAAGTAGACTGAGAGTAACCTTTTCTTTCTTCTATGATCAGCCTCATTCTTTAGCCTTCCCCTCCCCTGATTTTAAGGAGTTTGAAGGCATGTTCAAAGACCTTTATAGCACAGTAGGGGCCACACATCGTACAAGCTTGACTTTTAGAAACCCCTCCTTCGAGCCTATACCGCCTTGCCTTTTCCTGGTCTATAGAAAGGGAAATCTGTTTTTCCCAGTCAAGCTCAGCCCTGGCCTTAGCCATAGCCAAATCCCATTCCCATGCACCTTTTATTCCCTTAGCCAGGTCTGCTACATGAGCAGCGATTTTTGAGGCTATCAAACCTTCTTTTACATCCTCTAACGTAGGAAGCCTTAGATGTTCTGCAGGGGTAAGATAACAAAGAAAGTCAGCCCCATAATAAGCAGCCAGTGCCCCTCCTATAGCTCCTACCAAATGGTCATAACCTGGGGCTATGTCTGTGGGAAGAGGGCCAAGCACATAGAAAGGAGCACCATGACAAAGCCTTTTTTGTAGTTTTATGTTGGTCTCTATCTGGTCTAAAGGTACATGTCCAGGACCTTCTATCATTACCTGAACACCCTTTTCCCAGGCCCTTAGAGTTAACTCTCCCAAAATCATCAACTCATGGATTTGAGCTCCATCTGTAGCGTCTGCAATACAACCAGGTCTTAACCCGTCTCCTAAAGACAGGGTAATGTCATATTCAAAGGCTATTTCAAGAAGTTTATCAAAATGCTCATAAAAGGGATTCTCCTTTTGGTTGTAAACCATCCATTCTACTAAAAAAGAGCCTCCTCTGGATACCACTCCAAGCACCCTAGGCTTAATTTTTAACCTCTCTATACCCGCCTTGGTAAGACCACAATGAATGGTCATAAAATCTACACCATCTTCTGCCTGTTTTTCTATCACCTTAAACATCTCATCAACCGTCATCTCAACAATCGACTTATGATGCTTTTCTACCGCTTCTATCGCCGCCTGATAGATAGGAACTGTACCTAAAGGAATAGGACAATTAGCTCTGATAACCTTTCTTATCTCGTCTAAATCTCCTCCTGTAGAAAGGTCCATCACAGTATCCGCACCATACTTTAAAGCTATCTCAAGTTTTTTTAACTCTTCTTCTACATAAGGCCTATCCTTAGAAGTACCGATGTTTACGTTTACCTTAGTTCTAAGTCCTTTACCTATAGCACAGGGTCTTTCTATCTTAGACTTTTTATTTTTACACACAACTATCTCACCCCTAAGAATACCTTCTTTGAGAAATTCTTCACTAACCCCTTCCACCTGTGCACAAATTTTAACTTCTTTCGGAATTATACCTTTACTAATCAAGGTTTTAATCGTCATAACTTTAAAAGGCCTCCTTGTTTTTTACAGAAATTTTAACATAAAATCTTTTTTGATGACAAAATAAAAGAAAATTTTCACAAATCCAGAAACTATTCATAGACTTCTAACACGATCTTATCTTTTCCATGAGTCTCAAGAAGGTATACAGACACATATTCGTTATACTGGATGTTTTTTATGGTAAGGGCTTTGTAAGTTGGCTCTATAGGGAATTCTCTACCTCCGCGGTCTACCAAAACAGCAAGTTCTATTTTCTTTGGTCTACCTATGTCTATCAACGCATCCATCGCCGCTCTGATGGTTCTTCCGGTATAGATCACATCATCTACCAGGATAACGATCTTATCTTCAATTGAAAAAGGGATCTCTGTCTTTTTTACCTTAGGATAGTTGGTAATCCTGGTCCAATCGTCTCGGTAAAGGGTTATATCTAAATAACCTACAGGAAGTTCTATGTTGGTCTTTTCTAAGATAATATTTTTCAACCTGTTTGCTAAAGGGGCTCCCCCTGTCTGAATACCGATAAGAACTACTTTTTCTAAATAAGGTTGCTTTTTTATGATTTGGTCAGCAAGCTTTTCGACAAGTTTTTGAATTTTCTTAGGCCCTGCTATTACTTTTTTAATTTTTTGAGATAAAATGGCAGTATTCATAAGATTTAAAATAACTCTTATTATCTATTTTGCAAGAGGTAAGAGATGGTAAGCGAAATAACCTATAGGGTAATCTATGGGGACACAGACAGTGGAAAGGTTATGTATTATGGCAACTATCTAAGGGTGATGGAAATAGCAAGAACAGAGTTTATCAGAAATAACGCAGGTATTAGTTATAAAGAGATAGAAGAAAAATACAAACTTTTACTTCCTGTAGTAGAAGTATATGTTAGGTATAAACATCCTGCTTTTTATGACGACCTTTTGGTGGTGGCAACCAAGATCAAAGAGCTAAAACCACACAAAATTATCTTTGAATACACCTTTAAAAGGCAAAACCTATTAGTAGCTGAAGGTTATACAGTTCATGTTCCCATCAACCATCAGGGTAAGCTTATAAAATTTCCAGAAGAGCTTTTCAACCTGCTTAAAAATTTAGTATAAAAAACTGTAAAGAGGGGGCAAGGTTTCAGATGAAGATGAACATAGGTATAGTGGGATTGCCTAACGTAGGGAAGTCTACCATTTTTAATGCCTTGGCTCAAACAGCAAAAGCTGAGGTTGCTAACTATCCTTTTTGCACCATAGACCCTAACGTGGGGATAGTTAATGTGCCTGACCCAAGGCTATATGAGATAGCTCGGTTAGAAAAAAGCAAAAAAATCACCCCTGCTACCATAGAGTTTGTAGATATAGCAGGGCTGGTAAAAGGAGCCTCAAAAGGGGAAGGACTTGGCAACCAGTTTTTATCTCATATAAGGCAAGTTTCGGCTATAGCTCATGTGGTCAGATGTTTCGAAGACCCTGACATCGTACATGTAGAAGGTTCTATAGACCCTGTAAGAGACGCAGAAATCATAGAGTTAGAGCTTATCCTTGCAGACTTACAAACCATAGAAAGACGGTTAGAAAAAACTGCGAAGCTTGCTAAAAATGATCCAAAAGCTAAGGCTGAGCTTGAAACCTTAGAAAAGGCTAAAACTCTGTTAGAAAACTTTAAAACTCTAAGGCCTAACCTAAACCTTTTTTCTCCGGAAGAAAAAACCTTTTTAGAAAAGGTACTCTGTCTTTTAACGGTTAAACCTTTGATGTACATCGCTAATATCTCAGAAGATTTTCTCCCAGAAGGCAAAGGAAACCCTTATGTAGCGCAACTAAGAGAAAAAGCCCAAAAAGAAGGAACTCCCCTAATGGTCATCTGTGGGAAGATAGAACAAGAGCTCGTCGAACTTACCGAAGAAGAAAAAAAAGAATTTTTAGAGGCCTTAGGTCTAAACGAACCAGGGCTTCACAAACTAATAAGAGCAGGTTATAAACTTTTAAACCTTATCACCTTTTTTACCGCAGGACCTAAGGAAGCCAGAGCCTGGACCATAGCCAAGGGGACTAAAGCTAAAGAAGCTGCCGGAGAAATTCACTCTGACATAGAAAGAGGTTTTATCGCGGCTGAAGTCATTAACTATACAAAATATATAGAAATAGGGTCTTTCCAGAAAGCCAAAGAGTTAGGAGCTGTTAAACTCGAAGGAAAAGATTATGTCATAGAAGACGGAGACATCATATATTTTCGTTTTAATGTTTAATTTTATATTATTTTATTTTTAACTTGATTTTTTATTGTCTTGTGATTATTTTGTAAAAAAAAAATGTGATTATCATGTGATGTTAACAGAACTTTTTGAAAGGTTTACTCCTGATGAATGGATAGTTTCTAATCAAAAAGGAGGGTATGCGTTAGGTTCTGCCTTTTTAGCTAATCTGAGAAAGTATCATGGACTTCTGATCGCAGGTTATGAAAAAGGGAAAAGAATTCATCTGGTTAGTTCAGCTGAAGAACAGGTCTTTTTCCCTTCTGGATTAAGTTATTTTCTTGATACCAACTTTTATCGAGACACCCTTTTTCCAGAGGGATTCAAGCTAATAAAAGCTTTTTTCTTTAGACCTTTTCCTCAATTTTATTTTTTCTGTCCAGAAAGTAGGGATTTTTTCTTGAAAAAAGAAATCAAAATGCATCCTCTTAAAAACCTGGTAGTTATCTCTTATGAAAACATAAGCTCCTATCCTTTTCGAATAATAATAAGACCTAAGTTTAGTTTTAGAGACCATCACAGGGTTACCAACAAAACTGAATGGGAAAAGGAATTTGTAGAGGTCGAGGTAGAAGATAAAACAGGGATGGTAGTAAAAGGATCCTTCTCTATTTTTGTCTATCTTTCTAACGGTAGCTTAACCAGAGAAGAGCTATTTTATCATCAGGTGTTTTATCCTATAGAAGAAATAAGAGGATATGAGGCTACTGAAGACCTTTATGCCCCCTTTAAAATAGAAGTAGAACTAAAAACCAAGGACTGTTTTAAAATCCTTTTTTCTGATGAGCCTATAAAAGACTTAGAGAAGGTTTTGACAGAGGTTGAAAGAAGATACGAAGGACTACCTGTCCTCATCCCTAACAAAAAAGAGTCTTTTTCGCGAAACGAATACCTAAGGATTTTAAAAAAAATGGTGGAAGATTTTCTGCTTGAAGATGACATAATAGCAGGATTCCCCTGGTTTTATTGCTGGGGAAGGGACACCTTCATAGGTCTTCCTGCGGTTTTTTATTTAGACGGAGGTAAAGAGAAGGCTTTAAAGATTTTTAAAAACTATGCCAAAAGAATGGTTAACGGGCTTATACCAAACGTGATAGGAGACGAACAGGAAACCAACTATAATTCTGTGGATGCCTCTCTGTGGTTTGGTCTGAGGATTTTTCAGTTTTTGGAAACCTTTCCTGAAGTTCTGAACTCCTTGGAAGGAGAAATATTACTCTTAGCTGTAAAGGAAGTGATTAAAAACTTCTGCACCAACCCAGATCTCCCATTTTTACTGGACCATAAGGATGGATTTATCGAAATTTTTCCTCAAACCAACAAAGCCTTAACCTGGATGGATGTGGTCTTAGATGGAGTACCTGTAACCCCTCGGTATGGGAAACCCATAGAAATACAGGGTTTGTGGTATAACCTTTTAAAGTTTGCAGAAAAACATTTAGAAAAGTCTTTTTTAGAAAATTTTAGGGTCTCAGAACTGATCAGTTTACAGGAAAAAAACTTTATCAGATTTTTTGATGGTAACGCCTGGGCAGACAGGTTGTTTAACGATGAACCTGTTTTTGAAATCAGGCCTAACTATATTATCGCCCTTTCTTTGCCTTTTGACATCACAGACAAGCCATCTCTTCTTAAAGGAGTTGAACTGGCTAAACAAGAATTAGTTACTCCTTTTGGGTTAAGGAGTCTCTCACCCAAAGATCCCTCGTTTAGGAGAAAATACTTTGGAACTCAAAGGATGAGAGACCTTGCCTACCATAATGGGACAGTCTGGGTGTGGCTCATCTATCCTTATGCTGAAGTATTAAAAAAGGCTTATAAAGAAGACAAAGAAGGGCTTAAAAGGGAGCTTGAAGGATTGGTGAGAGTTTTTAGAGAAGGAATATGTAGAGGTAAAATGGGAAGTATTCCTGAGTTGTATGACGGCGAAAATCCTAAACATCCTAAAGGTGCCCATGCTCAATTTTGGTCTGTAGCAGCTGTTTTTTTGGTAGAACAGATGATAGAGGGGCTTAAAGTTTAGCTTTAAAAAACTTTAAGAAGGAGCCTGAACAATGAAAGTTTTGATGTTAACCTGGGAATATCCTCCGTTTATAGTAGGTGGGCTTGGAATGGCCTGTTACGGGCTTTTTAAAGCTTTAGCTGAAAAGGGAGTAAAAATCTATATGATTCTCCCTACCAAAGAAAAAGTGTTTTTTGAAATCTCTTCTGGGTGGGAGGCAGACTTTCCAGTAGCTAAGAGCCCTCACCAAAGGCAACTAAAGCCTTTACCTTTAAAGTTTTATCAAATAGGTTATTTAGCCCCCGAAGGGGCTTACTTAGACACCTTAAGACTGTTTTCTTATCAACCTGAAAACACCATAAACTTTTTGGAAGAAAAAAAGCCGTTAACTCCGATTTCTGAGAAAGTTTTAAAAAGGATAGAAAATCTACTTAATAAGGAGAATCACACCTTATCCCGGGTTCAAAGATACCTGCAAAATGTTTTAGAGGTTGCCAAACATTTAGAGGTTGACTTGATCCATGCTCATGATTGGATGACCTACCCTGCAGGACTCTTTCTTAAACACCTTCTCCAAAAACCTCTGGTTGCTCATGTGCATGCTACAGAGTTTGACAGAGCGATCGGATACGGACATCCTGTAGTCCATGAGATAGAATACCTGGGATTAAATTTAGCAGACCGAGTAATCGCTGTTTCTAACTACACCGCTCAGGTGATAAAAGAACATTACAAAGTACCTGAAGAAAAGATCCGGGTGTTATACAATGCTTTTACCGTTTATACCAAAGAACCCAAAAAGACAAAAAAATTTAAATGTCCTGTGATTTTATTTTTAGGAAGATTAACCCCTCAGAAGGGTCCCAAGATTTTTTTAGAAATAGCAAAAAAAATCCTTAGGCAATATCCTAAGAAAGTAAGGTTTTTGATCGCTGGTGCAGGAGAAATGGAAAGAGAACTTATGTTTGAAGCCGCAAGCGAAGGTTTTGGCACCCAGGTTTTGTTTACCGGTTTTCTTACCAGACAAGAAGTAGAAGAAGCCTTAAGTTTAGCAGACATAGTGGTTATGCCCTCGGTTTCTGAGCCCTTTGGGATCGTAGCCTTAGAAGCCATGTATTTTGGCTGTGCCCTTATCATTTCCAAACAATCAGGGGCTTCAGAAATCTTAGAAAACGCTTATAAAGTTGATTTTTGGGATGTTGACAAAATCGTAAACATCATCGTAGACCTCTTAAAACATCCAGAAAAACTAAAAAACCTTCAACAAAAAGTTAAAGAAGAAGTTAAAAAGATTTCCTGGGATATAAGAGCCGAAGAACTGATAAAAATCTATAACGAACTTTTGATAAACTAAGTATGCTTTATATTATATTTTATTTCCAGGTGCATCAGCCCTTTAGGGTCAAAAATTTTAATGTTTTAAAAACAAAATCAACAGTCGAGTATTTTGACGATAGCCTTAACGCAGCCATATTTAACAAGGTAGCAGAAAAGTGTTATCTTCCTGCCAACGCCCTTTTTAAAGAGCTGATAGAAAGGTCTGACGGAAGATTTAAGGTTTCTTATAGTCTGACAGGGACGTTTATAGAACAAGCTAAAAAATTCCGTCCTGAGGTTTTACATTCCTTTTTAGACCTGGTAAAAACCGGAGGGGTAGAGCTTCTTAACGAAACTTACTATCATTCTCTTAGCAGTATCTTTGATTTAGACGAATTTATAGAGGAGATAGAAGAACACGCGGAGATCATCAAAAAAGAATTTGGGATGCTACCTACCACCTTTCGTAATACCGAGTTGATCTATTTTGACAAAATTTCAAACTTACTTTTTGCTACCATGCCTCAGATAAAAACCATCCTTATAGAAGGGGCTGACAAGATTTTAAAAGGAGAATCTCCTCTTTATCCCAGGGTCTCTGCCAATCATGCCCATCTTTTGCTACTAAAACATTATAAACTTTCAGACGACATTGCCTTTAGGTTTAGTGATAAAAGTTGGGATGAATATCCCCTTACCCCTAAAAAGTATTTGTCCTGGATAAAAGACTTGATGCTAATAGAAAAAACAGGAAAGAATCTCTATTTAAACCTTTTTATGGATTATGAAACCTTTGGAGAACATCAATGGGCTGAAACAGGAATTTTTGATTTTATAAAAGAGTTTGTACTTTTAGCTTTAAAGGAAAAAAATTTACAGTTTCTTTGGCCTTCTGAGGTAAAAACCACCTTAAACTATACTCCTACCCCTATCTCTGTTCCTAACCCAACTTCCTGGGCAGACACCGAAAGAGACCTTTCTGCCTGGCTTTCTAATCCCCTTCAATGGAATGCCATGAAGACTTGCTATGAGTTAATCAAAAAAGCCAAAGACCAGAAACGGTATGATCTCCTCTCTATTCTTAAAAAACTTTCTACCTCAGACCATTTTTACTATATGTGCATCAAATATTTTCAAGATGGAGATGTGCATAAATATTTTTCTCCTTACTCTTCTCCAGAAGAAATTTATCGGTATTATATGAATATATTAGCAGATATAGAAACCAAGTTAGAGGGATAAAAATGCCTTTCAAAAAATTTTTTGTTTATCCTTCTATACCTAAGGAACTTGAGAAACTTTTAAAAATTTCTAAAAATCTCTGGTTTTCCTGGAACTATGACGTGCTTTCTTTTTTTTATAAAATAGACCGAGACCTTTTTAGACAAGTTGAACATAATCCCTTTAAACTTATCTACTACCTTCCTAACATAAGGTTAAAAGCGTTAGCCAAAGACCAGACCTTTCTTATGGATTTAGAGGACCTCTGGGAAGCATTTCAAGAATATAAAGAATATGTACATCCAGAAGTCAAAAAACATCGTTTAGAGCCAGAAGACAAAATAGTTTATTTCTGTACCGAGTTTGGGCTTCATCCTACTTTGCCTTTTTATGCAGGAGGATTAGGGATTTTAGCCGGGGATTTTTTGATGGCTGCTTCAGACTTAGGGCTTCCGTTGATAGGAATAGGGCTTGCGTATCAACATGGTTACTTAAAACAAACTATAGACTCTAAGGAAAAAACACAGACAGAACATCCAGAAAAATTAGACCTGTTTTTAAACTTTTTAGAGGAGGTTAAAAATTCAGATGGAACCCCTATGGCGTTATCGATGAACCTTATGGGAGTAGAGATAAAACTTAGGGTATTTAAGTTAGAAGTAGGTAAAGTAGTTGGTTATTTTTTGGATACCACCCATCCTGAGAATCCTGAAGAAATAAAAGAAATACTTAGATATCTCTACCCAGGGGAAATAGAAAAAAGGATCCAACAAGAGATTATCCTTGGTATCGGAGGATATAAATTACTGAAGGCATTAAATCTCAACCCCAAGATATATCATCTTAATGAAGGTCATTCTGCGTTTGTCCTTCTAGCAAGATTAAAGGATTTATTGTTTCAAGGATTTTCCTTAGATGAAGCTATCATGCTTATCAAAGAGACTACTGTTTTTACTACCCATACACCGGTTATCGCAGGTAATGAGCATTTTCCTAAGGAGTTGGTTAAAAAATATCTCTGGGAAGAGTTAGAAGAGTTGGTTGAACTAACCAAAAACGAAAACATTATTCTGGAATTTTATAAACAGGGCACCCTAAAGGAAAATCCTGAAATTTTCTGGTTACCTGCTTTAGCCATCAACTATTCCTCTAACGTAAATGCTGTTTCTAAGCTTCATCAAAAAACCACCAAAAAGATGTGGCATCCCCTTTTTCCCGAACTTCCAGAAGAAGAAGTTCCCATAGAGTATGTAACCAACGGTGTTCATTGGAGATGGCTAAGCGAACCTTTTTATGCACTTTTCAAAAAATATCTTGGAGCAAATTTTATCTATATGTCTCCTGAAGATTCAACCTGGGAGGAAATACTAAAAATCCCAGACGAAGAAATATGGGAAGCCCATAAAAAAAACAAGTACAGACTTTTAAACCTTATCAAAACCCAGTTAAAAGAGGAATCTATTAAGTTAAACCTCTCAGAAGAAAAACAAAACTATCAACTTCCTAAAGCCCAAGACCTTATCATAGGTTGTGCTCGAAGGATGACCGGTTATAAGAGAAACTCTCTTATTCTGTACCATAAAGAACGAATACTAAAACTACTAACAGAAAAAGATATTGTGCTGGTGTTTGCAGGTAAAGCCCATCCTAAAGATGTAGAAGGTAAAAACATAATCCGTGAGATTTTAGAGTTTAGAGAGACTTACCAGCTTTACAACAAAATTATTTTCTTAGAAAACTATAACCTTCATTTAGCCAGATATCTTATCTGGGGGTCAGACGTTTGGTTAAACACCCCTTTAAGGCCTATGGAGGCTTGCGGAACCTCAGGGATGAAGGCTGCCATGAACGGGGTTTTAAACTTAAGCGTTCTTGACGGATGGTGGCCAGAAGGATACAACCAGCTTAACGGTTGGGCTATAATCCCTAAAGAAGGATTACCACCTTATAATCACTATGAAGCTCATCAAATATACACTCTTTTAGAAAAAGAAATTTATCCTCTCTTTACCGAAAGAGACGAAGACGGGATTCCAAGAGATTGGGTAAAGATGATGAAACAAAGCATGTACATAGCTTGTAAACAGTTTTCTACCAACCGTATGCTCCTTGAATATATAGATAAGTTTTATTCACCTATCATAGAAAGACTAAAACATCTTTCTCAAAAAGATTTTTCTCTTCTTAAGGCTTTAGCAGAAGAAAAAAGGATTTTGACCGAAAATTGGGAAAACATAAAGTTTATAGAGGTAAAAGAAAATTTAGAAAAAACCTTTCTCCAGGAAGGCCAAGAAGTAAGTGTATCTGCCAAAGTCTTTTTAGGTAACCTAAACCCTGACTTAATAGAAGTACAGTTAGTAATCATAGAGGAAATAGCTTGTGTATGCAACTTAGGGGAAGAAGAAGAGAGAGAAAGATATGTCAGAAGCTTTCCCCTTAAGCTGGTAGAGTTTAAAGAGGGAGTTGGGGTCTATCAAAAATCCTTCCCTCTTTATGGACCTGGAATTAAAGCTTATAACTTTAGGGTGGTTCCTAAAAACTTTTATCTTAAAAGATATTATCCCAACTTGGTTAAGTGGACTTTTTGATTTTTATGCTTATAATTTATTTTAAATAGCCTTTTAGGGAGGCTTTATGGAAACCCTATTGTATCTCTTGATTCTTTTCGTAGGCGTTTTAGTAGGTATAGCTATTTATATCTTTTTTAAGGTTAATCAAACTTTAGACCGTGTAAACCTAAGGTTAGAAGAACTATCTCCTGTTTTAAAAAATCTTAAAGAAACCACCGAAAAAACCTCAGAGACCTTAGACATAGCTAAACAAACTATCTCTAACCTAAACGAACTTATAACCGGGCTTAAGATTGTACCTAATATTATAAAAGAATTAGGAGAAAGTATAAAAGATTTCGAAACCTTTTTGAAAAACCAGACAGAGATAGTTGCAGATGAAGTAAAAGAAATTTCCAATAAGTTAAAAATTAACTTAGAAATTGCAAAAAGCAATTTAGAAAATATAAAAAATACCACCTATCAGGTAAAAGAGGTGACAGAAAAGGTTAGCCATAGTTTAAGTCCTATGATAAACTCTCTTGCTGAGTTAAGTGAAACCTCTAAACTTGTTTTAGACCAGATAAACCACCAGATTAAAAAGGTCTATGTAGAAGGTAGTTCTCTAATCTATGGAGCTAAGGAACTGATACAACAGTTAAAGAAGATGATACCTTTTCCTAAATTTAAAAATAAAAACCTTTAGGTTAATAGTTAAAAAAAATTTCACTAAAAGGAGGTAGATTATGGAAGGAAAAAAAACTACGGTTTTGTTAGCTTTTCTTAGTGGGGTGATAGTAGGAGGGATTGCAGCCCTTCTTTTGGCACCAGCCAGTGGCTCTGAGGTTAGAAAAAAGATTAAAGAAGAAGTGGACGAAGCCTTAGAGAAAGTTAGAGCTGAAGCAGAAACTTTAAAAGCTAAAGCAGAAGAAATCACTTCCAAAGCTAAAGAAATCATCGAAACTAAAAAAGAAGAACTTAAAGAAGCTATAGAAAAAAGTAAAGAAACTTTAAAAGAAAAGAAAGAAGAATTAGCCTCTAAACTCTTAAAAAAAGAGGAGGTTTAAAAGACTTTTTTACCAATTAAACTTAGACTTTAAAATTTTTAGATAATTTTTCTCTGGTAAGGTAAGAATTTTAAGAGGTTTTGGGGCTTTTTTAAAACGAAGAGGTTGATCTTCCTGCACTACTAAGTTAATCTGTCCGTCGATGAGAAGATGAACTTCTTCGTTCTCCCCTTTTCCTTTTTTGTTTAAGATTACCACGGTTTCAAAGTTATCTGGAATAACAAAGGGACGTAGGTTTATTTTAAAAGCACAGATCGGTGTGCAGACAAAAACTTGTGCCTCTGGATGGATAACCGGACCTCCGGCTGAAAGATTATAAGCAGTCGACCCGGTTGGGGTAGAGATGATCAACCCATCACCAGGGATGGTAGTAAGATGATAGCCCTCAACCTGCAGGCTCAAATATATCACCTTACCCAAAGGACCTTTCATGATAGCCCCTTCGTTTAGAGCAACAAAGGTCTCATTCTGATAGGTAATCTCAAGAAGCGTTCTTTTTTGAATTTTAGCCTCTCCTTCTTTGATTAGCCTTAAAAGATATGGTAATTCTTCTAAAGAAACCTCGGTTAAAAAACCAAAATTTCCCAGATTAACCCCTATCAAAGGAAGGTCGTAAGTATAGGCGAAAGGGACAGCCCTTAGGAAGGTGCCATCTCCTCCTAGCACCAAAATGGCATCAAAGGTTATAACCTCTTCCTTAGGAAGTTCTGAAATTTTTTCTAAAGGAACCAAAATAATCTCTTTTGAGTTAATCTTTTCAAAAACTTGCGGGAGGTTTCGCGGGTCTTTTAATAAGTAAAAAAATTTAAGCATGATATAATTTTATTCTTGAACCTTGAGAAAAGCAATAACTTTGATTAAGGTTTATAAACCTTAAAAAAACGTAAAAACTCTTTAGAAATCTGAACAAACAAAAATTTTCCTTAACCTCTTGACATTTTTTAAAGATTTTTTATTATAGAGTTTAAACTTAAATAGGTTATTTTTGTCTTCTTAATCGGGACGTAGCGCAGCTTGGAAGCGCACCCGCTTGGGGTGTGGGGGGTCGGCGGTTCAAATCCGCCCGTCCCGATTTTTTTATTGGAATACTAAAAACTAAAAACCGGGCACCTTGCCTGGGAGGAGGTGAAACATGAGTACAGTCCAAACCGTGTGTCAGTTTGAAAGGTTGAATACCTGCCCTACCCAGCAAGGTGCACTTAAACGATGTGTTTGGTCCTATCATATCATCGCTGAGTTTTGGGGTTCCCCTTTTGAACTTTTGGCTGAAGCTCCGGTGGTTGAACAAGCTTTAAAAGAAGCCATAGCACCTAACGGTGCGTTAAAAGAGGTTTCTGCGGTAAGTTATCAGTTTCAGCCCTTTGGGGTTTCTGCTCAGGTTAATTTAGGTTCTTCTCATATCTATATCCATACCTGGCCAGAAAAAGGATACTCTGCCTTAGACATCTTGGCAGAAAATAAAGAAAAAGCTCATAAAATCTTAGCCAATCTTCAACGTAATCTTCGTCCGCAAAACGTCTATATCGCTGAGTTTGCAAGAGGACTTTCTCAGGATACTTTATCAGAGGGAGGCGAAACTTGACTGGAAGTTTTTGGTGGCGAGAAAAAATCTTTAAAGATTTTGGACATTCTTACAAGGTTGAATTAGTCTTTGAAGAAAAAGGGTTACAAGAAATACAAATCTTTAAAAACCCTTCCTGGGGTTATTTTTTTGTTTTAGATGGAATCGTTCAGTTTACAGAAAAAGACGAGTTTATATATCATGAGACCATAACCTATCTTCCTATCAGTCTTCTCCCTACCCCCCCTGAAGAGGTTGTAATAGTTGGAGGGGGGGACGGAGGAGTTCTAAGAGAACTTCAAAAAATCCCTACTATAAAAAAGATCATTCAGTTTGAAATAGATACCCTAGTGTTTGATTTATGTCAAAAATACTTTTTTAAAATTTCTGGAGATTATAACGACCCAAAGGTCAACTTAGTGATTAAAGACGGCTATTTAGGGCTAAAAGAGAGCCCTTCAGAGGGGTTTGATTTGGTAATAGTTGATTGTACCGACCCGGTAGGACCTGCTAAAACCTTATATACCGTTGAGTTTTATCAAGAAGCTTTAAAGGTGCTTAAACCTTATGGGGTATTTATCCAGCAAGCTAGTCTACCGATTTATTTTCCTCATATCATAAAAGAAGCCTATCCTAAAATTTCTCAGGTCTTCCCTTATGTAAAGATAGTACGCTGCTATGTTCCTTGCTATGGAGAAGAGATCGCCTTTTTCTTGGCTACCAAAGAGCCAAAAGATTGGCTTAATCCTAAACAACTACTTTCTGGTAAATATTATCATCCTGGGTTGAATCCTTATTATTTTTCTTTACCTCAGACCTGGTTAGAACTTCTAAAATAAAGGGCCCTTTAGTTTGAAAATCACCGGAGGCTATTTAAAAGGACAAAAGCTTTTTCTTCCTCCACCTAAAGACTTAAGCATCCGCCCTTTAAGAAGCAGGATCAGGAAATCTCTTTTTGACCTTTTAGGACAAGACCTTTCTGAGGCTAAAGTGTTAGACCTGTTTTCAGGGACAGGAGCTCTTGGAATAGAAGCACTTTCAAGGGGGGCGGATCTGGTTTTTTTTGTAGACTTTAGCAACTTAAGCCTTTCTCTGATTCATAAAAATTTAGAAAAACTTAAACTTACAGAAAAGGCCTTGGTTTTAAAACTTAAACTACCAGAAGGTCTATCTAAGCTTAGCCAAGCCTATCCTCAGGTTAAGTTTGATTTGGTCTTTATCACCCCACCTTATAAAACCGGGCTGAGCCTTAAAACCCTTAAGGCCTTGCCTACAGAAATTTTAGACCAAGAAGCCATAATAATGGTAGAAGAAGCTACAGGAATACCCCTACCAGAAAAAACCGACCGGTTTGTCTTGATTAAAGTCAAAACCTACGGAGAAACTACTCTGTATTTTTATCAGCCTGTTATTCCAAACACAGAGGAGGACTCTTAGGACCTGGGATCTGAGTGCCTCGAAAATTCAAAATACTTCTTATCCGATAGCAGGTCTTATTAACATCTGATAGTTTTTCAAAAAACTCTTCTTTTCTCACATAAAAACTCTCAACCTTAGGGCCAGAAATTTTTTCAATCTCATAAGAGATTGGGTAATCGATAGAAAGGCCTTCTATGTCTTTTTCTGGCTTTTTCCAGGTTAAAAGCACCGCCTTTTCTGGTAGAACCTGAAAAGAGATGTTCTCAGGGAAAAGAGGAGGATTATGCCAGTATAAATATTCAGGAAACTCAAACCAATCGGTCTTAACTAAAAAATCTTTCTTTATTTTAATCCTGTATTTATATCTATGACGATGTTTAACTTGATAGTCGTGATACACGTATAAATTTCCTGCAGAATGAAGTTTAGGGGAAAGTTTGATTTCATAAATTTTAGGTTTAGCCTTAGGAGAATCTAAAGATATCTCTTCTTTTTCTATGATAAGAGAACTAATTTTTATTAAAGGATAGCCTCCCTTAGTCTCTGTAGGAAGATAAACTATCAGGTCAAAACCTGCCTCTGTAGGTTTTACCTCAAAAGAAAACTCTTTAGGAATACTTTTAGAGGGAGGTAAAGGTGGGTTTTTCTTTCCGCAGCCACCTAAAAAAAATACCAAAAAGATAAAAACCATCCAGAAATACTTTTTCATGTTTGCTCCTTTTATAAAAACTTTATTTTTGCTATCCGATAGGCATGACATTGAAAGTTTACGGCTACCGGAAGGCTGGCAATATGAGAAGGATAAGTCTCTATATGAACGGCTAAGGCGGTAGTTTTACCTTTTAAACCCAATGGGCCAATCATAAGAGAATTTATCTCAGATAAGAGCTCCTTTTCAAGTTTAGCTATCTCCTCCTCTGGATGAAAAGTCCCAAAGGGTCTAAAAAGTGCCTTTTTGGCTAGAAAGGCTGCTTTTTCAAAGGTACCTCCTATCCCCACCCCTACGGTTACAGGAGGACAAGGATTAGGACCAGCTTTTTTAACAGTTTCCACCACGAATCTTTTAATCCCCTCTACCCCTGCTGAAGGAGGTAACATGGCAAGGGCACTCATGTTTTCGCTACCACATCCCTTAGGAAGGATGTGTATTTCCAAAACCTTACCTGGGACTAATTCATAATGGATTACCGCCGGGGTATTGGTTCCGGTGTTTTTTCTGGTAAGCACTTCACATACCGAAGCCCTAAGTAATCCTTCTTTGTATGCTAAAAAGAGACCTTCGTTGATAGCCTTTTCTAAATTTTTTATACACACCTCCTCTCCGATTTTAACCCAAACAACCGGAATACCTGTGTCTTGACAGATAGGAAGATCTTCTTTTTTAGCGATTTCTGCGTTTTCTATCAACACCTCTAACCCCGCTTTAGCCAAAGGTTCGGTCTCTTCGTCTAAAGCCTTGGTTAAGGCCTCTAAAACCTCTGAAGGAAGGCTTTTGCAAGCTCTTATGTAGGCCTCTTTTACTTTATTGACTATCTCTTGGTAGCTAATCTCTTCACTCATAAATCCACCTCTTAACCCTATCTAACACATAAAAACTTTCAGAAAGCCTTTCTCGTAAGGTTGGGCTTTTTTCAATCTCGGTTTTAATCTCAAACAAATGATAAGCTAATTCTTCGAAGGTTCCACAAAATATAAGAAAGTTGTGTCCACTTGCCAAACTTAAAACAATCCTTTCAGAAAGTTCCCATTTTCCTAAAGCCCCCATGTTTAAATCATCGGTGATGATACAGCCTTTAAACCCGAGATTATCTCTTAACAGCTTTATCACTTTTAAAGAAAAAGTAGCTGGTAAAACGTCTAAACTTTTTACTATTAGGTGAGTAGTCATAAAAAAAGGAACCCCCTTTTCAGCAAAAAACCGGAAAACTTCAAGGGAAGAAGAATTAATTTTCTCCTTTTCAGGAAGGTCTTTATGAGGGTCTATGGTAACCTCATCTAACCCTGGAAAATGTTTAACGCAGCAGAAACACCCCTGTTTTTTATGTTCTGAGATGAAAATCTCTCCTAAAAATTTAACCAGTTCAGGGTCGTTTCCCAAGGTACGAGACCTTAAAAACTCTGGAGCTTCCTCTCCTGCTAAATCTACTACAGGAGCAAGGTTAAGGTTAAGCCCTTTTTCAACCACTGTTTTCGCAAGACTTTGAGCCCATTTTTTTACCAAAGATAGATCTTTATTTTTTTGATAGTTTAGACTGATCTCCAGAGGAGAAGGGAATTCTCCTGGTATACGACAAACCCTCCCCCCTTCTTGGTCTATAGCTAAAAAGTTAAAACTATCTACTGAAGCTTTTAATCTATCTAAAAACTCTGGAAAATCTTCCTGAAAATGTTCTTTGAAAAAAATAAAATTAGTAAACTGGAGGTCTCGATAGAGTTCCTTTTCTTCGGCAGAAAGGCTACCTGGTTTTACTAAAAAAACCTGACCTATGGTTTTAAACATGTTAATTTTTTAATCTAAAATAACCTTGAAAAATTTTTATAACCTTTTCTATGTCTTCGAAGGTAGTATATCTACCTAAGGAGAACCGGATGGTGCCTTGAGCTATTTCTTCAGGCACTTTTAAAGCGATCAAAGTATTTGAACCTTTCCGGTCATGGCAAGCAGACCCGGTAGAAGCACACACCTCTGGGAGGTCTTCCAAGATTTTACTCCCTATTTTACCTACGAAAGAAACAGTTAAGGTATTGGGAAGAGTTTTCTCAGGAATCCCGTAGCGGTAAATTTTTGGATAAACCTCTTTAAGACCCTCATAAAGGGTTTCTCTTAAGTAGATAAGTCTTTCTGCCTCAAAACTTACGTCTTTTTTAGCTATCTCTGCTGCTTTAGCCAGGGCAGCTATCAGACCTACCGGTTCTGTCCCAGGCCTTATCCCTTTTTCTTGTCCTCCCCCTAAAAAGAGAGGGGATATAGAAAATCCTTTTTTTATAAACAAACCTCCTATCCCCTTAGGTGCATACATCTTGTGACCTGCAAAGGATAGAAGATCACACCCTATTTTTTTTACATCTACCGGTATCTTACCTACAGCTTGACAGGCATCAGTATGAAATATTATTTCCCTTTCTTGACAAATCTTAGCAATTTCTTCAACTGGTTGAATGGTACCTATCTCATTGTTGGCTAACATCACAGAAACTAAAAAGGTGTTTTTCTTGATTCTTTTTTGGACTTCTTCAGGGTCTACATAACCTTGGGAATTCACAGGCAAAAAATCTACCTCAAATCCCATCTCTAACAGCTTCACCGCTGGGTTTAACACCGAAGGATGCTCAAAGGAACTCACCAAAATATGACCCTTCCCCTTTGCAAGAGCTACTCCTAACAAAGCCAGATGATTAGATTCTGTTCCTCCTGAGGTAAAAAATATTTCTTCGGAAGAAGCATTTAAGAGGCTTGCTACCTCTTCTCTAAACTTTTCAAGGGCTAACTTAGCCCTTTTACCTAATACATGAGCAGAATTTGGGTTAGCGAACTCTTCTGAAGAATATTTGTTGAACACATCTAAAACTTCTGGTAAAACAGGAGTAGTAGCGTTATAATCTAAATATATTATGTTTGAGTATTGCATAAATTTTAGTTTAAACTATTTTATAAAGATTACAACTGAAACAAATTTGCTATGTTCCTTATGTTTCAAATAAACAACATTAAAAACATTTTAAGAGGGTGAAAAATGCTTTATTTTTTGGAAAATGGGTGCCCTAACTGTAAAGGGATAGTCTCAGATGAAAGACTTGGTAAAGGAATTCCTTGTGAAAACTGTCTTCCCGAAGGAAAAATACCTTCAAATCCCTCGATCTTAAAGATTTGTGAAATTTTAGAGAAAGAAAAAACTTTAAAACAGTTAAAGATCTTTGGAGAAGTAGAAAAACAAGTTTCTAATTTTAGTAAGTTGTTTAAAGAAATCATCGGGGCTAAACCTTCTTCTTTACAGATAAACTGGGCTAAGAGGTTATTTTTAGGGGAATCTTTTGCTATCATCGCCCCTACAGGAACTGGAAAATCAACCTTTGGTCTTATTAGTGCTCTTCTTACCCCCAAAAAAGCCCTTATTATCGTACCTACCAAAATGCTGGTCAATCAGGTAGAAACCAAGCTAAACGACTTTATAGATAGAACCTCCTCCCTCGCTTTAAAGAAAAAAAGAATTCTAGCCTATACCGGGCAAAAAAAAGAAAAAGAAATCTTAGAAAAACAGAATTTTGATGTGTTTATCTGTACTTCCGCCTTTATGCATAAAAACTTTGAAATCCTTAAATCTTTAGACTTTTCTCTTATCTTCGTCGATGACGTAGATTCTTTTTTAAAAAGCAGTAAAAACGTAGACAACTTGTTTTTATTACTGGGGTTCTCTGAAGAAGAGATAAAGCTGGCTTTAAAGAGAGATAAAACCGAGGAAGACTATTCTGAGCTTTTAAAAATCAAAAAAAACCATCGAAGTACTCAAAAACAGCTCATCATCTCCTCTGCTACATTAAAACCAAGAACCAACCGAGTCCTTCTTTTTCAAAACTTGCTTGGGTTTGAAATAACACGTTTTGTCTCCACCCTAAGAAAGGTAATCGACACCTATCTTGACGTCGGAGAACCAAGAGATATACAAAGACTTTCTGAAGAAGCGGTAAAATTGATAAAAGCCTTAGGTAAAGGAGGGCTTGTTTTTGTAGAAGAATCTTATGGAAGGACTTACGTAGAGAAGTTTACAGAACAGCTCAGAGAAAACGGTGTAAAAGCGATTTCTTACTTGGAGGTCAGTGAAGAAGACCTTTTAAATAAGTTAAAACAAGGAGAGGTAGAGGTTGCAGTAGGGTTATGTCATCTTGGTAACCCCTTGGTCAGAGGATTGGATTTACCTGAGATTTTGAGATACGCCATTTTTTTAGGAGTACCCAAGCATGTTTTCCCCCTTATGAAAAACGAGGTAAGCTTTTCCCTTTCTGTTGCTCCTCAATTTTTGTACAGTTTGCTTTTATCTCTTATGCCTCTTTTTAAAGACGACGAACGGATAACCGCCTTATCACATGTAAACTACCTTAGAAGATTTTTAACCTTAAGAGAAGAAGACCTCCCTAAGTATGAAGGGTTGTATAAAAAGGTATTATCGATCAAGGAATTTATAGAAGAACGGCTTAAGAACCCTGAGTTCATAGAAAAACTTAAAACCAACGAAGAAGTTTTCTTAGAACGGGACGAAAACGGAAATTACCATCTTATCGTGGGAAACGCTTCTTCTTACCTTCAGGCTTCAGGAAGGGTTTCAAGGCTCACTACTAAAGGACTTATGCCAGGACTTTCGGTTATCTTGGTAGATAGTTTTAAAGCCTTAAACAGTCTTAAAAAAAGACTAAGGTTTTATTTAGGGGATGAAGTAGAGTTAACAGAGGTGAATTTTGAAAAAATAATCGAGCTTGATACCCAAATAAAACAAGAAAGAGAAAAAATTTCAGCTGAAAAGATAGATTTTAAGAACTACCTTCTTATCGTAGAATCCCCTCATAAAGCCAAAACCATAGCTAGCTTCTTTGGAAAACCCTCGGTTAGAAGGTACACCAACCTATGGGTTTATGAAATACCGATGGAAAATACCCTGCTTTCTGTCTGTGCTTCTTTAGGGCATCTTTATAACCTTTCCAGAAAAAAGGGGATATTTGGAGTTTTAAAGAATAACAGAACTTTTCATCCTGTTTTTAATACCATAAAAATAGACAGAGAAACAGGAGAACAATATGTGGATGAAGAAGAAATAAAGGATAAAGAAAACATCTTTGACAAAGCTGACATTGTAGACGGGCTTAGGATCCTTAGTTTTTGTTCAGACCAAACCTTTATTGCCTCAGATCCTGACTCAGAGGGAGAAAAGATTGCTTATGACATTTACATTAATCTGAAACCCTTTCAAAAAAATATTAAAAGACTAGAGTTTCACGAAGTTACGGTAAGAGCCCTTAAAAAAGCCTTTGAAACCCCTCAAGAAATAAACCTTCCTCGGGTTAAAGCCCAGTTAGCCAGAAGGGTGGCAGATCGTTGGGTAGGGTTTTCTCTTTCTCAGGAATTATGGAAAGTTTTCCACAAAAACTATCTCTCAGCAGGTAGGGTGCAAACTCCGGTTTTAGGATGGGTAATAGAAAGAGAAAAACTAAGTAAGCAACACAAATATCGAATAAACTTTACGATAAATGAATATCCCCTTTTTATCGAGGTAGAAGAAAAAGAAATTGCAGAGAAATTAGAACAACACCTACCTCAGGCTAAAATTACCTTAGAAGGCCAAAAAGAAGATGAACTTTCTCCACCTCCTCCTTATACCACAGACACCATACTGGAAGAAGCCTATAATTTCTTCAGGTTTTCTACCTCCTATACCATGTCTCTTTTGCAAGAACTCTTTGAACTCGGTTTAATCACCTATCATCGAACAGATTCAACTCGAATTTCAGACGTAGGACGGTTTCAGGTAGCTAAACCTTATATCTCAGAACATTTTGGAGAAGAGTTATTCTATCCGAGAGAATGGTTTAGTGAAGGAGCCCATGAAGGTATAAGGCCTACCCGTCCCTGGGATGTAGAAGAACTAAAACTAAGGGTAGCCCACGGATTAATCTCTTTTAAAAATTATAAGGATAGTTTTAGATTGTATGACCTTATTTTTAGAAGATTTATAGCAAGTCAGATGAGAAAAACTAAAGTCTTAAAAAAGAACCTTAAGTTGGTCCTTCCCTTTTTCGCCTGGGAAGAAGAAGTGATAGTAGACATACTTTCAAACGGTTATGATTTAGTTTGGACCAAACCACATCTTTTCCCCGTTTCTCCTTCTTTTACCATAAACAACATTAAGTTACAAAAAATACCTAAAGCTTTTCTTTTTAATCAGGGGACTCTGATCCAGGAAATGAAAAAAAGAGGGTTAGGTAGACCATCTACTTATGCAGAAATTGTTTCTACCCTTTTAAATAAGTATTATGTTTATGAGCTGAAAAACGGAGGACTTGTTCCTACAGCCTTAGGAAAACAGGTATACGAATATCTAAGGTCAAGGTTTGAAACCTATGTATCTGAGGAGTTTACCAGAAAACTTGAAGCCTTTATGGACGAGGTAGAAGAAGGTAAAAAAGATTGGGTAGAAATTTGTTATACCCTTTTGCCTCTTCTAAAAGAATTGAACATCATCTTGTAAAATTTAAAAATGTTATTAGGTTGTTGTTTTTTTTGTTTTTTTAAGTATACTTTTTTTAAACTATAGCTTTCCGGGAGGAGCTTGATGAGATTTAAAAATGTTATTTTTGGTTTTTTGTTAGCCATAATCTTGTATATAGCTATTTTCCGAACTTTACTTCCAGAAAACAGTTTAGTTTTTAGTTTAGCCACTTTTGTCTATTTTGTTGCGGCTTTAATTTATTTTATACATTGGGTTTTTAAGTGGGATTGGGGAGGATTTGTAGGTTCTACCATTGGTTGGGCTGGGTTGTTTTTAAACCTCGCGGCTTTTTTTATTAGATGGTATCAAACCCATCAAGCTGGCTTTGGCTACGTTCCTCTTTCCAACCTTTATGAATCTTTGGTCTTTTTTGGACTATGTATTGCATTAATTTATCTTGTTATGGAGTTTAAATTTCCTTCTAAAGCCTTAGGAAGCATTACCTTTACTTTGACTGCTTTTATCATGGCCTATGCCTCTCTTAAAGCTCCTGCTGAAATCAAGCCACTTCTCCCAGCCCTAAAAAGTAATTGGTTGATAGCCCATGTAGTTACCTGTTTTTTGGGATATGGGGCTTTTGCCGTTACCTTTGGTCTAAGCCTGTTTTATCTCATCGGAGCTAATAAAACTCTCTCAGCCTCTTTGCAAGTTTCTTTAGAACATTTTATATATAGACTGATGCTTTTTGGTTTCTTTTGGCTTTCCTTAGGTATTATCACCGGATCTGTTTGGGCGGAGCAAGCTTGGGGAAGCTACTGGAGCTGGGACCCTAAGGAAACCTGGTCTTTTATCACCTGGCTTATCTATGGCGGAGCCATCCATCTTCGTTTAATAAAAGGTTCTAAAGATTGGGGAGGGAAAAAACTTGCCTGGCTAAACATCATAGGGTTTGCCTCTGTACTTTTTACTTATTTTGGAGTAAACTTTTTATTGTCAGGATTACATAGTTATGCAACTCCAGGCTAATAAAACTGGAGGGGATTAAGATGTTAGTAAAAAATTGGATGACTGAAGAAGTGATTACCTTAGAAGAAGAGGAACCTATAACCAGGGCTATTCAACTTTTAAAGGAACACCAAATACGAAGGATTCCCATAACCAGAGGAGGAAAACTAGTAGGAATTGTTACCCAAACAGACATAAAAGAGGCTACCCCACCAAAATTCGTAGGGGTTGACCTAAAAGAACTTTATGACCTTTTTTTAAACCTAAAAGTAAAAGACATCATGACCCCAGACCCTATCACCGTATCTCCAGAAGATACCATAGAAAAAGCTTCTGTCCTTATGCTTGAAAACAAAATCTCTGGACTTCCGGTAGTTAATGAAAATAATTATGTTATAGGGATTATCACTCAAACAGACATTTTTAAACTTTTTGTTCAACTAACTGGGGCTTATTTCAGTCCTTATCATGTAGCCCTTTATATCAACTCACCCTATCAACTTCCTGAGATTTTAGAAATTTTTAAGAATTTACAAATAAATATTTATACCATTTTTTGCTGGAGAGACGAATTTTGTATAGATGATACCTGTAAAAAAAGAGTTTTTATTCGTTTCCAAGCTGTTGAAGAGGCTAAAATAAAGGAAGCTTTGGAAAAACTTGAGACTAAGTTTGAAATAGCTGAATTTAAGAAAGACAATATAAAAGATATCCCCCAAAAACGGAAAGAAGAAAAAAATTTATTGGTTTTCTAAATTTTCAGTATTTTCTTGATTCTGAGTCTCTGTATTCTCTGTATATAAAAAGAACCCTTGAGGTTTATGATTAGTTCCTTTCATTACGCTTAACCAAACAGGACAAGCAACCCTTCCTCCTGTTTCCCCTCTTTCTAACGTCTTACCTGAATCATAACCAACCCAAACACCACAAGTATAGGTAGGTGTAAACCCCACAAACCAAGCATCTCTATATTCCTGGGTAGTACCGGTTTTTCCAGCTACCGGCACACCCAATCCCCTGGCACAAGTTCCTGTTCCATAAAGAACTACTGCCTGTAGGAAATCATTCATTATAGAAGCAGTGTAAGGAGAAATTACCGGCTTAGCTACCACATCAGTTTTGTAAATAGGGGTTTTAGCAAACAAACTATCTCTCACTTCTTCTATAAACTTAGGTTTTACCATACGACCTAAGTTAGGGAAAATAGTAAAGCTCCTTGTGAGCTCTATCGGAGTTAATTCATAAGAACCAAGGGCTATACTATAATTAAAATCTCTAGGGATGTTAAGTTCTAATTTTTGAACCATATCATAAATTTTTTCTCTTCCTAGCATCAAAGCAAGCCTTACTGCTACTACGTTTCTTGACTTGGCTAAGGCATCCCTTAAGCTTATAGGACCTAAATACTGCCCATCATAATTTCCAGGTGACCAATCTTTGCCCTGGTCGCCTCCAGGAAGAGTTATAGGTTCATCGGGAATTACATCCTCTGGAGAGACTACTCGATCTTCAATAGCCTTAGCCCAGATAAAAGGCTTAAACGCAGACCCAGGTTGTCTTTTAGCTAGAATAGCTCTATTATAAGGAGAAGCCAAATAGTTTCTTCCTCCGATAAGAACCCTTACTCCTCCGTTTTTGTTTTCCATACAAACTACTGCTATCTCTGGAGGTTCTCTGTTCGTAAACATACGACTAAGGGTGTTCATAAGGTTTTCATATGCCTTCTTTTCCCACTCTAAATCAAGAGTAGTATAGACTACAAGTCCCCCCCTCTCTACTACCTCAGAAGGGAATAATTTTTTAAGTTCTTCTTTTATCACATCTAAGAAGTAGGCTGCATAAACAGGAATGTTAACATTTTTAGGGTTTAAATGTATAGGTTGAGATGAAATAGCCTGAGCTTTTTCAGGAGAAATAAAACCTACCTCTGCCATTCTTTTAAGCACATAGTTTCTTCTAGCTATAGAAAGATTATAATTTTGAAGGGGATTATATTTAGAAGGGGCTGCCGGTAAACCTGCCAAAACCGCTGCCTCGTTTAAGTCTAACTCCCAGACATGTTTGTTAAAATAAGTAAGGGCAGCAGCTTCTACTCCATAAGCCCCTTCCCCTAAGTAAATATGATTCAAATATATGGTTAGAATCTGATCTTTGGTTAGATATTTTTCAATTTGCCAGGCCAAAAACATCTCTTTGATTTTTCTTCTAAGCGTCCTTTCAGGAGAAAGGACAAGGGACTTAACTACCTGTTGAGTAATGGTACTACCGCCTTGGACTACCTTACCATGAACGATATTTTTGTAAAGTGCCCTTAATAAACTCCAAAAATCTATCCCTTTATGTTTATAGAAATTAGCATCTTCTGCAGCTAAAAAAGCTTGGATTACATGAGGAGGGATTTTATCTATAGGTACAAAAACACGCCTTACTGGACCGATAAAACCTACCAGATTCCCATGAATATCGTATACCAAATTTGTTTGTTCTGGTCGGTAGTTTTTAAGCTTAGAAATACTTGGGAGACTAACCTTAAGATAAATAAACCCAGCTGCTAAAATTATAGAGAAGAAAAGAAAAATCGATAAAACCAAAATACCTGTCAACTTAAAGACAGAATTCATAAAAGTTTATTATACCTTGATTTTTGATTTTGAGAACTTTTTAAAGAGATTTTTAAAAAGATTTAATTTAGGTATAAAAATAAAAAAATCCCGGGCACCGACCTACTCTCCCAGGGCGGTAACGCCCCAGTACCATCGGCCCTGGAGGGCTTAACTTCCGTGTTCGGAATGGGAACGGGTGTGGCCCCTCCGGTATAGGCACCCGGGAAACTTTAATATTTTTAACAAGTGAATGGGGTATCCTTTGGAACTTTTAAGCTGGTACTGCAGCCAAGCCGCACGGGCGATTAGTACCAGTAGGCTCCACCCATTGCTGGGCTTCCACCTCTGGCCTATCAACCAGGTAGTCTCCCTGGGCCCTTCAGGGGGTGGGTTGCCCCACCCTCGGGAGGCCTAATCTTGGGGTGGGCTTCCCGCTTAGATGCTTTCAGCGGTTATCCCTTCCGCACATGGCTACCCGGCTCTGCTCCTGGTGGAACAACCGGGACACCAGAGGTGCGTCCACCCCGGTCCTCTCGTACTAGGGGCAGCTCCCCTCAAGCCTCCTGCGCCCGCGGTGGATAGGGACCGAACTGTCTCACGACGTTCTGAACCCAGCTCACGTACCCCTTTAACGGGCGAACAGCCCGACCCTTGGGACCTTCTCCAGCCCCAGGATGGGATGAGCCGACATCGAGGTGCCAAACCGCTCCGTCGATGTGAACTCTTGGGAGCGATCAGCCTGTTATCCCCGGGGTAACTTTTATCCGATGATCGACGGCCCTTCCACTCAGGACCGCCGGGTCACTAGGCCCGGGTTTCCCCCCTGCTCGGCCTATCGGCCTCGCAGTCAAGCCCCCTTATGCCCTTACACTCAACGGTGGATTTCTATACCACCTGAGGGGACCTTTGGGCGCCTCCGTTACTCTTTAGGAGGCGACCGCCCCAGTCAAACTGCCCGCCAGGCACTGTCCCTCGGAAGGCTTTCTTCCGCAGGTTAGAACCCTGAGGCAGGAAGGGTGGTATCTCACCGGTGGCTCCACAGGAGCTGGCGCCCCTGCTTCACAGCCTCCCACCTATCCTGCACATCCTACCCCAAGGTTCAATGCCAAGCTGCAGTAAAGCTCCACGGGGTCTTTCCGTCCCACCGCGGGTACTCGGCATCTTCGCCGAGACTACAGTTTCGCTGGGCCCCTGGCCGAGACAGCGCGGCAGTCGTTACGCCATTCATGCAGGTCGGAACTTACCCGACAAGGAATTTCGCTACCTTAGGACCGTTATAGTTACGGCCGCCGTTTACTGGGGCTTAAGGGCAGAGCTTCGCGGAATTAATCTCCGCTAACCCCACCCCTTCACCTTCCAGCACCGGGCAGGCGTCGGGCCCTATACGTCCTCTTACGAGTTAGCAGAGCCCTGTGTTTTTGGTAAACAGTCGCCACCGCCGTTTCCCTGCAACCCGCCTCGGCTTCGACCGCAAGGGCCTACACCTAACGCGGGCACCCCTTCTCCCGAAGTTACGGGGCCAATTTGCCGAGTTCCTTAGCCAGGGTTGCCCCACGCGCCTTGGCAGATTACTGCCCGCCCACCTGTGTCGGTTTGCGGTACGGTCACCAGAGCTTCAACGGCCACGAGGCTATTTCTTGGCAGCGTGGTCCGAGCTCCTTCCCGAGAGCCGTAGCTCTCGGTTACTTACTCCCCCTCACCCTCCGGACCGGGATTTGCCTCGGTCCATCATCGGGCTAGAGGTTTGGAGGGCCAACCATACAGCCCCGGAGCCCTTCCCTTCTGCGTCACCCCTTGGCCTCCACTCTGGTGGCGGGGGAATATTAACCCCTCTTCCCATCCCCTACGCCTTTCGGCCTCAGGTTAGGGGCCGGCTAACCCTGGGCGGACGACCCTTCCCCAGGAAACCTTGGGCTTACGGCGGGAGGGATTCTCACCCTCCTTATCGCTACTCGTGCCCGGATTCTCTCCTCCAGCACCTCCAGTAGCCCTTACGAGCTACCTTCATCGGCAACTGGAGTGCTCCCCTACCGCTGAAAGGCTCAAAGCCTTTCAGCCCGCAGCTTCGGCGCCTGGCTTAAGCCCCGTGTAATTTTCGGCGCACCCCCGCTCGCCCAGTGAGCTGTTACGCACTCTTTAAATGATGGCTGCTTCTAAGCCAACATCCTGGGTGTCTTAGCAGGGGCACCTCCTTTACCACTTAGCCAGGACTTAGGGGCCTTAGCTGGCGGTCTGGGTTCTTGCCCTCTCGTCCTAGGACGTTATCGCCCTAAGACTCACTCCCGAGCTGCGCTTGCCGGTATTCGGAGTTTGCCTGGGTTCGGTAGGCTGGTAAGCCCCCTAGCCCAAACAGTGCTCTACCCCCGGCAGCGACCACTCGAGGCTGCACCTCAATGCATTTCGGGGAGAACCAGCTATCACGGGACTCGATTAGCTTTTCACTCCTACCCACAGCTCATCCGAGGAGTTTTAACCCTCCACCGGTTCGGGCCTCCAGTGGGGATTAACCCACCTTCACCCTGGCCATGGGTAGATCGTCCCGCTTCGGGTCTGCCGCCAGCGACTTAACGCCCTATTCGGACTCGCTTTCGCTACGGCTCCGCCTCAACGGCTTAGCCTCGCCACTGACGGCAACTCCCGGGCTCATTATGCAAAAGGCACGCCGTCAGGAAGGATTTTTCCTTCCCTCCGACTGCTTGTAGGCTAGCGGTTTCAGGTTCTATTTCACTCCCCTCCCGGGGTTCTTTTCACCTTTCCCTCACGGTACTAGTGCACTATCGGTGTGCGGGTAGTATTTAGCCTTGGAGGGTGGTCCCCCCAGATTCACACGGGATTCCACGTGTCCCGTGCTACTCGGGATCTACACCCAGGGAGACCGCCTCCCTTTCGCCTACGGGGCTTTCACCCTCTCCGGCGGGCCATTCCAGGCGCCTTCGGCTAGAGAGGCGGTTTTGTAACTCCCCGAGAGGTCCGTGGCCCTCTCCGGTGTAGTCCCACGACCCCAGACAGGCAACGCCCACGGGCTTTTACACCTGCCTGGTTTAGGCTCCTCCCCTTTCGCTCGCCGCTACTCAGGGAATCTCGGTTGATTTCTTTTCCTCGGGGTACTGAGATGTTTCACTTCCCCCGGTGTCGCCTCCATGGGCTCTTAACCCATGGATGACTGGGTATTACCCCAGCCGGGTTTCCCCATTCGGGCATCCCCGGATCAACGCCTGCTTGCGGCTCCCCGGGGCTTATCGCAGCTTGCCACGCCCTTCATCGCCTCCCGCACCCGAGGCATCCACCGCTAGCCCTTAGTAGCTTGACTACAGGAACCAGCTTAAAGATGCCAAAGGATACCCCTATTCACTTGTCAAAGATCTAATTTTTCCACCACTTTTCATTAAGTGGTGGAGGTGAACGGATTCGAACCGTCGACCTCCGGCTTGCAAAGCCGGCGCTCTCCCAACTGAGCTACACCCCCACGCCTTCCTCCTAAACCCATCCTCTAACCAAGAGAATGGGCCTAGGAGGATTCGAACCTCCGACCTCACGCTTATCAGGCGTGCGCTCTAACCTGAGCTGAGCTATAGGCCCGTAATCCGCTCACCCATTCCTTTCAAAGAACATAAAAATTTATATAGAATAGCGTCCGCAAGGAGCCCCTAAAATTCTCCTTAGAAAGGAGGTGATCCACCCCCACCTTCCGGTAGGGGTACCTTGTTACGACTTCACCCCAGTCACCAGCCCCACCGTAGGCGTCCCCCTCCAGGCAATGCCCGGTTAGGGTAACGACTTCGGGTGGAGCCGGCTTCCGTGGTGTGACGGGCGGTGTGTACAAGGCCCGGGAACGTA
Organism: Thermodesulfobacterium commune DSM 2178; assembly: GCF_000734015.1. Taxonomy (GTDB): domain Bacteria; phylum Desulfobacterota; class Thermodesulfobacteria; order Thermodesulfobacteriales; family Thermodesulfobacteriaceae; genus Thermodesulfobacterium; species Thermodesulfobacterium commune. The sequence continues at coordinate 1,299,392 of NZ_CP008796.1, forward strand.
TTCACGGCGGCATGCTGATCCGCCATTACTAGCGATTCCGGCTTCACGGGGTCGAGTTGCAGACCCCGATCCGAACTGAGGAGGGCTTTCTGGGATTAGCTCCCCCTTGCGGGTTCGCAACCCTCTGTACCCCCCATTGTAGCACGTGTGTAGCCCTGGGCATAAGGGCCATGAGGACTTGACGTCATCCCCTCCTTCCTCCGGGTTATCCCCGGCAGTCCCCTTAGAGTGCCCGGCCGAACCGATGGCAACTAAGGGCAGGGGTTGCGCTCGTTGCGGGACTTAACCCAACATCTCACGACACGAGCTGACGACAGCCATGCAGCACCTGTGCTAGAGCGCGTAGAGATAACCCCTACGCTCCCCCGGTGTTTCCACCAGGGTACAACCCTAGCATGTCAAGCCCAGGTAAGGTTCTTCGCTTTGCATCGAATTAAACCACGTGCTCCACCGCTTGTGCGGGCCCCCGTCAATTCCTTTGAGTTTCAGCCTTGCGGCCGTACTCCCCAGGCGGGGCGCTTAACGCGTTAGCTACGGCACAGAGGCTTTCACCCCCACACCTAGCGCCCATCGTTTACGGCGTGGACTACCCGGGTATCTAATCCGGTTTGCTCCCCACGCTTTCGTGCCTCAGCGTCAGGAACCGTCCAGCTGGCCGGCTTCCCCACCGGTGTTCCTCCCGATATCTACGGATTTCACCCCTACACCGGGAATTCCGCCAGCCTCTCCGGCCCTCAAGCCAGACAGTATCATAGGCCTTTCCGGAGTTGAGCTCCGGGCTTTAACCTATGACTTGTCCGGCCGCCTACGCACCCTTTACGCCCAGTAATTCCGGGCAACGCTCGCCACCTGCGTATTACCGCGGCTGCTGGCACGCAGTTAGCCGTGGCTTTCTCCTGGAGTACCGTCAGCCAGGATAGGTTATTCACCTACCCTGGGTTCTTCCTCCAGAACAGGGGTTTACGACCCGAAGGCCTTCTTCCCCCACGCGGCGTCGCTGGGTCAGGCTTTCGCCCATTGCCCAAGATTCCCCCCTGCTGCCTCCCGTAGGAGTCGGGCCCGTGTCTCAGTGCCCGCGTGGCCGACCACCCTCTCAGGCCGGCTACCCGTCGTCGCCTTGGTGGGCCATTACCCCACCAACTAGCTGATGGGCCGCGAGCCCCTCCCCAGGCAGGAGCTTGCTATGCAGAGGCCCCCTTTCATCACCGAACTTGCGTCCGGTGACTTTATCCGGTATTAGCTACCCTTTCGGGTAGTTATCCCAGACCCGGGGACAGGTTACTCACGTGTTACTCACTCGTCTGCCGCGGTACTAGGGCCGAAACCCTTTCCCGCTCGACTTGCATGGGTTAGGCGCGCCGCTAGCGTTCGCCCTGAGCCAGGATCAAACCCTCAGGGAAAATTTTGTCCTGGCCACCTGCCTATAAACAGGCCGGCCGCAACTTTCAATTTAATTTAAAAAGGAATTGCGGGGCCCTTGCGAACGCTATTCAATTTTCAAAGAACATTTTTAATAAAAAATTAAAACAACTTTTAAATTTGTCAAGAGCCTTTGAAAAGAAATTTTCAAAAGACAAAATTTAATATAACACAATCTGTCTTTTTGTCAAGAGGCTTAAGCACCCTCCTAAAAACAACTCCTACCCTTCACTTCTTAACAAAGAACGACTTAGCGTGAAAATTAAATTTAACACAGCCCTGTAAATTGTCAAGAGGGTTTTTAAATTTTATTTCTAATTTTTTCTTACCTCTTTTAACAAAGAACAATCTTAAACTTGATAAAAAGAATACACTAAATTTTTGGGTTGTCAACCCCTTATTCAAAAAATTTATATTTTTAAATTACATGGCATCAAGATTAGACGACTACACAATTTTTACCTTGTTTTTTAGCTTTATAAAGATTATTGTCTGCGATAAAAAGCATCTCTCTTAAACTGTTTTTAAGCTCAAGTGCTCCTCCGATAGAGTGTTAAATCTACTAAAAAAGTTTAGGAAGGGAAGAGAGGAGGGGTTGGGAGGGTTGGATTTGTGAGGGGTAGAGGAGATGGGATCTAAACTTTATTACTGGAATAAGGGGTTAAAGTGGGTTTTTAAAGGGGATTTTCCAAGAATAAGGTTGAGGATTTTACAGGGTTTTAAACATGTTTAAAAAAGAATTTATGAGGCTTTGCTGAAAAATGGATGGTTCCAACCTTTTATACAAAGGTTGGAACCAAGGTTGGAACCAAATGGGCAAGGTTGGAACCTTCCTGGTTCCAACCTTGTGGTTTTATTTTGGGAGAATGTTAAAAAGTTTCAAGTATTCCATATCTTCTTTGCGGTTTTCATAGATAGAAATTTTTATCCATTGAGGTTTTGAGGCTATCATGCTCACAGAGTAAACCATGATGTAATCGGGTTCTTTGGTAGAGCTTAAGAATATCCCTGGATACTGTTCACATCCTTTTTTGATGCATGTTCTTAGTGAGGTAAGAATTTTTTCTATAGGAGGATTGGTAATTTTAAGAACCTGGAAAACCGAGTTTAAAAGCAACAAGCCATCTTTATCTGATTTGGAAAGGCAATTAAAGCCAAGTTTTCGGTCAATTTCACAATTAATGACAATTTCTAAGTGAGGTGGCCAGTAATTTATATCGTCTGGCTTGGTCTTTGTTTTTTCCATATAGGTCACCGCTCCAATATGAGTAAAAGATGGCGAGTGGATATTAAGTTCATAATGTTTGCTATTTTCTTTGTCCTTTTTAGAAAGTCTGGTGATTTTTTTATTTTGTTGCATTAAGCGATCAATTTGATGTAAAAGGTCGGGAGTGATTTTTCTCGGTTGACCAGCTATGTTTTCACTAAAAATGCCAACGAGAATAAAAAGACCAAAGATAATAGCAAGGGTATTAAAAAATTTCTTTTTCTTCATAGGACACCTCCTTTTTAGTGTTTGTTATAGAAAACATTTTGGAAAAAAGTAAGGAAAAGACAAGGGGGATTTTTATAAAGAGATTTCTCGTATGAGTTTTAAGGCTACTGCGATGATGCGGGCTTCTTGGGGGACAATAGGCGGATAATTTGGATTATCGGAGGTTAAAAGGATTAGACCATCTTTTTTCATTAGCCTTTAAGGGAATTGCATTTTTTTTGCAAAATGGTTGTAAGTAGGAAGTGAGAGTTTATGAGGGATGGAAAGAATTTGAGTTGCATGTTTTTGCAACATAATTTTGGTTTTTGGAGTGATCTTAAAAGAAATTGCATGATTTTGCAAGATGTGTAAAAATTGGTTAAATGGTTGTAAATAAGAATTTATCAAGGTTTTCTTGAAAAAGGGGGTTACAACCTTTAACAAAAAGGTTACAACCAAGCTTACAACCAAACCCTACAACCAAACCCTACAACCTATAACCAGAGGTTCTTACCTTTTTTAAAAAGTTTAATCTTTTGGAGGTTTCAAGTTTCTATTTAAGAATAGTTTTAGAGCTTACTTTACCATTGTCAAAAGTTATCATTACTCCTTGAGCAAAGCCTTTATAATAATACCAATTTTCAATTTTCCCAAGTCCAGCCACTTCTGTTTCATCTATACTATCTGGTTCTCCAAGTATATTTTTTACTTGCTCTTTTTTCATTCCTATTTTAATTTTTTGATAAGCTTTTTCAAAATCTTCAGTTTTTTCTTCTTCTGCTTTTTGGGTATCAGCTTTGGGTGTTTCTACCGTTTTTTCTTCTTTTGGAGTAACATTGGGAGCTTGCGTTTTTTTCTCTCCACCCCCAAAAAAAATTCCTATAAGAATAAGAAAACCAAAAAAGATTGCAACTCCAATTAACACTTTCTTAAACATATGGCACCTCCTTTTTTAAGGTTTACTATAAAGAACATTTCTACAAGAAAAATAGAAAAAGGCAAGGGGGATTTTTATAAAGAGATTTCTCGTAGAAGTTTTAAGGCTACGGCGATGATGCGGGCTTCTTGAGGGATAATAGGCGGATAATTTGGATTATCAGAGGTTAAAAGGATTAGACCATCTTTTTTCATTAGCCTTTTCACTAAAAGTTCTCCTTCTTGGTCGGCAACGATGACAATTTTTCTATTAGGGATGTCAAAACCGTCGCCAATGTAAATTTTTGCTATTACTTTATCTCCTTCCTGTAAAGTAGGTTCCATGCTATCGCCGTGGACTTCAACGGCAATAAGGTCAGAGGGGTTAACTCTGGGAATTTTTTTGGTTTCTATGTAGCCGATGATTTCAATATCACCTTTCATTTGAGGGAAGCCTGCTCCAGCTTTTCCTATGACAGGAACAAGGATGCTGTTTTCTTTAATTCGGCGTTGTTCAGCTAAGATGATTTCTTCTATGCTTGGCTTTTTTTCAAAGATTTCGCCTTGACCAGTTTTAAGCCATTCGTAGGAGACGCCGAAGATTTGGGAAATTAAGCGTAAAATCTTATCGGGAATTGGATATTCATTAGATTCATAATATTGAAGAGTTCTGAGCCCAATCATCAATTTTTCAGCAAAATCTTTTTGAGAGAATTTTAAAATATTTTTGCGTAAATGTTTAATTCTTTGAGCTAATTCACTATTTTTATCTAAATTTCCGCAATTTTGCATTTTTTATCCTCTTGACATATATGCAAAATTGCGTATACTATTCCCATGATGGTTAAAAAGAGAAACATCAAAAAGCAAAGATACAAGACGAATGCAAGGTTAATTAAATCGCTTCTTGTGCTAAGAGGGGTTAAGCTGGTTGATTTGGCAAAAGAGTTTGGGATTACCAAGCAGTATCTTTGGTATGTCATACACGGAAGACGCAAGGGGGAAAGGATACGCAAAAAAATAGCCCAATTTTTAGGTATGCCATATGACCAACTTTGGGGGGAGTAAAAATGGAAAAAAGTATCAAAATTTACAGTCATGGTCCTATTTGCCTTGAGATTTCGGCAAATTTGTTAGCTCTTTTAACAGGGTTATTAAAGCCTCCAGATAATCAGTTTGAAGCTCAACAGTCCAATAAAGCTTCTTTTGACCATAATTTTCAACTACTTGAGGTATTGCAGATTTTAGCTGAACGGTTCCGAATACTACCACAGCAGGGGATTGAGTTATCAAGTATACGAATTCGGATTGAGATAGAGTAATGGTAAGGCTAATATTGCGGTTCATTTATAGCCTCCGTGTTCTTTTTAGTAAACATTTTAACTTTGAAGCTAAGGAAAGGCAATGTCAAAGCTTCGGAAAAAATTGACATATAAGGAAGGGGCTCCGTTTATTAGGAAGGGGGACCTGGATGTCACGGAAGGCTTTAGAAAAGCAGTATCGGAAGCAATTAAAAAGTCGGGATATAGCAGGGAGCAGGTGGTGGAATTGATTGAGATTATGACCAATCAAAGGATTTCTAAGCACATGTTAGATCAGGCGACATCATCCAAAAAAGAGTATAGGTTCCCGGCTGAGGTTTTACACGCTTTCTGCGTGATCACTGGGAGCTTGGAGCCCTTTCGGGTTTTGCTTCGTGCGATTGGATGTGAGGTTGTAGACCCTTCGGAAGAGAGGGCTTTGAGGCTTGCAAGGCTACTTAAGGAAAAAGAGAGGATAGAAAGGGAAATAGAAAAACTAAAAAGAGAGATGGAGGTGGAGTATGCAAGTAACGCTTAATGAAATAGCAGAGAAGCTTGGGTTAGACTACAACACGATTTGGAAAAGGGCTAAAGAAGAAGGATGGGAACCAATAGGTCGAAAAGGAGTTAATGGGAGTCCTAAACTGTATGATCTGTCTACTTTACCCGAGGATATTCAAGAGGCGTTTTCAGAAGATGCACAATTTGAAAGCTCTCTGAATATAAGAATAAGTGAACTGCAGTTTTTCGTTAAGAAGATGGAAGAGATAATACAAAAATTGCTTGAGTTGTCTGGGTTAAATGTAAAAGGAGTAAAAAGGGTGTTAATAACTAATTCTGGGTATGAAATAGAGTTAACTTCTGAAGCAATGATTAGCTTTGTTAAGAAGTATGGGTTTAAAGTTAGTAGATATGCGACAGGTGTAAAAAATGAATACTGGGTATGGGTAAGAATAAATCATGATATAGTGCTATTTTCTATGGTTAGAAAAGAAGTATTTGAGCAGTATTTCAAGGTATAAGGGAGGGAAGAATGATGATAATACAAGAGAAAGGACAAAGGAAACACAAGATATTGTATGTAGTAATTTTGATTTTTTTGGTAATTAGCATGGTATTGCAGATAAAAGTTTTGAAAGAGATTTCGGAAATTCGTGCTCAGAAAGAAGAAGGCGTCATTTATATTTTAAATCCAGCAATTGCAAAGGATACGGGAGTTGTATATATACCGCCATGTGAAGATAGATGTGAGAGGTAAGGTATGATGTTAAGAACGGCGTTTTTCTTTAATTCTTGCAGGAAGTTCAAAGGTATAGATAAGAAAGAGCTTAACAAATTCAACGATCTCTTCTGCTTCTTCAGGAGTGATATCGGTATAGAGAAGGTCGTGAAGGGATTCATTACCTTCAATTCGGACATGGTGTGCCCAATCAGCGATAGGCTTGGTAATAATACCTTTTCTAAGAAGGTCATCTATTTTGTCTATCAGTCTATCGCCTTCTCCTCCAAGATATTTAATAGCAGATTCGAGAACTGCTCGACAACCACCTACGATAAGCGAAGGCTCTTTCTTTTCTCGGAGCATTTCTTGAAGGTCTTCAAAAACAACTCTTACTTTATCTGGCAAAGATGGATGAGAATAAACAGGCTTAGGTTCTGGATAAACTTTAAGAATTTTAAAGTAAAGAGGGCGAGAAGGTTGATATTGAAAATTCTGAAGAGCTTCTCTCATCTCAGAATAATGTTTTTCAGGTATTTCAATTTTAATAAGACAGGAATTATTACAATTCGGACATTTAGCAAGTGTATCAACTTCAACAATATGAATATGATTGCCTTGTATTGTAACTTCTTTAACTCGTTTATAGCTATCAACTGCAGTAACCGTAAAGTTTACTTTGGCATAGCAAAAGGGACATTCAGTTGGGGGCAAGGTATACATAAGATACCTCTCGGAGGTGTGGAATGTTTTTAACAGAAATTATGAATGAAATAGATGAAATTGTCAAGGAAGTTAATGACCCAGAAGAGGCTGTAAGAAAAATCATGAAAAAAATAGCCTTATTAGAAAGGGAAGATAGGACTTTGGTGATTGAAGCAATTGTAAGGAATTACATCATTGCTTTTAAGAGGGCAGAGTTTGCTACTGCAAAATATGAGGCGTTAAAGAGGGAAAAAGAAGCTTTAAAAGGGAAAGAGTAATGAGAGAGTTTGAGGTTTGGCTTTCAAGGGCTGAAGTCCAGGAACTTTTAGGGATAAGCCAGCAAGCTATATCAAAAGCTATCCAAAAAGGGAAATTCAAAGTTCAAGAAATATATGGGAATGGGGGAAGACAATACCGAATTGCTCTTTCCAGTTTGCCAGCTGATGCACAAGTAAGATATTTACAGGCTCATCCAGAGGTGTGGCAGGAGGCTTTAAAGATTAAAGAGCTTTCAGAGGAGGCAAGGGCTTTCTTAATTAAGAAGACACTTCCGCAAAAGGAAGAAAATGAAATATCCGTAAGGGTTGCAACAATGGATAGAGCTTGGGCAATAAAGGAATACTTGCAAAATCCTTGCTATGAGACGGCAAAAAGAATTGCTGAAGAGCTAAAAGTCCATGTGTCAACGATTTATAGATGGATAAAAAAGGCTGAAGAAGAGGCTGAAAGAATTCGGATGATGAAATTGGAAAAACAAACAGTGCCTATTAAGTTTCCACGAACAAGTGTGTCTGAGGATGTGCTGATTGAAAGCTTGAGCATCATTTTAAGCTCTCATGGAAAGAGAATTATCAACGGGTGGCAGTATGTAGTGAATAAAGGGTATGATATCTCTTATTCGCAGTATACACGAATTCTCAATAAGATGACGCCACCTTTCAGTAAAATACTTGAGTATCACAGGTCTGGAAGAATTTCAGCATTACTTACAGAGACTCCCAAAATTATCAGGGCTTGGAGTGAGCTTCCGGTTATGCATACCCTTGTAGGGGACCAACATTATCTTGACTACTACATGTATAGTCCGGAGCTTGATGAGGTGGTTAAGGTTCAGCTTTACATCTGGGCTGATTGTTCAAGTAGGTATTTTGTTTCTTGTGTGCCTTCAATTGGGGAGCAGTATACGCAATGGCATGTGCAGGTAAGTTTGGCTGAAGCTTTTAGAATACATGTTCCTTCTGAGATATACACCGACTGGGGTAAGCAAGAGAATTCAAAAATGACAGCTGAATTTATTGACAGGCTTGCTTCTGGGAAGATCTATCTTGGGGATTGGGATGATTTCTTAGAAAAGTATCCAGAGGCAAAGATAGCAAGAAAAAGGTCTACCCCGGGAGTTCCACCTGTTAAGCCAATTGAAAATATGATCAGGAGGTTTACTGAGTTTCTTAATCAAGAGGGGCTTACAGGTTATGCAAAGAGGGATTTGAAAGATCCGTTCAGAAACAAGCAAATTCAGGAATTATTGAAAGCACAAATTAAAAAGAAGGATCTACCAACGGTTGAAGAAGGCTTGAAGGTTATCGCAAATGTTATTGAGAAGTGCAATATAACGGAGATAAAAACAAAAGAAGGCAAGAGATTTATTCCAGCTGAGTTTTTATGGAAAGGACTTGAAGGAAGAAGGGTTGTTATTGGGGATGATGAGATTGCAATGATATTTTTCCCAGCTTTTGTGAGAAAGGTAAGAAATGCTTCGGTTCAAGTAAAACTTGGGACAAAAACGGTTGTCTTTACTGCAAAAGAATTGACTTGGCTTCGTGATGGGGAAGAGGTCATGATTAAAGTTAATCCTTTCCCTCCGCATGAAGGGTCAATGTTTTTTAGATGGAATGGAAGTGATTGGGAATTTTTAGCTCCCGCTACAGTGTGGATTGGTCATAGGGTGCATCCTCAGGATCAGGAAAAGCTTGCTAAGGCTATGGAAGTGAAAAATCACTATCTTAAACAGTTCGTTTTAGCGATAAGAGAAATTCATGAGAGAGCAAAGAATACTTTTGGGGTGGTTGAAGATAAGCCTATAAGAAAATTGACATCCGCTATTAAACATAAGCAAGAAGGTATGGGAGATTTGATTTTCTTAGATATCAAAAAATTTAAAAACATAAGGGATAAGAATTGGGAAGCACTCGAGAAGCTTGCAGAATTTTATAATTATTAAAACAAGGGGGTGATAAAAATGGAAGCACAAGCACGAATAATAGATTTCGAATTTGCAGATTTACTTAAACTCTCGGGGTTAACTTTTAAACAACTTGCTAGTATTTTGCGTGAAAAAGGAATCAATGTATCACCAGCAATGCTTTGCATGATTAAAAATGGTCAAAAAAATTCTCATCCTCTTAAAGAACAAATTAAAGAAATTTTAAAAGAATACATCGAACAGTCTAAAGAAGAAAAAGAAACTATAAAATTTTTAACCGAAGCACAAAGAAGAATGCTATCAGTTTTAGAAGCAACTTATGAAGATAGGGAATTTGCTTTGATTGTTGGTCCAAGTGGAATTGGGAAAACTTATATAGTTGAAAAGTTTGCAGAAGAACATGAGGGAGTTGTGATTTATAAAGTAGCAAAAGCTATGTCACTTGGAGATTTACTTAGAGAGCTTTGCAAAGTGCTTAAACTACCTGAATGGGGCACAAATTATCAGAAATTTAGCAGGATCAAAGAGAGCCTAAAAGGAAAAAAAATGCTTATTGTTGATGAAGCTGATTTGCTTGCTGATGAATCGCCAAATAGGTTTTTGCGGAAGATAGAAATTTTTCGTGAGCTTGCGAATGTGTGTGCGGTTGTGCTTGTTGGACTTCCTGAACTTGATGAAGCAATTTATGCAAATGTAAAAAGCTATATTTACTCAAGAATGGGATATTATGCTTATTTAAAAGAGCCAGAACCTCAAGAACTTATCAAATATTGTGAATTAAAAGGAATAAAAAATATAAGACAGGTTGCAGGTGCTTCAATTGGAAGGGGCTATTTTCGTTACATAGATAAGGTGGCAAAAAGAGCAAAGAAAATAGGAGAAGAACTGGCTTTGTCAATTATGTATGCAGGAAAAAGATAAAAATTAAAAAAGGAGGTGATGAAAAGATGACGAAAGAAAAAAAAACTAAAAATGATAAAAAAGAGATTTATAAAGCTAAATTACTTGCTATTTTAGCAAAACATGTGGGGAAAAGTAAATCAATTGGTATGGGGGCATTATATGAGCAAGTTTTTGGGAATACTTGCAAAGATAAAGTTAATCAAGCACGAATTATAAGAGCTCTTGTAACTGAATTGAGAAAGGAAGGGATTCCAATTTGCTCTGACCAGGATAAAGAAGGTGGAGGATATTATTTAGCTGCTGCTGGTAAAGAGCTGGAGGAATATTGTATGAAATTAAGAAAGCGTGCATTAAAGATTTTGCATATGGAAGCAATACTCAGAAATAAAACTCTACCAGAACTTCTTGGGCAACTTGTGACACTTGTCAAGAGAATTGTGTCTCCTTATAAAATCTCTTTACAAACATTTGCCTCAATTCGTATAAAGCAGACTTAATTAAAGGAAGTGGTTTTTGCCATCTCGTTTTCTGAATCCGACTTACTGTTATGTATATCGCAACCTCTGCTGTCTTGATTGATTGAAAATATCCCCCTGTATTTACCCTTATCAGCTCTATCCTGCTATTTATATTCTCAACCACATTCGTCGTGTATATATACCTCCTCACCCCCTCAGGATATTTCTTATAAACAAAATAATGCTCCTTCTTTTTCAAAAGTCCCTTTATATAAGCTGGATACTTCTTCTCATAACTCTTACATAATTCCTCAAATCTAATTAAGGCCCTCTCATACTCCTCTATCCTCTTTATAATGCTTAACTCCTCATAAAATTTTTTAGCATCCTGCTTAGACATGTTCCTGTTGATGTTCCTTTGCATGTGTACAAAACAAAGCTGATGATCTGTCTCAGGAAAAAGGGCTTTTATGGCTTGAGCAAGGCCAGGAAAATCATCACTCACTATTACCATAACCCTCTTAACTCCCCTCTTTATCAAATCATTAAGTATCTGGAGCCAGTCCTCCTTCGTCTCTGAACCAAAATAAATGTAATAAGAAAGTAAATTTTTTCTTCCCTCCATATCTATTCCGATGATATTATAAATAACTGCTTTTCTGATTCTGTTGGCTTCGGTATCTTTTATCTGAGTATGATAAGCGTCTATAAACATAGCAAACAAATTTTCTGGCAATTCTTTGGTTTTTAATTCTTTGGCTTGGTTATACAATTCTTCTTTAATTTCTTCTATTTGTTCTGGAGAGTAGGGAAGTTTCATAGATTGCAAGAGGGCTTTGATTTTATTGGGGGAGTAGCTTTGGAGAACGAGGTTAAGGATAAAGTCCTGGAAAGATTCATCAGCTTTTTGCCATTCAGGAGGAAGAATAGCAGGTCTGAATTCAGATTTTCTATCTCTTGGGACAGAGATACCAAGGTTACCTAAGAAACAGGCAAGTTGTCTTTCATAGTAACCATTAGCTTTATTATCAATACTATCTCTAAGGAATATTTCTCTTTCTTTTTTCATGAGAGCGTTTAAGAGGAGTGCAGCAGCCATTTTGATACCCTCTTTTGATTCAATTTTTGAGATTTCACTTAAAACTTTTTCTAAATCTAAGTCTAAGTTTTTCATTTTACAGACCTCCTGGTTAGTTTAGTCTTTTAGGTTTTATGTTATCATTAATTTAAAAAATATTAAAAATTTTTATTATGCCTCTAAAATATTTTATTAAAAGACACAATTTATATTCTACTCCCCAACTTGTATTAAGTATGGGAAGAAAATCTATAAAAGAAAATGAAATAGGAGGGGTCAACAATGCGAACTAAAAAAGCTAAAAAAATGATGGATCATTTGATTTATAAAATTGAAAGTTTGCTTTATGCAATTAAGGAAGAAAGGGACTTTTTAAGCAAAGTTGAAGCAGAATATGAAAGAGAATTAGAAGCTCTTAAAGCAAAGTATTATCCAGAAATTGAGAAACGGAAAAATACTTTGAAAAATTTAGAACAGGAGCTTGAAAAATTTGCTAAGGCTAATGCAGGAAAGTTATTTCAAGATGGAGATATTGTTGAGACAAGTATAGGAAGGATCATAAGAGAAATAAAAGTTGCAGTAAAGAGAGCAAGAGGGGTTCTTGAGAAACTTGAACAACTTGGTTGGGATGAAGCGATTATCATCCAAAAGAAAGTTAACTGGGATGTATTGGAAACATGGCCTGAAGAAAAGTTAATAGCTTGCGGAACAGAAAGAGTAACAAAAGTAAAAATTACATACGAATTGTATGGGGAGGAGGATGGCAATAGATAGGAAAAGGCTTTTAAGAAGGCTTTGGGCAATAGCAGATAGGCTTTTTGGTAAAGAAAAAGAAGAAAAAGTATATAGTTATGTTTCTTTTGTTTATGAGAAAGAAAGATTGCGAGAATTAACAGATGAAGAGCTTGAAGAAATGGTTAAAGCTTTTGTAGAAATGCTTTCAGAAAATGAATGCCCTTCTGCACCTAATGAATGGAGACTTATTAAAGTTTTGCAAAAAAAACTTGATTGGACAAATGAGCATTTATTGAATTACATTAAAAAATATGCTCGTGTTGATCATCCGAGATTTTTGACTCAATATGAAGCAAAGATTGTAATTGCTGCTATGATGACTATATTAAATGGAAGAAAGAAGAGAAGAAAAAATAGAAGTGTGAGAAATGAAAAAGTTGTATAAGGTTCGAGAAATAGCGGAATATTTTCAGGTAAGTGAACGAACAGTGTATGGCTGGATAGAGATGGGTTATTTGCGGGCGATCAAGGTTGGGTCGCTTGATGGGAAAGGGACGGTTAGAGTTCCAGAGGATGCTTTAGAAGAATTTATTAGAAATTGTCAAACTATTCCTATTCGTCCAAAAAGGATAGTTCTTAAGGTTCCTCAGGAATAGCATTCTTTATAATCTTTATAATCAGGAAAATATTGCTTGTTTCTTTTTTACAAATTGCATAAATTTGCAATATGCAGTATGCCCAAATTGGAGATGTAGTTTTTGAAGTCCTTGCATATAAAGAGCATAAAGAGGAATTAGAGTTTCCTTATGCAAGACATGAGACAATCAAGCCACCTTCAAGTTTACAATTTATGGGTGGAAAGGAGCTTAGAAAAATTAGTTTATCTGTGCGTTGGCATAGAGAATGGTGTAATCCTGAGGAAGAAAAGAAAAAGCTTGAAGAGTTTGCAGTAAAAGGAGAATATGCCAAATTTATTTTGGCGGAAAAGGTGATCGGAGATTTCGTTATTGAAAAAGTTTTTTTTCAGATTCAGCAAATAGATGCTTTTGGAAAGCCAGTAATTATTGATGCAGATTTAGAATTGACAGAATATATTAAAAAAGAAATGAAAAAGAAGAAGATAGTATCTAAAAAAGCTCCGATGAAAAAAACTAAAAGCACAGCAAGTAGTCAGCCAAAATATCAAGTTATACAAGAGCAAAGCAAAGATAAATCAATTTCTATGCCGAAAATAGTTAAGGTATCATGAAATATATAACTAAGGAAGGTGATAGATGGGATTTGCTTGCCTGGAAGTTTTATGGGGATCCTTACCTTTATGAGCCTCTTCTTTTAGAGAATAAAGAGTTGATGGGGTTTACTGTGCTTCCTGCTGGAAAGGTGATTGAAATTCCAGAGGTTATAGATGAAACAACTCCTGAGGTAGTTGCTCCGCCGTGGCAGACAGATTAATTCCAGAGCCTTATTTGTATGTAGAAATTAATAACAGGGATGTTTCGGCGTATATTACCCCTTTCTTACTTAGTTTTCGGTATATTGATAATGATGGACTTGATAAGAATGAGAGTGATGATGTAGAAATTGAAGTTGAAGATTCTCAAAGTTTTTTCAGAGATAATCCTCCTGCAAGAGGGAGTTCTTTAAAGGTCCGCTTTGGGTATGTAGATAAAATCAGAGATGCTGGAGTTTTCTTTATAGATAGTTATAGTTTTAGGTATAGTAGGTCTGGAGCTGTTTTTACGATAAAAGCTTTAGCAAAAGATGTTAAAGCAAGCTTCAGGACACTAAAAACTACCGCTTTTGAAAATACAACATTCAAAAAAATAGCAGAAGATATAGCTAAGCGTAATGGATACAAACTATACTTTGAAGGTGCTGATATTTATTTTAAAAGGATAGATCAATATAAAGAGCGAGATTTAGCTTTTTTGCAAAAGCTTTGTCAAAGATATGGCTATGTATGTAAGATTTCGGCAAGAAAAATTGTTATTCGGGATATGGATAAAGTGTTAGGTGGTTCAGTTTTATATGTACTTACCCCTGAAGTTGTGATTGATTTAGATATTGAAGTATCAAGTCTTTATGCAGGGGATATAGATGTTGCTTATTTAGATTTGAATAAAAAAGAGGCTACAGTGGATAAGAAAAAAACTGAGGTTAAAGCAAGCCAAAATATTCAGGTTGAGAGGGTAAGGGTTGAGAACAAAAAGCAGGCTGAAAGGATAGCTCATGCTCAGAAAACTCAAAATGAAATGAAAGAATTTAAAGGGAGGGTGCGTTGTATCGGGATTCCTGATATTTATGCAAGCGGGAAGATTGGTCTTTCTGGTTTTGGAAAGTTTGACAGAGAATATTATGTTTCAAGGGTTGAGCATGAAATCACAAGAAATGGATACATTACTCAGATTGAGTTTTATAAATCTCCACAACAAACTGGAGGTAAGAAAAAGAAATGATACGTCGGGGTATAGTTGTTGCAGTAGATGAGAAAACAGGAAAAGTAAGGGTTCAATTTCCTGATCTTGATGGGCTTGTATCTAATTGGTTGCCAGTTGTTTTTCAAAAGACTTGTAAAGATAAACATTATTGGATGCCTGATGTCGGAGAATATGTTGTAGTTGCTTTTGATGAGGAAGGAGAAAAAAGCGATGGATATGTTCTTGGTGCTTTTTACAATGAGAAGGATACTGTGCCTGAAGTAGCCAATAAAGATAAATTCTTTGTGAGATTTGAAGATGGGACTGAGATTGAGTATGACAGGAAATCTCATAAGCTCAGAATTTCAGTTAGAGGAGATGTGCTTATTGAGGCTGATGGAAACATGACACTTAAAGCAAGTAGAATTGACCTAAACCCATAATGGAGGTGCAAACATGGGAGCTGTTGTTCGGCTTGGGGACAATTCTTGTGGTCATGAATGCTTTCCACCTCGTCCAAACATAGAGGCGTCTCCTAATGTGTTTGTGAACGGCAAAGGTGCCCATAGACTTGGTGATGCTTGGGATGTGCATACCTGACCAGCTGGAAGGCATGACGGCGTGGCTTCAGGTGGAAGTCCAAATGTGTTTGTCAACGGAAAGCCAATTTGTCGAGTAGGAGACCCTATTTCCTGCGGAGATACTATGTGTGAAGGTTCACCCAATGTTTTTGCTAATGGATAGTTTTTGAAAATGGATAGTTTTTGAAAATATTGCTTGTCTTTAGGTAATTCTTAGATATCTTCCATTTTAAATGGAAAATTTAACCTCATCTTATGGAATAATTGGCATTATTTTTAATGGTGGTTATTTAGCAGTCGCTATTTTTCTTTTGTATTTGATTTATGAATTGAAAAAAAAACATGAAAAATTAGAAGAAAATCTTGATACACTTGAGAAAGAAAAAATTTCTAAAGATGAGTTTTACCGCAGTGTTTCAGGATGGAGAGAAGAAATAAATACATTACATAAAAAAATAGATGACTTAAAAGACCTTATTATAAAGGAGAAACTCAAATGAGGTTAGCTTCACTTTCATTGAGATATAAAATTTTAGACTTTCTATACAAAGTTTATCCTGAGGCTGTTGAAGAGCTTACTATTATTCATGTCTTTTACGAATATCACACTGTAGATGATATTAAGAAACATCTAAATTATCTTGTTGATAAAGGCTATATAGAGCAAAAAGAGATTTGTCTTAGGCTTGGGACTAAAAAGACTACTAATATTTATAAGATAACCTCTAAAGGAATTGACCTTATGCAAGGAATCATTCAGGATAAAGCAATACCAATCCCTGAGGATGAATAAGGATGCGTAGGTCAAAAGCAAAGCTTTATGATTTGGTAGAGAGGATCATTTATCTTTACGAAAATGAGAAAATGACCATAAGAGATATTGAGGCTTTACTGCGTTCTGAAGGTTATGACATTTCTAAATCAAGCATTCATAGAACAATAAAAAGCTATACTGAGCTTGCAGAAGAATATAAAAGAACAGCAGAAGAAACTAAAGCTCTTATTGAAGCTTTAAGAGAACAACCAGCAAGCTATCAGATGGAAGCTATTTTAACCATGCTTGTTTCTAAAGTTTTTAATTTTGTAAGGAGCATTGAAGAGCTTGAGTTTGAAGATCCTCATGAACTTGTTTTAGCTTTGAATAGACTTGCTTCTTCGGTAGAAAAAATGCAGAGATATAGAGAAGAATTAGAAGCAAAGATGGCCAAAGTTGAGTTAGAAGCAAAGAAGAGAAATATAGATAAAGAGTTTATTGAATATGTCCGCAAGGAAATATTTGGGGCGTAAACCTTTACTTTTGTCTTATCAGCAGAGGATGCTTAAGGCTATTTCTGAACACAAGTATTCAATTTTTATGTATGCAAGACAAACTGGGAAAAGCTTTGCTGTTGCGTTATGGGCAGTTCTTCGTGCTTTAGAAAAATCTAATCATCTTGTTGCAATTATTTCTCCAACTGAGCGTCAAAGTAAAGAGCTTATGGAAAAGGTTAAAAGACATGTTGAATTTTTAAAAGTTGTAGGTGCTGAATATGGAGAGAAATTTTTTGAAGATGCTAAGATTTCTGTTCTTGAAGTGAAATTTCCAAATGGAAGTAGAATTGTTGGGCTTCCAGCAAATCCTGATGGTGTAAGAGGGCTCACTGGAGATGTAGTATTAGAAGAGGCAGCTTTCTTTCAGGATGGTTTTAAGGTCTATCAAGCAATCTTCCCAAGCATTACAAGAAGCAAGGACTATAAGCTTGTTGTAATATCAACCCCTAAGGGGAAACTTAATCTTTTTTATCATCTTTGGACTTCATCTGAAAATAATGACTTATGGTATCGGGAAAAGTTAACTATCTATGATGCTGTAGCTGAAGGACTTGATGTAGATGTGGAAGTTTTAAAGAAAGGTATTCCTTCAGATGAAATGTGGCGATCTGAATATCTTTGCGAATTCGTTGATGAGGCTGAAGCTTTTATACCATATGAATTGATACAATTTTGTGAGGCTGAAGATGTAAGAGAAAAAGATATAAGAAAACTGCAAGGAGAAATTTTTATTGGGGTTGACATAGGAAGAAGGCATGACTACACAGCTATTGCTATTGTGGAGAAGCTTGGTGATGTTCTTTATCTTAGGAATATGGAAATCTTAAAACAGGTCCCTTTTTCAGAGCAGTTTGCAATTTTAAGACATTTAGCAGGATACGCTCGCAAGATGGCAATTGATGAAACTGGAATTGGTATGCAACTTGCTGAAGAGCTAACAAGGCTTTATGGGGAGCTAAAAATTATACCAGTATATTTCACAGCGAAAGCAAAAGAAGAAATGGCAACAAGACTGAAAACAAAATTCCAGGATAGACTTATAAGAATTTATCCTGACCCAGATTTAAGAGAAGACCTACATTCTGTTAGAAAAGTAGTGACTGAGGCAGGCAATATCAGACTTGAGAGCGTATCTGATGATGGACATGCAGATAGGTTTTGGGCTTTAGCTTTAGCGGTTCATGCAAGTTCTGGAGAGGAAAGAAAAATTTTTGTCCCACCGTGTTTTGTTTCACCAAGAAGAGAGGGGTTAACTTATGGGCTTAATCAGCTGGTTTAAAGAAAAATTTGGAGAAAAGCCGAAAAAGGAAAGCTTTAAGGCAAGCTCAATTGAACCTGTAAGTGTTTTAATTCCTCGGACTAAAATTGTTCAGTATAGTTTTATAAACCCTCGTTATCCTCGTGAATGGCTATTAACCATAGAGAAGGCTGTATTTGGGAATCAAGATTTAAGCATGGTTTTTGAATTATTCGTTGACCTTGCAAACTCTGGGCATCAAGTGCAGGTCGTAGGGAAACAAGCAGAAGAAGCTAAAACCGAAATTGATAATTTAGCAGCACGATTAAACACTGATAGTCTCGTCAATCAACTTTTTGCTCAACTTGCTTTATATGGGGCTGTAAGCATTGAAGTAATAGTTGAAGAAGATTTGTCTGGAGTTCAAAAGGTAGTTCGTGTTCCTGCTCATACTATTTACTTTAAATATAATGAGAAAACCCGGGATTTTGAACCTTATCAATGGATACCACCTGAGGACCCAATTAAGCTAAATTTAAATACTTACCTTTATATTCCAATGTTTACCCTTGATGGTTCTCCTTATGCTATACCTCCTTTTTTAGCATCTTTATCTCCACTTGAGATGCAAGAAGAATTCAAAGTTGAGCTAAAGAATCTTGCTAAAAAGATAGGGCTTCTTGGGTTTTTTGACATAGAAATTCCCAAGCTTGAACCTAAGCCAACTGAGACAGAAACTGAGTATTTTAAAAGACTTGAAGAACATTTAAATAAGGTTGCAGAACAAGTAGCTGAAAATATACAAAAGGGGATTTTTCTTCATTATGAGGGGACCAAAGCAGAATTTAAAGAAATTGCTGGAAAGACTTCTGATGTGGATAAAATCCTTGCCCATATCAATAGGTGGCTTATTACTGGGGCAAAAGCACAGCCAAGTCTGGTTGGAATTTCAGAGGGTATAACTGAAACCTGGGCAGTTGTTAGCTATGAACAGTTTGCAAGACAATTGCAGAACTATCAAAGAATAGTAAAAAGAGCTTTGGAATATATCTATAAGCTACATTGTGCGTTAAAAGGTTTTGATATTGAAGATATAAACATCATTTTTAATCCTGTGCCAAAGCTAAAGCCTGAAGCTGATATTGAGGCATTTACTAAAAAAGCTGATGCAATAACCAAACTTATTGAAACAGGAGTAATAACTATAGATGAAGCAAGAGAAATGCTTGGATTAAACCCAATAGGAGGTGAGAAAGATGCAAGAGATGAAAAAGTATTTTCTAAGGTTTGGGATAGCTCTTCTGATAGCTTTGCCGTTTCTTTTGATAGCAGGAAGAGAAGCTCTAAGGATATTTCTTTACAAGATTGCGATGTGTGCAGTAGGGGTGGCTTTGGCAGAACTTGTCTGGGTAGCGTTTTTTAAGCCTGTCTATGGACCAACGGAGAATTTAGATGCAGTGGAAAGATTAAGCATATTGTTTTTCCGGGGCATTTTATACGCTGGGATCCTCATCGGACTGATGCTTGGGCTTTAAAATGAGGAGGGCTTTGAGTAATACGATAATTCTATTTGGGCTTGTGTGGACTGCTCAGGCTCAGGCTGGGATTGTGGATAGATGCATGAAGTATGCACCGCTTGTAATTCGTGAGGCAAGATATCATATCGGGATGAATGCACCAGCTCATCTCTTTCTCGGGCAAATAGAGCAGGAGTCCAGATGTAATGAAAGGGCTACAGCTTTTGATGGCGGGATGGGGCTTGGGCAGTTTATGCCTGAGACCGCAAAAGAGCTACACGAGAGGTATAAGGTGCTTCAGGAGTTCCCTTTTAATCCCTATGACCCGAGATGGAATATAAGGGCTCTAATCCTCTATGATAGGGAATGTTATAACTCGGTTTCCTGTCGGGGCTGGTATTTTGCCTTCCGAGCCTATAACGGAGGAGCTTCCCTGCTAAACAAGGAGATAGCCAGGGCTGGAAGCTGTGATGTAGAAAAGGTTGAAGCCCACTGTAAGCGAAAGGTCATCAGGCTTAAGAATGGCTCTCTACTTGACCTATGCGTAGTGAACATTGAGTATCCTTATCGCATCTTTGAGAAGTCTGAGAAGTATAAAAGGAGGCTTGAGGTTAGATGAGATGATAGGCTTGCTAAGCTGGAGAATTTTAAAGTATTTGCTTATCGGGGCTCTCTTTTTTTTAGTTGGTTTTAAGTCGGCTTGGTATATACAAAGTTTAAAGATAGAGAAAATGAGGCTTGAGGCTAAAAAGCTTGAAGAAGCTTTAAAACAGTGTGAAGGAGCTAACGAGAGCAATCTAAAAACTATCTCTGCTTTAAAGCTTGATATTGCTAAGGCTAACAAGTTATGCAGTGCAAGGGCAAAGGTCTATAGACATACGCTTAAGAAACTTCAGGAGATAGATGCTTTAGAACCAAAGAGCGAGGGAGGAAATGAAACGGATAGCTCTGACCCTATTTTGCTTGAACTTAATCGGATGTTCCCCTCTGGGGCATACGACAAGTAAGATTGTTAAGACTGAGTATGTGAGACCGGATCTTCCAGAAGTTCCGGAAGAGCCGAGCTACTATAAAGTGGAATTTTTCAAGGCAAACGGGAGCTACTGTTTAGACCCTGAAAACGCAAAGAGCTTACTAAAAAACATAGAGCTTATGCGTGGCTACTGCTCTGAGCTTAGGCTTATCCTTGAGAGTTTGCAATGGAAGGACAATGGGACAAAGAAGGAAACGAAATAGTAGAGAAACTCTACAAACTTCTTTATCCTTCTCTTGGTTCTTCTTTAAGAGATGCCTTAGCAGATATTCTGCGTAAAGCAACATATTTTATAAGCTTTGATGATTTAACTCGCTACATTTTAATTACCCTTGAAGAAAAATTTCAGCTTCCTGAAAAAGTTAAGTTTGCACTTAAGCTTGAGCTTGAAAAGATTTATAAAGAGACTCAAGCTAAGGCACTTTCTGAGGTTGGGATAATTTTTAAACCTGAGCTTTCCATACCAGATTTTAGAGCTATTTCATACGCAGAAAAGCTTCATGATTTTTATCTTGGGAAATTTTTCAGAGGAGATAGAGAAATCCGGCTAAGAATTGTTAAATGGTTCTCAAAATATTATCTTGAGGAAGGAAACCCAATTGGGCGTGGTCAGGCTGGTATAAGAGAGTTTCTTGATAGGTTTGGGGAATACATACAACCTCAAACAGAATGGAAGGCAAGACAAATCATAGATACTTCAGTTAATTTTTTGCGTAATTCTGCAAGAATTCGTGCTATGCAAAAAGCAAGGATTAAACGCTATAGATGGGATGCAGTGGGGGATAGGCTTACATGCAAGACTTGCAGGAGTTTTGATGGAAGAACATGGGAAGTAACAGAAGCGGTAAGGATCCTTGATGCTATTGAGAGTTCAGAGGACCCAAGAGCTATTGTAGATTATAAGCCCTTTGTTACTACTCCTTATAAAGGACCATCTTCTCAAGCTCCCTCCCGATTACCGCCTCTTCATCCTCATTGTAGGTGTAGAATAGTTGCGGAGATAGAAGAAAAAGAGATACCAGTAACCATAGAGAGACCAGCATTTGCAAAAGATAATCCTATTCAAAGAGACTTAGAGGATGAATATAGAGCTTTAAGCCCTAAGGAGCTTGAAAATAAAATTAAAGCTCATCTTGGAAGTGATTGGTTCAGACCAGTTAAAGGTGAAAAAGGAATAAATGCTTATAAATCAGCAAAAAAAGAAGCAGAGAGGCATTTTTTAAAACACGGGCATGAATTTGGTTTTAAAACCCCTGAAGAATATTATCACTCAGCCTATGAGGTGATAAAAAAGCCTGACGAAGTATACATTGAAAGGGTTAAAGATAAAACCTTTTACATTTTTCGAAAAGGTGATAAAGTAGTAATATCAAGTGATGATGATCTTGCAATAAAAACTTATTTTAAGTTGAATAAGCCATTTGAAACCTTTTTAAAAGAGAGGAAAAGAGATGGACTTATCAAGGTTCTCTGATAAAGAATTAATTGAAGAATGGGCATTTAGTTTAGCATCTCAAGAAGCTATAGAAACTTTTTTTGATGATTATTCAGCAGAAGTAACCTTACCCTTTCGCACTGAAATCCATAAAAGAGGTCTTGACAACCACCCAAAAGTTATAGAAGCAGATAAAAAGCTAATTCAATATGCTTTAAAAGAAAAGCCTTATCCTCCTGTTATAACCGATAATTATGAGCCACCTTTAGAATACTGGTGGTGGCACATAGATAAAATTGGAGAAAAAACCTATCCAGCTGAGCTACTTCCTGAGCCCCTCAGAGAACTTTATTTACAAGAATTTTAAAAAGCCTTTTATTTTGGCTTTAAAGCCCCTCTTTTTAAGGGGGTAAGTATTATACCCTTACCCCCTTCGTTTACGAGCGTTTACGCATCGTTTACCTTGCGTTTACTGGCATCAATTCTTATTTAGAAGGAATTGAGGTAAACGAATGTCCGTTTACTTTGTTTATTTCTTGTTTACGAGCGTTTACAAAGAAATTTTTGAGCCAATTTTGAGCCTTTTTTTAAAAAGCTTAACCCTTATTAAACCCTTATTAAATTCAGAAAATATTGCTTGTTTTTCTTTTTTAAATTGTATAAAGTTGCAATATGCAAGTTATAGAACGAGATACTATAAAGAGCATTATTCAAAATATCAATATAATCCTTACCACTCCTAAAGGTTCAGATCCTCACAGACCTTTATTTGGTTCAAATATTTGGCAATTTATAGATCAACCCTTAACTGTTATAACAAGAGGACGTATCAAGGCTGAAATTATTGAAGCAATTGAGACTTGGGAACCACGAGTAGAGATTGAAGAAGTTTATCTTCAAAGGGATTATTCGAGCTTGCGTATAATTATAAAATATAAAATTAAAGAAACAGAAACAATACAGACGCAGGAGATAACTTTATGATTAAGTTTGTAATAACTGACCCTTTATATTATGAGCAAGAATTGATAAAAACTTATGAAGCTTTAACTGGTAGGACCTTACAGCCTGCAGATCCTGAAAGGCTTATTATTAATCTTATTGCCTATGCTATGACTATCATTGCGATAAACATTGATGAATCGGCACGGCAGAATTTGCTTGCCTATGCAGAGGGAGAAAAACTCGATGCCTTAGCTGAATTTTATGGAATAAAAAGACTTCAAGCAAAACCAGCACAAACAATTTTAAGATTTAGTATAGATACTCCTTTAAATTTTGATGTAATTATTCCAAAAGGAACAAGAGCTACTCCAGATGGAAACCTTATGTTTGCAACAATAGAAGAAGCAAAAATTCCTGCAGGGCAACTTTTTGTTGATGTTCAAGCTGAATGCGAAACTCCCGGACTAATCGGAAATGGTTATCAAATTGGACAGATTAAGCAACTTGTAGACCCAATACCTTATATAACATCGGTTTCTAATATCACAATGAGTATGTATGGAGCAGATGTTGAAGACGATGAGAGGTTTCGTGAAAGGGTCAGAGTTTCAATTGAAAGATTCTCAAATACTGGCTCAAGACAAGCTTATGAATTTTGGACAAAAACTGTCCATCAAGATATAGAAGATGTAAGTGTTTATTCTTCTTCGCCGGGAATAGTTAATGTGGTTTTTATTTTAAAAGATGGAGCTTTGCCAGATACAACAATGATAGAGCTTGTAAGAAATTTCCTGTCAGATGAAAAGGTAAGACCTTTAACCGATAAAGTTATAGTATCTTCTCCTGAAGTTATTGAATATGATATAAGCTTAACTTATTATATAAATCGCAAAGATGAAGCAAAAATTCGGTTCATTCAAAATGAAGTAGAAAAAGCGGTGCAAGATTTTGTGCTCTGGACCAAGATAAAAATCGGAAGAGATATATTGCCAGAGGAGCTTATTCGCAGAGTAAAAGAAGCTGGTGCCTATAGGATTGATTTAAGCTCCCCAACCTATCAAAAGCTTGAAATCAATCAAGTTGCTCATGCAAAAAACATCACTATCACTTATGGTGGTCTCATAGAAGATTAATTCTTTTTTGAAAATATTGCTTGCTTCTTTTTTTATAAGGCATAATCTATTGCTATGATGGATATAAGACTATCTTTTCAGTATAGCTCGTTGAGAGAGACAGAAGAATATGTTGAATTTGATGTTATTGCAATAACAGCTTCAGTTATAAATAGACCTTTTGGGAAAATTGAATTTCCTGAAGAGGTCTTAAAAGCTTCAGCACATACCTTGATTGGGAAACCCTTATTAATTGATCTTAGATATTCAGTTGAAGCTATAGTTGGAACTGTGGTTGATGCTAAATATTCAGAAGAAAAGAAAGGAATTGTAGCAACAGTCAAGATACCAAAAGCGGGTCATGAGAAATTAATTGGTTTAATCAAGATGGAACCTTCGCCAATCAAAAATGTTTCAGTAGGAGTAGTAGTAGAAACTGAAGACAAAAATGGATTGCAAAGAGTAATAAAAGCTGAATTTAAAGAGTTATCTTTAGTGATAGAAGGAGCTGACCCTAATGCTACAAGACTTAGCTCTCAGGATACCTCTCATTGGTGGGATGATCCAGATCTAAGACAAAAGGCTCCACGTGATTATTTTCTTGACCCATCATCTCGCAGATATCCATATAAGACATGGGAAGGGGAAATTTCTTGTGAAAGATTAAAGGCTGCAATGAGTTTAGCTGGGTTACATGGACATAGACAAATATATGATAGGGCAAAAGCCCTATATGAAAGACATTGTAAAAAGGAGGGTGCAAATGATTGAAAAATTTACTAAAGAAGTTGTAGAAGTAATGTCAAAAGAAGAATTGCAAGAAGCTGTCTTAACTCTTCAGCTTAAACTTGAAACTGCAGAAAAGGAAATTGAAAGGCTAAAAGTTGAAGCAGAAATTGGAAAGAAATATCTTGAATACTTAAGAGCTGAAGCAAAAAGGCTAATCAATTTAGTTCATAAAGAATCTCCACTTTTAAAACTTGTTGATAATGCTGATGTAGATACTTTAAAGCAGATAATTGATGATTTCAGTAAAAAGGCAAAAGAAATATATAAGCCATCTTCTACTTTTGCTACTGATACACAAAAAGAACCTCTTCAACTTACAAAAGAAGATTTAATGAAGATGAGTTATAAAGACCTTCTTAAATTAGCTGAAACTTTTAAAACTAAGGAGTTAGCTTAATGAAAGAGGAAAAATTTCTTTTAAGAGGGGAGCTTGAAGAAATAAAAGATAGACTTTCTGTTCTTTATTATGAATTAAAAGGGAAAACAGCTATTTTTTATCAAAAGGCTTATGACCTTACTAATATTGGAATTGTTACTTATCAAGATGAAGTAAGTGAGATTACTAAATTAATTGAGGAAATAGTAAGTTTAAAGAAGGAAATTAAAGCCCTTGAAGAGAGGGCTGAATATTTAAAAAGAAAACTTAAGGAGGTGCAATAATGCCAGTAACAGGTGCAACCT
Source organism: Thermodesulfobacterium commune DSM 2178 (assembly GCF_000734015.1). Classification (GTDB taxonomy): domain Bacteria; phylum Desulfobacterota; class Thermodesulfobacteria; order Thermodesulfobacteriales; family Thermodesulfobacteriaceae; genus Thermodesulfobacterium; species Thermodesulfobacterium commune. The sequence goes on from NZ_CP008796.1 coordinate 1,324,860, forward strand.
TACCAGAACTTTTTCCTCTCTATTATGAGAGGAAACTTTTGGAGTATATAAAAGCTAATTTAGTTGCAACAAAGTATGGGCAAAAGTTTTCTATGCCTGTTCATTCTGGAAGGACTGCGGTGTGGACAAGGTTTCAGCCTTTGAATCCAGTAACAACTCCGATTACCTTTCAGCCTACTCCTACAACTGGAGCAAGCATGGCAACTCAGCAGGTTCAGGCAACTATAGAAGAATACGCAAACTACATTGAACTTGATGAGTTTACCGATATCACAAGCTTTGTCCCCCTTGTTGATCAGGCAACTGATTTACTTTCTTATAATGCTCAAATGTCTCTTGATGCAATAGCGATGGCTGAACTAACAAGTGGGACAAATGTTTTATATGCAGGTGGTGTTTCTGGAAGGTCAGCTTTAGATGGCACAAAAAAGCTATCTAAATCTGATATTAGAAAAGCTATCAATATCCTTAAAAGAAATAATATTCCACCTTTCCCAGATGGTTATTATGTAGTGCTAATACATCCTGACAAAATGCTTGACCTTTTTACCGATACCGAATTAATCCAGCTTGCTATTACCTCTAAAGATATTTTTGAAAAAGGAGTCGTTGGTCAATATGGGGGAGCAAAGTTTGTAGAATCTACTACTTTACCTATTTTAACAGGTGCTGGTGGTGGTTCTCCAGTCGCAGATGTCTATCAAACTGTTGTTCTTGGTATGAACGCTTATGGAGTAGTTGATATTGATGGTAAAAGCGTTCAGATGGTCTTTACCAATGTTGATAAACTTGGAAGAGTCAAAACGATTGGATGGAAAGCATATTTTGCTTGTAAAAGATTATATGAGCCGGCTATTGTAAGAATAGAATCAAACTAAGCGAGGTGAAAATATGAAAGTATTAATAAAGCAAGACACAACTATATGGGTAAATGGAAAACCCTATGAATTTAAAAAAGGGATACAAGAAGTAGATGATGATATAGCGATTATTCTTATTGAGTCTAAGAATGCTGAAAAGCAGGAGGAAACCGATGCCAAGAAAACCAAAAAATCCGAAGCCCAAACCTAAGAAATGGTAACAATTGAGGAAGTAAAAAGTTTTTTGCAAGTAGCAGGGGCAGACTTTGATGATACAAAAATTGCTAATGCCCTTGAAAGGGCGTTAGCAAGGGCAAAAAAACTTTTAAAAGTAGATATCTTGCCAGAAACTGCCGAGATAAAACAAGCCTTAATATTACTTGCGGTTGCTGAACTGGCAACAGAAATAAATCTTTATTACAGAGGGAAAGAAAATGTAATGATTTTACGAACAAAGGATGTAGTTGCTGAAGCTGAAAGACTTCTTGGATTAATGCCAGAAAAGGAGCCTTTGAAGTGGGTTTCAATAAAGACAGATTCTTAGCCTTAAATATTGAAATACTAAAATTTATGTTAAATGAGGCTTTTCAAAAAAGAAAACATGTTAAGTGGGATTTTCTTTATCGGGAATTTTCGGAATATTCAAAAGAGGAGATAGATTTCTCTATTCGCTATCTTAAAGACAAAGGTTATTTAATTGATTTTGAGATAACCGCTAAAGGAGTAGATGAAGTTTTGAAATGGATATAAAAGAATTTGAAGCATACATTAAAGAATTACCGGTTAAGCTCAATAAAGCAGTAGTGCAATCGTTACATCAGGCAGCACAGGAAACAGAATCAAGGCTTTCAAGAATTTTTAAATCGGAGGGAAGGTCAGAAGGGGTTGAGTGGTCTCCTTTGAAAGAGGCTTATCTTAAATGGAAAATCAAGAAAGGTTTTTCAGAGAAAAAATTGCATAAAACTGCAACATTAGCCCAAAGCTTTAACTCAATCGTAAACGAAACTTCAGCAGTTGTCGGGACACCTGTTCCTTATTCTGTTTATCATGAATTTGGGACAAGAAAGATGCCAGCTCGACCATTCATGGAACCAGTTTTTAATACAATGGTTAAAAGACTTGAAAACATTTTTAACAAAAACTTAGCAGAGGTGTTTTAAATGCTCATAGAATTTGAAGAAGCAATTTTGCAAAGGTTAAAAGAAGAAGGAATAAGTAATGTTCAGGGTTGGTCTGGTAAGGCAGAAGAATTATTTATGAAGCCCAAAACCTATCCTGCAGTTCGTTATGTTTTTGAAGGTCTTGACTTGCAAGAAACTCTTGCTCCAAACATCTATAATAGCATAATACGGGGTTCTCTTATAGTCTTTTTTCAAAGTTTAAAAGAAAAAGGGCAAGGAGCTTATCCAATTCTTGAAACCATTTTAAATGCTCTTATGTGGCAAGAATTAAATGGTTATATGGTTGAGATAAAAAAGATAGAACTTCTTTTCCATGAGAGCATAGATTTTGCCTATCAAGTGAGACTTGAAGCTTATGGTAAATATATTGTGCCTTTTGAGGAAAAAGAGATATTAACAACAAGAATTACAACCTATGAGGGAGAAGAATTATCAACAGATGTTAAAAAGGAGGGCTAAGATATGAGATATAGAGTAAAACTAAGCTATCCTACTATTTTAATGATCGGGCAAGAAGAGTATCGGCTCTTTCCGGGTCAGGAGGTTGAACTTCCTGAATCCGCCGAGGTGGTTAAGACTTACGAGGGGCTTGGCTACCTTGAGCCTTTGCCAACAAAACCTAAAACCACCAAAAAGGAGGTAAGCGATGCCAGCTAATTACTTGCATGGCGTTGAAACCATAGAAATAGTAAAGGGACCAATCCCGGTCAGGGAAGTAAAATCGGCGGTCATCTTCTTGGTCGGGACAGCTCCGGTGCATCTAACTAAGCCCGCAGGTGTCTCCGAAGCTGACTGGTATGCCCAGACGATTAACAACCCCGTTTTAGTCCTGAGAAGGGAGGACGGCATAACCTACTTCGGCGATGCCACTCCGGGCTACACCATCCCCTATGCACTTGATGCCATTTTTGATCACGGAGGCTCAACCATCATCGTGGTTAATGTCTTTGACCCAAGAAGGCATAAAGATGCAAGCGGAAACCCTGACCCCTCAACCGTTATCCAAGCTGACATCATCGGCACATACGACCCGACAACCGGCAAACGCTCAGGACTAAAAGTAATCGACGAGCTATACAGCCGGTTTGGCTTCACCGCAAAGCTAATCCTTTGCCCGGTTTATTGCGAGTCTCCGGGTGTTATGGCAGAGATGATAGCCCTTTGCGAAACTCATCGTGCTTTAGCTTTAATTGACGCCCCAGCTGGCTTGACCCCTCAGCAAGTAATCAACGCTCGTGGAGCAGGCGGTCAGCTTAACACTTCTGCTTACAGGGCGGTTATCTGCTACCCCCACCTTAAAGTCTACGACACCGCAACCAACTCTGAACGCCTTGAACCTTTCAGCCAGCGCTTAGCGGGAGTTATAGCCAAAGTAGACCACGAGGAGGGATACTGGTATTCTCCATCCAACCATGAGATACTCGGCATAATCGGAGTAGAGCGCCCCATCACCTGCGCCATAAACGACCCAAACACCGAAGCAAACATCTTGAACGAAAACGGCATAGTCACGGTCTTTAACAGCTTTGGAACAGGCTACAGGGTTTGGGGCAACCGCTCTGCCGCCTGGCCAACTAAATCCGACCCGAAAAACTTTATCTCAGTCCGCAGAACCGCAGACATCATCGCTGAAAGCATAGAGTATGCAACTTTGCAGTTTCTGGATAAGCCCATCACTGTGGCTATCGACGGGGTGCTTAGCATGGTCAATGCTTTTATACGCACCTTAATAGGCAGAGGTGCCCTCGTTGACGGCAAATGCTACTTTCTCAAAGACAAAAACCCAGAGACCAACCTTGCAAACGGACACCTTACCTTTACTTACGAGATAATGCCACCCACTCCAGCGGAACGCATAACCTTTGAGCAGGTGATAAACATAGAACTACTTAAAAAATTAGTAGGAGGTTAGAGCTATGGCTATTGAAATCAGCAAGGTATTTAATGCAAGAGTATACATAGATGGCACAGATTTTATTGGGAAGGCTGAAGAAGTAGACCTCCCCAAAATCAAATTCAAGTTTGCAGATACAAAAGCACTTGGTATTTATGCAGATAGCGAGCTACCAACAGGACTTGATAAGCTTGAAGCAAAAATAAAATTTAATTCAGTTTATCCTGAATTTATAGCGCTTGCCTCTGACCCTTTTACTGCAAGAACTGTTATCATTAGAGCTCCATACCAAGTTTGGGCTCAACAAGGCGTAATAAAGACTGCCCCACTAAGGGCAGAGCTAAGAGGTTTCTTCAAAGAATCAGATAGTGGCAAACTTAAAAAAGCAGACTCAGCAGAAGCTGAAGCAACTATGTCTGTTATCTATTATAAGCTTGAAATAGATGGACAGGAAATCATAGAAATAGATGTGCTAAATAATATTTATAAGATAAAAGGCGAAGATAAGCTAAGAGATTATACTCAAGCGATAGGAGGTTAAACAAATGGCTGAGAAAACACAAGCTAAAGAGATTATACTTTCTGATGGACGCAAAGCTGTCATAAAAGATGGTAAAGGAAGGGACCTTTTTGAAGCAATGAGACTTGCATCTGAACCTGGAGAAATTTCAAAGATGCTTTTAGTTAGACTTGTTGAGATAGATGGTAAACCTATAACTGAAGATGATATAGATGAATTACCTCTTTCTGATGCTGTAAAGCTTCTTGATGCAATGAGTGATTTACTCCCTTTCACCCGAACTCAGAAATAATTTTAAGTTTAATATATCATGGCTTTAGTTATCATGACCTGAAAGAAATGAGTATTGGTGAGATTTTATTTTGGGCTAAAGAATTAGGAAAAGACACTTGTCAAGAGAATTGTGTCTCCTTATAAAATCTCTTTACAAACATTTGCCTCAATTCGTATAAAGCAGACTTAATTAAAGGAAGTGGTTTTTGCCATCTCGTTTTCTGAATCCGACTTACTGTTATGTATATCGCAACCTCTGCTGTCTTGATTGATTGAAAATATCCCCCTGTATTTACCCTTATCAGCTCTATCCTGCTATTTATATTCTCAACCACATTCGTCGTGTATATATACCTCCTCACCCCCTCAGGATATTTCTTATAAACAAAATAATGCTCCTTCTTTTTCAAAAGTCCCTTTATATAAGCTGGATACTTCTTCTCATAACTCTTACATAATTCCTCAAATCTAATTAAGGCCCTCTCATACTCCTCTATCCTCTTTATAATGCTTAACTCCTCATAAAATTTTTTAGCATCCTGCTTAGACATGTTCCTGTTGATGTTCCTTTGCATGTGTACAAAACAAAGCTGATGATCTGTCTCAGGAAAAAGGGCTTTTATGGCTTGAGCAAGGCCAGGAAAATCATCACTCACTATTACCATAACCCTCTTAACTCCCCTCTTTATCAAATCATTAAGTATCTGGAGCCAGTCCTCCTTCGTCTCTGAACCAAAATAAATGTAATAAGAAAGTAAATTTTTTCTTCCCTCCATATCTATTCCGATGATATTATAAATAACTGCTTTTCTGATTCTGTTGGCTTCGGTATCTTTTATCTGAGTATGATAAGCGTCTATAAACATAGCAAACAAATTTTCTGGCAATTCTTTGGTTTTTAATTCTTTGGCTTGGTTATACAATTCTTCTTTAATTTCTTCTATTTGTTCTGGAGAGTAGGGAAGTTTCATAGATTGCAAGAGGGCTTTGATTTTATTGGGGGAGTAGCTTTGGAGAACGAGGTTAAGGATAAAGTCCTGGAAAGATTCATCAGCTTTTTGCCATTCAGGAGGAAGAATAGCAGGTCTGAATTCAGATTTTCTATCTCTTGGGACAGAGATACCAAGGTTACCTAAGAAACAGGCAAGTTGTCTTTCATAGTAACCATTAGCTTTATTATCAATACTATCTCTAAGGAATATTTCTCTTTCTTTTTTCATGAGAGCGTTTAAGAGGAGTGCAGCAGCCATTTTGATACCCTCTTTTGATTCAATTTTTGAGATTTCACTTAAAACTTTTTCTAAATCTAAGTCTAAGTTTTTCATTTTACAGACCTCCTGGTTAGTTTAGTCTTTTAGGTTTTATGTTATCATTAATTTAAAAAATATTAAAAATTTTTATTATGCCTCTAAAATATTTTATTAAAAGACACAATTTATATTCTACTCCCTAGGAAAATTTTACGAAAAAATTGAACAATAATGGAAAAGATATTTCAGCTTGCTATACTTTTTAAAACCATAGATCAAGCAACCCGTCCTATTCGGGAGATTCAGAAAGCAACACAAGCTTTACAAGAGACAGTAGAAAAAACTGCTTCAAAGTTTGCACAGTTTAAAGAAAAAATAGAAGGATTTGAAAAGAAGGCTCTCTCTATAGAAGGTTTAGTTTCTACAACTGCATGGGTTGGTGCTTCAAAAACTATTCTTGGTTCCTTTATGGAGCTTGAAGATGCATCATTGAGGCTTAAATCAACTTTTATGGAATCAGGGGGCGTTGTCCCAGAAGTTTTTACCAAAATAGATGAAGAGGCAAAAAAACTTGGTGCAGAATTACCTGGAACTACTGCAGATTTCTATCGTCTTGCTGCCGTTATGAGACAGCTTGGTGTTGAAGAAGATATTTTGGCAAGTGGTGGTCTTAGAGCAGCTGCCTATCTTGGAGCTGTATTAAATATCCCTTATGAAGTGGCTGGAGAACATGTCGCTAAATATAGACAAGCATTAGGAATAGTAGGTAAGGATCTTATACAATTTATTGATCTTATTCAAAGACTGGGTCATCTTGGTGTAAAACCAGGTGAGATGGCTTATGCCTTTTCAAAATTATCTGGAACTTTAAAACTTTTAGGCTGGCAAGGGCTTGAGTTTGCAAAAGAGCTTTCTCCTATTATTGCAAGATTTATTCAATTGGGTATGTCAGGAGAAACAGTAGGAACAAATTTAAGTAGGATTTTTACACAAATGTTACATCCTAAAAAATTACATGAATTTACTTCAAATCTTGCTCAATTTGGTATCAAATTAGAGTTGATAGATGAAAAAACAGGCAAACTAAAAGGACCAGCTCAACTTATTGCTGAATTCAATAAGATTAAAGAAGCGTATGAAAAAGGTATAATCTCACAAAAGCAGCTTTATGAAATTGCTAGCAAATTAGCCGGAGAGGAAGGTGAAGACTTACATATGTTAATGACAATTATTCTTGAAGGCGCAGAGAGCTATAACAAAATGTCTGATGCAATACGAAAACAAGCTGATTTACAACAGCGTATAGGTGTAATAACGAATTCTCTTCGTAACGTGTGGGAAGCTTTCACAGGGACATTGCAAAATGTCTTTGCTATTGTTGGCTCAACTCTCGCTCCAACATTAAAGAAGATTGCTGATTTTCTAAACGATCTTGCTGATAACATAGGACAATTTCTTGAAAAGCATAAAACTCTTGCAAGCATTATAGGCTGGTCAATTGGAGGTTTTGCCCTTTTCACTGTAGGCATAATGGCAACTGCAGGAGCTATTGCTGCAATCATGTTCCCACTCAAGACATTTATATGGATATTAGGAACATTAGGTCCATTGATGCGAGGAGCGGGTATAGCAACAGGTTTTTTCAGAAATCATTTATTACATGCTTTACCTGCAATTTGGGCAAAAATCAAAGCTTTAACTATTTTATCAGCTCAGATGGCAAGAATGGCATTTACTGGTTTAATTTCGGGGCTTAAGTCAGTTATTCTTGCAGTTAGAGCTTTAAGCATTGGGTTCTTTACATCTCCTATTGGCTGGTTTGCTCTTGGTATTATTGCTTTAATCGGCGTGGTTTATCTACTTTGGAGGCATTGGGATAAGGTTTCAAAAGCTCTATCTACCATCTGGAACTGGCTTAAATCTACATGGGAAAAAGTATCTAATGCTCTACTTACTGTCTGGAACTTTCTTAAATCATCTTGGCAAAAAGTCCTTGAAGTCTTTATGTATATCCATCCTCTTGGTATTCTTTTTAAAGCCCTAAATAAACTCGTTCAATATGTATTTGGATTGGACCTCTTTACTGCCGGCAAAAAAATTGTGGAGAGCCTCTGGAAGGGTATAGAAGTTCTTGCCATGAAGCCTGTTGAAGCCATGAAAAACATCGTCCAAAAAATAAGAAACCTTTTGCCCTTTAGCCCTGCCAAAGAAGGTCCTCTTGCAGACCTTCATAAAATCAAACTCATTGAAACCCTTGCTGAGGCAATAACTCCAGCTCCACTTATATATGCTATGACAAAAGCTGTTGAGCCAGTCAGAGCTATTACTCAGCCTTTAATTCAGCCCGTGAAACAGGTTCTTGAGCCAGTCAGAGCTATTACTCAGCCTTTAATTCAGCCCGTGAAACAGGTTCTTGAGCCAGTCAGAGCTATTACTCAGCCTTTATTTTCACCAACTTTGAGATTGCCTGCTCCTGCAATACTTGGAGCCAGTGCAAGTCCTATAAGCATTCATGTTACGCAAAACATCACGTTTCAGCATGGTTCAATTTCTGAAAAGGAAAAAGAAGCTATAGCAATAGATTTGAAACGTGCTATAGAAAGAGTACTTGAGCAAATTAATTGGGATAAAACAAGAAGAGCATATTAAGAAAATATTGCTTGTTTTTATTAAATCTCATTGCATACATTAAAAATGTATGATAAAAGAGCTAATACAACCTTCTATAAAACTTTTAGCGCATTTAGTCGAATCTGCAGACCCTTATTTTGCAAAACTTCTTGAAGAGACTATAAAGGTTTTAATCTATAGCAGGATAGATGAACTCCCTGAAGAAGTTTTAGATACCTTAGGCTGGCAATTCCACATTGAAGGCTTTGACCAAGCCCAAACCGTTCAGGAAAAACGCAACTTAATCAAGCATGCCATCGAGCTCCACAGATACAAAGGAACACCCTACGCAGTTAAGAAGGTATTTCAAGCCCTAAACTTAGAGGCTGAGCTCTCCGAATGGTTCGACTACAACGGCGACCCATACAAGTTTAAAGTGCTCGTTAAAAACATCATACAAGACGAAGACACATATTTGAGGCTAATCGAACTAATCAACGAATACAAAAATGTCCGCAGCTGGCTTGACGTAATCGGCTTCCATCGTGAATACAGCCAAACCCTCTACTATGCCTTTGCCCAGAAAAACGGAAAGCATTATCAAATCGGTTTGCATACAGACACATCTGTTGAGCCTTATACCCTTTACGCCGGTCTTACCCAGAGAGTTGGAACATCTTACCAGATAGGCTTATACGAGCCCCAGACATCCGTTGAGCCTTATACCATTTACGCTGGCTCCGCCCAGAGGATTGCAAGCTACATGGCTATATATCCAGCTAATTAGGAGGTAAGGAATGGCAGACTTTAGAGGCACGATACTAACCACAAAAGGAAGAAACCTTTTAGCCAAAGCCCAAACCGGAGCCCAACTAAGATTTACTCAAATAAAACTTGGTGATGGACTTTGGCCTTCAAACACAGACCCAACGCAACTAAACGACCTCGTTTCTCCCAAGCTAAATCTTCCTATACAAAGCATTACCGTTGTAGGGGACGGAACAGTCAGGCTAAGGTTCGTTCTAACCAATAGAGGACTTTCTCAGGGCTTCTTCATGCGAGAAATCGGTATTTACGCTCAAGACCCCGATCTTGGCGAAATCCTTTATGCGGTAGCCTATGCAGGAGATAGGGCAGACTTTATTCCTGCTGACGGCGTCACCAAAGTTGAAAATGTAGTCGACATCTATACCGTCATTGCCAACGCCCAAAATGTCACCGCTGTAATCTCCGATACGGTTGTCCTTGCGACAAAACGAGATATAGACGAGCTTGCGGAGACGCTAAGCAACCTAAGCTCTCAGGTTAACTCACAAATAACCTCTCAGATAGACAACCTTTCTCAGCAACTAAACGACACTGCATCAACACTAAGCACCCAGATTTCTACAGTCAAACCCGAAGCTGGATCCACAGCCCCAAGCTTGACCTACACAGGGAAGCTCTGGGTCGATGCAAACGATTTCCTGCAATACTTCGACGGCTCAAACTGGAAAAATGTAAAAGCGTCCTTCGCCGACACCGTCGACGGCTTCCACGCAAGCCAAACCCCCGCTCCGAATGTGATAGTGCCTCTGAATGTAGAGGGGATTTTGGATTTGAGTGCGACTTATGTGAAGAGTAATGTGTATACATTTAGAAGAGTTGATTTGACGAATGCGACGAGTGATTATATGTTGCAAGTTGGGGAAGAAGCAATAATAAATTTTACGGACGCTACAAGTGTTCCGTTGAGGATTGCGACGCAGAGTAGGACTTATTATGAGGTGCATTTGGTTAGTAGTAATACGGGTGGGACTTCGGGTGCAGTGGATAGTAATATATTTTTAAATCCCAACAATACAACTTATAGTAATGCTTTTGTATATGCTCAGATATACAGACAATCAGATGCATTATATTCAGACTATATGACTTATAACGCTTTTCGGTGTGGTATAGCTTTTTCAACCTCCATTTTTTATATAACAAACTATACACAATATAAGAATGTTAAAGGATTTTATGATACATGGGGGTATTCTTACTATTATCCGAGAATAACCGTTTTCTCAACTGACTGGCGAGATACAACAACGCCGTGGACTTCTCTCGGAACAATTACGTTTCCTCAATCATCTTCAGGCTACATCTTAGTTAGGAGGTTAGCATAATGAAAGTATGGGCTTATATTCATCCAGATTTGAAGATACTTTGCTGTGCCTTACTACCTGAAGCAGTGCCAGAATGTGTTGAAGCCGTAGAACTTGAAGTAGAAAGTCCTGATGATGTAGTGCTTGTTAATGGGCAAATTAGACTGAAAACAGAAGCAGAAAAGTTGCAAGAAGAGAAGCAGAGGAAACTTACAGAGTTAAAAAACTATGTAGCAAGCATGCTTGAACAGACAGATTACATTATAACGAAGATAGCAGAAGCTCAGATACAAAACGACACCGCAGAAGTAGAAGCCCTCAAGCAAAAATACTCAATCCAACTCCAGCAGCGAGAAGCAATCCGAGCTTGGAATGAGCAGATGAAGCAAGCCATCAAGAACGCCCAATCTCTTGACGAACTCCTCAGCCTTGAAATCAACTTCAAGGAGCCCACGAATGTTTCTTAAACTACTTAGCATCCTTTTTGCCCTCTCCCTCTCTCCTTCATAACAAAATGAGATGAACCATGATTAACAAAGTTATCCTCATTGGGAGGCTTGGAGCAGACCCCGAGCTCCGCTTCACTCTTGACGGAAAGCCTGTAGCCACAATGCGCATTGCCACGAACGAGGTTATAAACCGTGAAGGAACCAAAGAAACTCTCACGGAATGGCATAGGGTGGTTGCCTTTGGAAGGCTTGCCGAAATCTGCGGAGAATATTTAGAAACAGGTTCACAAATCTATGTGGAAGGCTCACTCCGCTACCGAAAGGTCCTCGATAGATCCGGCTTTACTCGTGTCATCCCTGAAATCTTTGCCGAAACAATCAAATTTTTATCCAAACCAGCTCCTAAAGATCATACTTTCTCTTACCAAGAAAGCCCTATTTCAACCCAATCTACCTCTTCAGACCTACCTCTTAGCTATTCCAGCGATGATTTTGCCACTCAAGACCCACGCTTACTCTTTAAAGATGACCTCGACGACCTACCTTTCTAGCAATTTCCATGCCCAAACCCTTCAAAATTGCCCCAAAAAACATGTCAATTTTTTAGAATTTTTTGACATCTACAAACTTAGAATTCATAAGCCCTCCCAGACATCCCCCTTCCCAATTGATATTCCTTTTGACATATCTCTTTTTGTAACAAAGTTTCTCTCTATCTACAAGCCCTACGCCAAATCTAATATTCTTACTTTTTATGCTATGTCCCACTCTTTCCCATCTTATCCTTCTTTGCCCTCACATTTTGCAAAACTATGTAATAAGCCCTTTCTCTCCACAACCTTGTTATACAATTACCCTGTCCCGCCCTTTCCCACCTCATCCCTCTGCCTAATTTTTTAGCACATTATCCCACGCCAAAGCACACCAAAACACGGAAATCCTCAACTTTTTTCCTGGAATTTCCTCAACCAAATTCCTGGAATTTCCTCAACTTTTTTCCTGGAATGAACATAGAGATAGTATAACTGATATTTTGACCCTGTAGATTTAAAGGAGTTGAGGTAACTTTTCTCCTAAAATACTCTATAAATTCTATAAATGCTCTTTTGTCTGAATAAAGGATCAAGACTACGAATTCTTCCCCGCCAAACCTGGCTACTATGTCTTCTTCTCTTTTAAAGGTTTCTTTTAGTTTTTCAGCCAAATCTTTTAATACTAAATCTCCTACTTCATGACCGTAAGTATCGTTGATTTGTTTAAAATTATCTATATCTATCACCAAACAAGCCAGGTTCAAATTTCTTCTTTTGGCTATACTTAGAAATTTAGGGGCTTCTTCCATAAAATATCGTCTGTTATAAAGCCCTGTAAGTGGGTCATGATAGGCTAAAAACTCAAGTTCTTGTATTAACTCTATGAGGTCCAAGGTGTTGTGCACTCTTACCATAAATTCTTCTTGACTAAAAGGTTTTCTCAAAAAATCATTGGCCCCTGCCTTTAGTAAAACAGGTATCATTTTGGTTTTTACTATGCCTGAAACGACTATAATCCCTAACGCACTTTTAGAATAACCCCTCCTAATCTCGTAAAGAAACTCCAAGGTATCTTCTTCTGGAAAATAATAATCAAGTATCAGTAGTTTAATTTGAGGGTCTTCCTTAAGTATTTTTTGAGCTTCCCTAAGGCTTGAGGCTTCTACAACCTGAAAAAGCATATTTTTTAAAATGTTTGCAATAATCTTTCTATCAACAGGCATATCTTCTACCACTAAAACTTTAGTCTGAGAATTTTTAAGGGTCCTTTTTATACTAAGAATTAGATTCTCGACAATATTTGGGGTTCCTTTTACTAAATAGTCTACTACCCCTTTATCCAAAATAGATTCTCTTAAGTTTTCGTCATATGAAGCGGTTAAAACTATCGTAGGGACGTTATGAGACAGCAAAAAATCGATAGCCTCACCTTTTTCTGCATCTGGAAGATGATAATCACACACCGCAAGCCCGATGTTTTGCCTTTCCTTTTTCAAGCATTTTTGGGTCTCTGATAGGTTTTCTGCAGTAATTACCGGTAAAGAAAGCCTTTGAGAAATAAGCTTGGAGACAGCCTTTAATATAATCCTATCATCATCTACTAAAAGGATCTTGTTCTTTTGACAAGGCAACGTATCTTGCATCGTATAAGTACTTAATTTTTATTTTTATTATTAATATTTAACAATTTTAAACAACGAAAGTGGGTTGTCAAGTTCGAAAGTTTGTTTTAAAAATTTTAACAAAGAAAAGTTAGGGATATAAACTCTAACCCAAACTTCTTGTTTTTTTATTTCCATCTCTGTGCCTTCTGGAAAGTTAAGAGTAGCAAACCTATTTAACCAGAGTTCTTTTTCTGTTAAAGGTTCGATTTTGTAGACTTTTTTCTCTCTTTTTAAACTTGGTTTTTCTTGTCTTTCTACTACTTTAACGATACGGAGACCTGGGTAAAACTCTAATCCTTGCAATTTTGTAGAAAGGCCTGACTCATACATAGCCAACCCTATGGTTTCCCTCTCTGAAAAAACACCGATAGGGAGGGCATCATCCACGACTATTTTGGGATGAGGGTGAAACCCTGAAGTATAAACCAAGGGGAATCCAAGTTTGTTTAAGACTAACACAAAGAGTCTTATCACCTCAAGCTGGGAAAGAAAAACCGCTTTATCTTTTTTGGTATAATAAATCTCATACCAATATTCTTTAACCCCTTTAAAAGGAAATAAAGGTTTATTCTGTATATCTAACTTTACTTCTTCGAGCTCTTTTTTGCTCAATAAGTTTTTAATCTCTTCATTGCAAACCCCGCATTTACTGCATCGATCAAACCTACAATCTTTAGTAATTTCACCTTGGTAAGCCTTAGCTCTTTCTTTTATTAAAAACTCCTTAGAAACTCTCAGGTCTATATGTTCCCAAGGAAGATTTTCTTCTAAAGACCTTTCTCTTAGGTAGGTGTTTAGGTCAACCCCAACCTCTTTAGCAGCCTCAATCCAAAGACTTAAGTTAAAAAAGTCTTTCCAGCTATCAAACCTTGCCCCTTTCTGATAGGCTCTTTCTATCACCAAACCTATGGTTCTATCTCCTCTGGCAATCACTCCCTCGAGAAAACTTTGCTCAGGGTGATGGTACCGAAGGTTCTTCCCTAACCTTCTTTTTAAAAATTTAATTTTCTCATAGGTTTCTTCTAAGGAAATCTGTCTTTCCCATTGAAATGGAGTATGGGGTTTAGGAATAAACGTTGAAACTGAGACAGTTATACTAACTTGGGGGACTTCTTTTCTAAGGGTTCGAAAAAGCTGATAGATGCCTTCTAAATCTTCTTCTTTTTCTGTAGGAAGGCCGATCATAAAATAAAGTTTTACCTTGGTCCACCCATGTTTTTTGGCAAGTCTTATGTCTTCTATAAGCTGAGCAATATCTATATCTTTATTTATAACCTTTCTCAGCCTTTCTGTTCCTGCTTCTGGGGCAAAAGTAAGGCCGGTTTTTCTTCCAAGTTTTATAAACTCTAACAGTTCGTCATCGATACTACCTACCCTTAAAGAAGGAAGAGAAAATGAATACTTTCTACAAGGTGTGTTTAGATAAAACTCTTCTTTTAGTTTTTTTACCAACGTTTTAAGTGCAGTATAATCTCCAGCAGAAAGGCTCATTAAAGAGGCTTCTGTAATCCCGGTAGTTAGAAAATTTTTCTTTATCTGGTTTATCACATAAAACGGGTCTTTTTCTCTTACAGGGCGATAGTAAAAACTTGCCTCGCAAAAACGACATCCCCTGGTACAACCTCTTGAAATTTCCATCGGGATTCGGTCGTGAGAAAGCTCGATTACAGGGATACCAAACTCCCAACTTAAGGTTTCTAAGTTTAAATCCTTTAAAATCCTTCTTTTCACCTGGTTTCTTATCAGAGGAACATAAACTCCCTCTATTTTGGTTAATTCTTCCCAGAGGGTGGTACGAGGTTTTCCACTATTTTTCCAGTTTTTATAAACCTCAAACACCTCAAAAATAGCCTCTTCTGCGTCTCCTATGATAAAAGCATCAAAAAACTCTGCTACAGGCTCTGGATTCCCACAACTTGGACCTCCCCCTAAAACTAGGGGAGCATCTCTTTCTCTGTGGTGAGCCCTTAAAGGAATTCCAGCAAGGTCTAATATCTGTAAGATTCCGGTAGCTGAAAGCTCATAAGCATAGCTTATTCCTATGACGTCAAAATCTCTGAGAGGCTTTCGGTAGTTCCAACTTAATAAAGGATAGCCTTTAGTCTTTAAGGCATTTTCTAAGTCAGGGGCTACAGCAAAACCTAAATCTGCTAAATATTGTTCTTTCTGGTTGACCAGATAAGCTAAAATGTTAATTCCTAAATGGGAACGACCTATTTCATAGAGGTCTGGATAGCAAAAGCAAATCTTTAGGTCTGTCTTTTCCCAGGCTTTTTTCTTGAAAAAAGGTTCTTCTCCTAAGTACCGAGAAGGCTTTTTAATGTTTA
Source organism: Thermodesulfobacterium commune DSM 2178 (assembly GCF_000734015.1). Taxonomy (GTDB): domain Bacteria; phylum Desulfobacterota; class Thermodesulfobacteria; order Thermodesulfobacteriales; family Thermodesulfobacteriaceae; genus Thermodesulfobacterium; species Thermodesulfobacterium commune. The sequence goes on from NZ_CP008796.1 coordinate 1,340,553, forward strand.
TAAGTATTTGATAAGGATAGTCAGCCATTTTCACTTTTCCTATTTAAGGTTATTTTTAAAACTTACCACAAACTTTTAAAATTAAAAAAAAGTTTTAAAATTTATACAAACTAAATTTTAAGAGGTTAAAAAGATGTTAGCAAAAATTTTTAGCTGGTTTTCGAAAGATATGGCTATAGATTTAGGAACTGCGAATACCCTTATCTACCTAAAAGGTAGAGGGATCATTCTTAGTGAACCCTCTGTAGTAGCGGTTAAAGAGGATGGAAGGTTTAAAAAGGTGATAGCTGTAGGAGAAGAAGCAAAAAAGATGGTAGGGAAAACACCAGGAAGTATTAAGGCTATAAGACCATTGAGGGAAGGGGTTATTGCTGATTTTGAGGTAACAGAAGCAATGATCAGATACTTTATTCAGAAAGTGCACAATAGGGGATATTTTGTAAAACCAAGGATTATCATAAGTGTACCTTCTGGGACTACCCAGGTTGAAAGAAGGGCGGTAAAAGAAAGCGCAGAAACCGCCGGGGCAAGAGAGGTGTATCTGATAGAAGAGCCCATGGCAGCAGCCATAGGGGCAGGACTTCCGGTGACTGAACCTGTGGCCAACATGATAGTAGACATCGGAGGAGGAACAACCGAGGTAGCCGTTATCTCCCTTGGAGGAATAGTGGTCAGCCATTCCCTTAAAGTTGCAGGGGATAAAATAGATGAGGCCATTGCAAGTTATATCAAAAAGAGATACAACCTTTTGATAGGAGAAGCTACAGCAGAGCAGATCAAAATCAACGTAGGAGATGTTTTACCTGAAGAACCTTATGCTACGATGGAAATAAAGGGAAGGGATCTGGTTACAGGAATACCTAAAACCATTATTATTACCTCTAAGGAAATACAAGAAGCTATCAAAGAACCTGTAGACATGATAATCCAAGTGATAAAACAGGTGCTAGAGGAGACTCCTCCTGAATTAGCGGCTGACATGGTAGACAGAGGGATTGTTTTAAGTGGAGGGGGTGCATTGCTTAAAAACTTAGACAAACTTATTCAAAAAGAAACCGGGCTTAATGTCACCATAGCAGAAAATCCTCTTCATTGTGTAGCCTTAGGGGCAGGTAAAGCCCTTGATGAGATAGACAGGCTAAAAGAGGTGATGGTTCAGGCTTAAGAAAGGTTCTTGGTCTTAGCTAAAAACTTTTCTGCACAGGCTTTAGAACAAAAATAGTAGGTTTTGCCTTGAACTTCTATCTTTAAGGCTTCTTCTTTTTTTACGTAGGTTTGGCAGGTTTCGTCAAAAACCAAGTCTGCTACCTTTTTTTTATCCTTTAAACTTACAGTCTTTTTCCGTTTTTTAAAATAAAGATAATAGACTAATAAAGCTAACACTAATATCAAAAAGAGTTTCATTGCAGCACACCTATCTTTTTTACGTTTTTTACAAAAAGATTTCTTTTTTCTTCAAAAATATCTTTTAAAGATTTTCTTAACACAGGATGAACCCAATCTGGAACAAGTTCAACCACTGGTACCATAACAAAATCTCTTAAGTGTGCTAAAGGATGAGGAAGGGTTAAAACGTTTGTCTCTAAGTTTAGGTCTTCATAAAAGATAAGGTCTATGTCGATAAAACGATCCTGGTAATCTCTTTTGGTGACCTTGGGGATCTTCCCCAAAGTGGCCTCGATCTTTTTGATCTCAAAAAGAAGGGCAAAGGGGGATAAAGAGGTTTCTACTAAAGCTATCAGGTTGTAAAAAGAAAAGGGGGTTGTGAACCCCCATGGTGAGGTTTCGTAAATATTTGAAATAGCCTTTATTTTTATCCCTATCTGTTGTAAACAAAATATCGCTTGTTTTAGATTTTCTCGTCGGTTACCTAAATTTGACCCCAAACTAAGAACCGCCTTTTTTAAAACTTGAGGGTAGCTAACCGCCCTACCGCCTCCTTTAACCTTTGAATGTCTACTGTAAGGGCTATTCTAAAATATCCTTCTCCAGCAGAACCAAAACCTACACCAGGGGTTACCACTATTGCTAAATCCTGTAAAACTTTTTTACAAAACTCTCTTGAATCCATCCCTTCCGGAACTTTTACCCAAAGATAAAAGGTAGCAGAAGGCTTTTTTAACTGATATCCCAGGCGTTCAAGTTCTGCACATAAAAAGTCTCTTCTTTCCTTAAATACTTTTATCAAAGAAGGAGTTATTTTTTCAAGATTGTTTAATGCATAAGCCCCTGCTTCCTGGATGGCTGTAAAGGCTCCTGAATCTATGTTACTTTTTACCTTAGCTAAAGCAGAAACCAAGGTGGCATTACCTACCGCAAAACCTATCCTCCAACCTGTCATACAAAAGGTCTTAGATAAACTGTGGAATTCTATAGCTATCTCTTTAGCCCCTTCAACTTCAAAAATGCTTATAGGAGGCTCTTCGTAATACATTTCTATATAAGCGGCGTCATGAGCCACGATAAAATTGTATTTTTTAGCAAGGGCTATAACCTCTTTGAAAAACTCCTTAGAAGCCGTGGCACCGGTAGGATTGTTAGGGTAGTTTAACCATAAAATTTTAGTTCTTTCTAAGATCTGTGTTGGAACTTTGGTAAAGTCTGGTAAGAAATCGTTTTCCCAGGTAAGAGGAAGATAAAAAGGTTCTCCGTCGGTAAAAATAGCCCCTAAGTGATAAACCGGATACCCCGGATCTGGGCAGAGGACTATATCACCTGGATTTACAAAGGCTATCGGGAAATGGGCTATACCTTCTTTAGACCCGATAAGGGTGGTTACTTCGGTTTCAGGGTCAAAATCAAGCCCAAAACGTCTTTTCATGTAATCTGCACAGGCTTTACGGTAAAAAAATGCTCCTGCGTTTGAGGGATATTTATGATTCTCTGGTTTTTCCAAAGCTCTTTTGGCTACCTCTACGATTTCAGCCGGAGTAGGTAAGTCAGGGTCTCCTATGCCAAGGTCTATAACATCTGCCCCTTCTTTAAGCTTTTCTGATTTCAAACGGTCTATCTCCACAAAAAGATAGGGAGGAACTTTTTTTAGTCTGTTAGAAAGTTCCATCTTAAGCCTCCTTTATCGTTCTCTTTTCCCTTCGATAAATTCTAAAACCATCTGTCTGGCTATATGGTCAGGGAATTGTTTAGGAGGATGTTTCATCGTATAAGCAGAGATGGAAAGTAAAGGACCTCCTATACCTCTATCTTTGGCAAGCTTAGCACATCTTATCGCATCTAAGGCAGATCCTGCAGAGTTTGGAGAATCTTCTACCTCTAACTTAACCTCTACAGAAAGAGGAACCCCTCCAAAATGTTCTCCCTCAAGCCTAATATAGGCAATTTTTTTGTCCTTTAACCAGGGAACCCAGTCTGAAGGACCTATATGCACATTTTCCCATCCTATGTCGTAAGGCAGAAGGCTGGTTACAGCCTCTGTCTTAGAAATCTTTTTGGTTTTTAAACGGCCTCTTTCTAACATGTTTAAAAAATCGGTATTTCCACCAAAGTTTAACTGATAAGTCCTTTTTAAAGGTATACCTCTGTCTATAAAAAGCTGCACCAAAGTTCTATGTAAAATGGTTGCACCAAGTTGAGATTTTATGTCGTCCCCCACCGCAGGGATACCTTCTTTTTCAAACCTAGCTCCCCATTCTGGGTCTGAAACTATAAAGGTGGGCATGGCGTTTACAAAAGCAACCCCTGCCTTTAAACAAACCTCGGCATAAAACCTGGCTGCCTGTTCAGACCCTACTGGCACATAATTTATCAACACATCTGCCTGGGTTTCCTTAAGAACAGCCACCATGTCTTCCAAACTGTCTTCTTTTTCTGGAGAAATTTGGAAACTTTTATCTACAGGAAAATTAAACATATGGTTAGCAACTCCGTCTAAAACCTTACCTTTCCTTACTTTCACGTTAAGCTTGGGAACGTCTCTGTAAAAAATGGTAGTACAGTTAGGGGGACTAAAAATAGCCTCAGACAAATCTTTTCCTACCTTTCTTGCGTCTACATCCCAGGCAGCCACAAATTCTATGTCTGAAGGTTTATAATCTCCTATCTTAGGAAACATGATGCCATGAATCTTTGAAAGGTCTACCTCTTTATAATAAAAAACCCCTTGGACTAAAGAACTTGCACAGTTTCCTACCCCAGCGATAGCCACCTTTACAGTCTTAGACATTATATAGTCCTCCTAAAACAATTTTTCGACTTTATAAAAATATCATAAACCATAATAATATCAATCCAACAGTATTTATTCAGTTTAAATTTCTTAAGTTTTTTCTTCTATCCTTATCGGAGTTATTCCCATCACTATTTCTCCAGGCAACAACGTTATAATCCTTACTCCTTTAGTAGCCCTCCCTTGTTGAGGCACATCTTGAGAGGAAATCCTTATTGCTTTACCAGAACTTGAAAAAACCACAAAGTCTTCTTTTTCAAAAGTAGCTACCCCATCTGCTAAATATCCTGTTTTTTCGTTTAATCCATGAGCTATGATACCCTTTCCTCCTCTTCCTTGTAACCTAAAATCAGAAAAGGGGGTTTTTTTACCAAAACCTTTTTCTGTGATCGTAAAAAGATATCCTTGGGAAGAAGTCTTTATTAATCCTAAAACTTCATCGTTGGCGTCTAACCTAATACCTACCACCCCTTCAGCCTGCCTTTTGGTGACACCAAGTTCCTCTTCCTCAAAATGAAGGCTCATCCCTTTCTTGGTCAAAAAAAGCAGACGATCGTTACCGTTGGTAATCACACCTTTACAAAGTCTATCTCCTTTTTTTAGACTTATCACTATAAGCCCGTTTTTCCTTAGGTTTTTTAATTCTTCTATCTCAAGTTTTTTAACGATACCTTTGGCTGTAGCCAAGACTAAAAACCCTTCTTCAGCAGGAGGAAGCACAAAGGACACAGGACTTTCCAGGTTAGGGAGCAAATTCTTGATATAAGTTCCCTTAACTGTTTTTCCAGAAAAGGAAAGCTCTCTAAGGTCAAGTGGGTATACCTTCCCGTCTTCTGTAAAAATCCACAAAACCGCTGTAGCCTCTGTCTGGATGGCAACTTTTAACCTTTCTTCAGAGGTAAAGGCTAAACTACCTTTCCCCCCTCTTTTTTGCGGGCTGAAAAGTTCTAAAGGAAGCTTTCTCACGTACCCTTCTTCACTTATCAAAAACAAAACTTCTTCCGAAGGTAACTTCTCTTCCTGAATTACCTCATCCGAGTCATCTTCAAAAATGATCTGAGTTCTTCTTTCATCTCCATATTTTTCTTTTATTTCTTTCAATTCTTCTTCTACTACCGCAAGAAGAGTGGGCTCATGGGTTAAAATCTTCTCATAATAACTTATAGCCCTTTTAATTTCTTCATACTCGAGGAGTATCTTTTCTCTTTCTAAGGCTGTTAACCTTTGAAGTCTAAGGTTTAAAATCTCCTGAGCTTGTATCTCGCTAAAATCAAACCTCTTTATAAGGGCTTCTTTCGCTTCCTTAGGAGTTTGAGATTTCTTGATAAGTTCTATAATTTCGTCTATATGAGAAAGTGCCTTTAAAAAACCTTCTAAAATATGAAGTCTTTCCTTAGATTTCCTAAGCTCATATTGCGTCCTTCTTATAATAACAGTCTTTCTCCAGTTTAAGAAATTTTGCAAAATATCCTTAAGATTAAGGACCTCAGGTTTTCCGTTAACCAAAGCCAACATGATAACACCAAAAGAAGTCTGAAGAGGAGTCATCTCGTAAATCTTTTTTAAGATAGTATAAGGGGCGTTCGCCCATTCTTTCTTAAGTTCAACCACAATCCTTATACCCTCTCTGTCAGACTCATCTCGTACTTCTGCGATACCTTCGATTTTCTTATCTTTAGCCAATTGAGCTATCTTTTCTACCACCTTAGCTTTGCTAACCTGATAGGGAATTTCGTCAAAGACTATCCTAACTTTATCTTTTTCTCGTTCTATCTTATGCTTAGCCTTAAGTTTTATACTTCCTCTACCTGTAGTATAGGCCTGTTTTATGCCTTCAGTGCCTACGATATAGGCTCCGGTAGGAAAGTCTGGCCCTTTTATATATTGCATCAAATCTTCTACTGATGCCTCAGGATTTCTCAAAAGGAAAATTAGCCCGTTGATTACTTCGGAAAGGTTATGAGGTGGGATGCTAGTTGCCATTCCAACCGCTATTCCTGATGAGCCGTTTATCAAAAGATTAGGAATTTTGGAAGGTAAAACTACAGGTTCTTTCAAGGTGTTATCATAGTTAGGGACAAACTCTACCGTTTCTTTTTCTATGTCTGCTAAAAGTTCATGGGCGATCTTAGCAAGCCTTACTTCAGTATATCTCATCGCGGCAGGAGCATCCCCGTCGACAGAACCAAAGTTTCCTTGTCCATCTATAAGAGGATATCTCATGGTAAAATCTTGAGCCATTCTTACTATAGACTCATAAACAGGCATATCTCCGTGAGGATGATATTTACCGATAACCTCTCCCACAATTCTTGCACTTTTTTTGTAAGGCTTATTCCAGTCGTTTCCTGTTTCATACATAGCATAAAGGATTCTTCTTTGAACAGGCTTTAAACCATCCCTTACATCAGGAAGAGCTCTCCCCACGATAACACTCATCGCATAGTCTAAATAAGATTCCTTGAGCTCTTCTTCTAAAGAAACAGTGATTACTTCTGACATATCTTTACTACACCTCCTTCTTAAGGTGCTCTATCCCTTTTAAAATAGACTCTTTTACCTGTTGAGCTAAAACCTGTTTGTCCCTTAAAGACAAACCAGTAGTCTCTATAGGTGCTCCTAAATAAACCCCTACCTTCCTTCTTTTTCCTACCTTTAACCAAAGAGACCCCTTAGGTAAAATATCTTTTGTCCCCCACAGAGAAACAGGCACTACCTTCACCTGAGCTTTAATCGGGATTAAAAACCCCCCAAGCTTAAAAGGCAAAAGATCTCCGTCCTTACTTCGTGTACCTTCAGGAAAAACTACCAGAGAAACCCCTTCTTTTAACCTTTCTACGCAGGCTAAGATACTTTTAAACCCCTCCTTAGGGTCTTCTCTTTCCACAGGCACATATCCTAACGCCTTTAATCCCCATCCAAAAAAAGGGATGTTAAAAAGACTTTTTTTGGCTAAAAACCTTATGTTATAGGCTTCAAGTACCTTTTCTAAAACCGGGATATCGAGCTGACTTTGATGATTACTCATAAAAACATAACTACCCTTAGGTAAATCTATCTCTTGATAAACCTTGATCTCTATCCCTAATACCTTTAACAACCCTTTACACCAGATTCTTGCCCAAAAATGTTTTCTTATCAATAAAGCTAAACTTCCGAAAACAGGAACGGTTACTAAACAATAGACCCAGCACAAAAAATTTCTTAGAACCTCAGCCACCTTTTCCATAATCTCAATAAACGGTAAAGAAATTTCTTAAAAGTATCACCCCTTCTGGTAGGTCCTCTTTAGAAAAATCCCAATCCTTAGGGGGTAGAGAATACTTCATCCATCTCTCAAGAGAGGTACCGATAGACTCTGGATGGAACTGTACCCCTTCTATAGGATATTCTTTATGCCTTATTCCCATAATCTCACCGTCTTCAGCCCGAGCGGTAACCTCAAAATACTCCGGCAAGGTTCCTGGGTCTATGGCTAAGGAATGATAACGCATAGCCTGAAAAGGATTAGGAAGTCCGGTAAAAACTCCTTTGCCGTCATGATAAATTTGGGAAACTTTTCCATGCATAAGCCTTTTAGCTTTAACTATCTTTGCCCCAAAAGCATACCCTATGCTTTGATGCCCTAAACAAACCCCTAAAATCGGGACTTTACCTGCTACCTTTTTGATAAGTTCCACCGAAATTCCTGCCTCCTTAGGGGTACACGGACCTGGCGAAATCACTAAATAATCTGGCTTTAACTTAAGCACCTCTTCCGTAGACACAGCATCATTTCTAAAAACCTTTATCTCTCCTCCCCAAAGTTTTTCGAGCATAATCCCGATAAGTTGAACCAGATTATAGGTAAAAGAATCGTAGTTGTCAATTACGATTATCCTTTTCATTTTTTTAACAAAATTCTCCTAAGGTTTCTATAGCTTTAAAAATAGCTTTAGCTTTGTTTAAAGTTTCTTCATATTCTTTTTCAGGGTCAGAATCAGCCACAATCCCTGCTCCAGCCTGCAAATAACACAGCTCTCCCTTCTGAAAGAGAGTTCTTATGGTAATGCAAAAGTCCATGTTACCTGAAAAACCAAAATAACCTACCGCACCTGCATAAGGACCTCTGACCGTTTTTTCAAGCTCAGAGATAATCTCCATCGCCCTTATCTTAGGGGCTCCAGACACAGTACCTGCAGGAAAGGTAGCAGCAAACACGTCAAACATATCTAAACCTGGTAAGACCTCTCCTTTCACCCCAGACACAAGGTGCATCACATGAGAATACCTCTCTACCACCATCAACTCATAAACCTCTACACTTCCATACTTACAAACCCTACCCAGGTCGTTTCTCCCAAGGTCAACCAGCATGATATGTTCAGCAAGCTCCTTTTCATCTCTTTTTAAATCCTCTTCTAACTCCTTATCTTCTTTTTCGGTTTTACCTCTTCTTCTTGTCCCAGCAATCGGGCGAGTTTCAACCAAACTACCTTCCATCCTCACTAAAATCTCTGGAGAAGAACCGATAAGCACCTCATCATCAAGCTTTAAAAAGAAAAGATAAGGAGAAGGGTTTATCTTTCTTAACGCCCGATAAAAAAGAAAAGGAGATCCTTGTGACCTAAACCTAAACCGTTGAGAAAGCACCACCTGAATGATGTCTCCTTCTAAAATATACCTTTTAGCCTGCTCTACCATCGAACAAAATTCTTCTTTTGTGATCTCAGGTTGAGGAGAAGAAACGTTAACTTTTTCAACAGACTGACCGTTTGAGTAAAAACCTGAGAGGCGATGTTTTATTTCACTTAACCTGTGTATAGCTTTCTGATAGATTTTAGAAGGGTCCTCGTTTAAGTCTATATTTGCGTTATATACAATTTTCAAGGTATGTTTAAACCTATCATAGATTAAAACCACTTCAGGAAACATAAAATGTAGGTCAGAAAAACCAAGCACATCTTCCCCTACAGGGATCTTTTCAAAAAGCCTGACCACTTCATAACCTATAAAACCAACAGCCCCTCCAAAAAACCGGGGTAATCCATCTAAAACAGCACAATCTATCTTTTTGATAAATTTTCTTAATTCATAAAAAGGATTATCACTAAAAAATTCTTGTTTAGAAACTAACCTATCCCCTTGTTTTTCTAAAAGGTTTATCTGATTTCCTTTGCTTTTAAACACCAAGTAAGGGTCTATTCCTATAAAACTATACCTTGCCCACTTTTCCCCTCCTTCTAAACTCTCAAGCAAAAAGGAATAAGAGCCTTCTCCTATTTTATAAAAAAGAGATATAGGTGTGTCTAAATCACAGGCAACTTCAGTATAAACGGGAACAAGGTTGTGCTTTTTGGCAAGGTCTATAAAGACCTCTTTCTCTGGAAAAACCTTTAAGCTCATAGACTATCCCTTTACCTCTTTAACCACTTTCGCCACAAGGTCATCTAAACCATCAAAACCTATCTCTTTCTGGGCACTTTTCTTTAAATCTCTAAAAACAGCTCTTTTCTCAGCCCACTCTTTTTCTCCTAAAATCAGGACAAAATTAGCCCCAAGTTTATCCGCATTTTTTAGCTGCGCTTTTAAAGACTTTTCTTCATAGGTTGTCTCACATCTTAGACCTTTTTCTCTGAGCTTCTGAGAAAGGATTACTCCTTGTTTTATCAAAGGTTTACCTAAAAATACCAGATAAAGGTCAGGACAAAGTTTTTCTGTAAGTGTATTTGGGTCAAGAAGTCCCTTATTTTCTTCGTCTCCGAAAAGTGAAATAGCCCATCTTTCAAGTCCTATAGCAAACCCTATAGCCGGCAACTCCGGTCCACCAAGTTCTTTAACGAGATAATCATATCTACCGCCAGCACACACCGTATCCTGAGCCCCTAAACCTTTAGCCTTAATCTCAAAGATAGTCCTCACATAATAGTCTAAACCCCTTACCAACCTTGGGTTTAGAGAAAACTCGATGTCTAAGGATTGCAAGGCCTCCTTAAGCTCCTGAAAGTGTGTTTTGCAGTCTTCGCATAAGAAATCTGTAATCAAAGGACTTCCTGAAACGACCTTTTTACAGCCCTCATTTTTACAATCAAGCACCCTTAAAGGGTTTCTCTCGATCCTCTCTTTACAGGTCTCGCAAACCTCATCTTTATGCTCTCTAAGAAAGGATAACAGCGCCTCCCGATATTTAGGTCTACACTCAGGACAACCGAGGGTGTTTAATTCTAACGTATAAAGCTGATCAGATTCTTCAGGCAAAGGACTTTTTAAAATCTTTAAGGCAAGAAAGATAACTTCTGCCTCTAAATAAGGATTCAACTCTGAAAAAACCTCAAGGTCTATCTGAAAAAACTCCCTTAATCTTCCCTTTTGAGGGCGTTCGTGACGAAACATCGGGCCTATGGTAAAAAACTTCAGAGGCTTAGGCCTTACATACAAACCATGCTCTATAACCATCCGACAGATTCCTGCGGTAGCCTCAGGACGTAAGGTCAACCAGTCTTTGTTTCTATCTTCAAAAGAATAGGTTTCCTTTTGAACGATATCGGTGACCTCTCCTATGGACCTTACAAAAAGTTCTGTTTTTTCAAGTATAGGGATTTTAATCTCTTTAAAATTAAACAGCTTACACCATAGCCGTGCCTTTTCTATCAAATATTCATACTTTACGAAATCTTCAGGCAACCAGTCTTTAAAACCTCTTACTGCCTGCAGCTTCATCTAACATCTTCTCCCCAGGATTTAGCAAGCACAACCCCACCCATAGGCATAAACACCCTGTCATAACCTTCGGCCTTTAACCAGCGGACCACCTCATAAGACCTTGTTCCCACACTGCAAACCACCACTAAGTCCTTATCCTTGGGAAGGGTTTTTATCGCTTCCTTTGCTCCTTGATAGGGAAGGTTAATCCAGTTGGGATACCTCTGTACCATCTCTTTGGCTTCTTCTGGGGTTCTTACGTCTACTATCAACAAGTCTCGGTCCCTTTCCCTTAATCTTCTTAAAACCTCCTCCCACTCTATCGGTTTAAACCTTTCAAAAATCAAATTTTCTGCCACATGTCCCACAACGTTAATCGGGTCAAGGGCCGTGTTAAAAGGTGGTGAATAGGCCAACTCAAGCTCTACTAAATCTGCCACCGAAGGTTTTTCTAACAACAAGGTTGACATGGCATGCACCCTGGCCAAAGTACCATCAGTATAGGGCCCTACAGACTGAAAACCCAAAACCTTACCTGTCCTTTTATCAAACACTAAGTTATAATAGGAACAGCCTATAGAAAAGAAATGAGCCCTTTCGTGCTGGATGTTAAGGGCATAGGTTGCATCTACAAACCCCTCTGCTTTAGCTACCCCTAAACTAATCCCACAGCCACCTATAGACATGTCAAAACACTTTAAAATAAAAGCACCGATGGTGCCTTTAAACCTGGCATATCCTCCTGCAAGATTAGTGCCTATAACCCTTCCTTGTTTGTTAGCTAAAGACCCTTGAGGCATGAGCATCCTTTTACCGGTGATCAAATGGACTACCTCTACGCAGTCTCCACCGGCGTATATATCTGGGTCTGAGGTTTGCATCCTTTCGTTAACCACGATCCCACCGGTAAGAGGAGAGACCAGAAGACCTGCCTGTTTTGCAAGGTCAGTGTTAGGGATGACTCCTGTAGCTAAGAGAACCAGGTCTGCAGGATAAAACCCATCTTCTGTCCTGACCCCTACTACCTTCCCGTTTTTCCCTACGATTTCTTTAATCCTGGCATTTAAAACTACCTTAACCCCCTTTTTCCTCAAGTGATTTTCTATAATCCTTGAAAGCACAGGATCGATAAGCCTTGGCAACACCTGAGGAAAGTATTCTAAAAGGGTTACAGGAAGCCCCCAGGACTCCCCAAAAGCCTCTACTACCTCAAGTCCTATAAAACCAGCCCCTATAACCAGAGGGTTTTTAACCTCTCCCTTAACAAGTTTTTCTTTAATCCTGATAGCATCATGGAGATTAGAAAGGGTATGCACCCCCTCAAGGTCAACCCCAGGAATAGGAGGAACCTTTGGTTTAGTGCCGGTAGCAAGTACCAGTTTGTCATAACCTATCTCTTCGGTCTTACCTGTGTCTAACCATCTAACCTTTACGGTCTTTTTTCTCCTATCTATCTCTTCTGCCTTAACCCTTGTTAAGACCTCTATACCTTTAGCTTCTTTAAAAAACCTTTCGTCTCTTATAGCATGAAAGGTAGTTCTTCTTAATTCATCTATGTGAGATACGTCTCCAGTAAGATAATAGGGCATACCGCAACCACCATAGGAGATGTACTGATCCTGGTCTATCATCAGGATTTCTGCATCTGGACGCAACCTTTTAAGCCTGCAGGCAGCTCTCGTCCCACAAGCTACAGCTCCTATCACTAAAACTCGCATTTAAGTCCCCTCCCAAAGAGTGTTCTTATGCATTTTAACATAAGATGAATTATTTTAAACCAATCTGAAAACAAGAAAAGCAAGCATCCAGGCCAAAACAAAACTATACACCAAGAAACCTAACGCAAACTTTACATTACCTTCTCTTGCCATCGTAATAACAGTAGCAGCGCAGGAATTATAGATCAGCACAAAGACCAGCAAAGACAGAGCCTGTTTAAAATTCATAAGTCCCTTTATTTTTTCTTTCAAAGAGCCTTCTTCCTCTTCTACAGAAAAAGAAGCAGGGAAAAAACTAAACAAAGAGGTAAAACTCTGTTTCAAAGCCTCTCCCAGTTTAAAGAACTCCTCTTTGGCTTTTTCCTTTGGGTCTATCTTTTCTAAACCATCTTCTTTCTCTTCAGATACGATAACCCCTAAGTTACTTAAAATAGCCTCTCTTGCTAAAAAACCTGAGACAAGAGAGGTGCTAATCCTCCAATCTCCAAGCCCGACAGGAGAAAGAACATAACTCAAGGCTTTACCAAGCTTAGCGGCATAGGTATTTTCTATGTTTTTCTCACCTATCGGAAGATTTAAAAGCAACCATACCAAAACCGAAACCCCAAAGATCACCGTCCCTGCCCTATAGAGGAAATCTTTGACATAAACCTTGGTGATGTTAAAGACTGTCCTCCACGCAGGCATCCTGTAAGGAGGAAGGTCCATCACAAAGTGAGATAGTTCCTTCTTTAATAAGGTCTTTCTCAAAAGGACCCCTGTCAACACGGAAAAAATAATCCCTAAGAAATACAATCCCAAGATAACCGCTACAGGATTTTGAAAGAACACAAAAGCAAAGAAAGAAAAAACCACCAGCCTTGCAGGGCAAGAAATAAAAGGCACCATAGCTATGACTAAAAGTTTATCTTTAGTTTCTTGAAAAGTCCTGGTAGCAAGTATAGCAGGGACGTTACAACCAAGTCCAAGGATAAGAGGGATTACACTTTGGCCATGCAACCCTATCTTATGGGTAAACCTGTCCATCAAAAAAGAAACCCTTGGGAGATAGCCTGAGGTTTCAAGAAGGGTTAAGAAAAAGTACATAACCGTAATCAAGGGTAAAAAAGAAAGCACCACCCCTACCCCACCAAAAACCGCGTTTGCTATAAAACTTCTTAAAAACTCAGAAACACCTAAATCTTCTAAAACCTGAGCACAAAGAGGTGCCAAAAATTCCTGCAAAAAACCATCTATCCAGTCTATGATAGGCTTAGAGAAATCAAACGAGGTTTTAAAGAATAAATACATGATAAAGCCAAAAGATAAAAAACCAAAAAAAGGATGCAATAAAAATCTGTCTAACGTTTCAGTAAGACTTTCCTTTGGGATAAGTTTGCGTTTAACTACCTCGTTAGCTACTCCTCTGGTAAAACTAAGCCGTTTTTCTTTTATAATCCTGCTTAACTCTTGGGCCTCACTTTCAAGTAAACGTAGTGTTTCAAATTTACTCAAGTTTTCTCCCGTAGACTCTCTAAACGCCTTAACCTTCTCCTCTAACTCAGGGGGATAAGAGATCTGAAACGGTATAGTCTGTTTCTCATAAGCCTCAACCACAGCAGGCAAAATCTCTTTTACCCCTTCTCCAGTTCTCCCTACAGTTTTTACCACCCTAACCTTTAAAAGCTCTGCCAACCTCTCTAAATCGATAGAAATCCCTATCTTTTGAGCCTCATCTATCATGTTTAAAGCCAGCACCATAGGTTTGCCAAGATCTAAAAGCTGACAGGTAAGATAGAGGTCTCTTTCTATCCTTGGGGTTTCTATCACGTTAAGGATTACGTCATAGTCACCAGAAAGCAAAAAATCTAAGGTTACCTTTTCGTCTTCAGATACTACCTCTTCCAGAGTATAAACTCCTGGAAGGTCTACAAAATAGACCTCATAATCCTGAAAAAAGGTCTTCCCCTCTTTCTTCTCAACGGTAACCCCAGCCCAGTTTCCTATCTTAAGATTTGCCCCTACCAAATGATTTAAAATACTTGTTTTCCCTACATTAGGATTACCTATCAAAGCCACCTTGATGGTTTTCATCCATTTCCCCCTGCATTTAAAGAGTTATTAAATCTAAAGACACCTCAGAAACGATCTCGCCTCTTCCTCCCTCTACAAACACCATATTTTCAAGCCTTATCCCAAAGTTATCCGGAAAATAAAGCCCTGGTTCAATCGTAAAAACCATGCCTTCTTCGATCCTTAAGTCTGGATCTACCGTGTAAATCACCCTTGGTGCTTCGTGCACCTCAACCCCTATCCCATGTCCTGTAGCATGGATGAAATACTTAGCAAGGTCCTTTTGAACAAGATAATCCCTTATGGCACGGTCTATCTCAGCAACCTTTTCTCCAACCTTTACCTTTTCAAAACCTAAAAACCATGCATCTTTAAGGATGTTGTAAAGTTTAACAAACTCAGCAGGAGGATCCCCAAGATATATCGTGCGGGTAAAGTCAGTAGCATAACCTTTCCACACCATCCCAAAGTCTAAAAGCAACACCCCATTTCTTTCGATAAGAGCTTCTGAAGTCTCCCAATGAGGAACAGAACTATTTTTTCCAAAGGCAACTATAGCAGGAAAACTTTCTCCCCTTCCTCCTACAATAAACATCTGCGACACTAAAAAACCTCTTATCTTAAGCTCTGAAATGGGATAACCTTCTGCAAAAGATCTTTCTATCTCCTGTAAAACCTTGTTAAAAACCTTGTCAGTCTTTTTAACCCCTTCTTTTAAAACCTCGATTTCTTCTTTAGATTTAATCATTCTTATCAAACCAAGGGGGTCAACCACCCCCACCAGTTTGAATTTATTACTTCTAAGCTTTTCCTTAAAAGCACAGCTTACCTTATCCTTTTCAAAACCTAATCGCTTAACCCCTGCCTTCTGAATAAACTTCTTAAGGAACCCTATCGTATCTCCTTTAATCTCAACTACCTCCCAGGAGGCAAGCTCTTTTTTAGCCTTTTCAATATAACGAGAATCTGTCAGAAAACAGACGTTATCCCCTGTCATCAAAACATAGGCATTGGTTGACCTAAAGTGGGAAAGATAAAATACGTTTGCCTGAGAAGAAAAAAGAAAACCATCAACTCCCCATCTCTCAAAACAAGCCCTTACCTTGGTTAATTTTTGTGCTATCTCGTTTGTCATTTCAACCTACCTTTTATCAAAATTGATTTTCAATCTAAATTAAAAAGGTACTACAATTTTAGGCTTTTACAAGAAAAATCTAACTGAACTTAAAAATTTTGTCTTTTAAAGGGTTGTTTTATAAAAATTTTTATATATTATATAATTAATAAGTGGTTATTAGGTCTTTGACAAGAGAATAGGCTACGGGGCAGGGGTTGAAGTTAAGTTGTTAGTTTTTTAAGGAGATGGTATACCCTTTTCAAGGGTGTGTGTACATATATTTAGTAAATAAATGGATAATTTTTACCCCTCCCTACAAGCAAGATTTGATGCGACATAGAGAAGGGTATTTTTAGAGGTATTTTATTGAGTCTCATTTGCAATTAAATCTGCCCGAAAGTATCCTTGTAAGTTATTGATTTTATGTAGGAAATTTTTGTTATCCCAGGCTGTCAAGCATAGATTTCATCAGGGTTTCAAAGGGTCATTTTTAAAAATTTAGTTTTATACTAAACTTAAAAAAGTTAGATTTTATCAGGGTTTCAAGGGGTAAGAGTAGAAACCTGCCCTACTTCAAAAGGGATTGCGACTAACCTTTACTTCAACTTTTACTTTTTCCTTTTCCTTTTTGTAGAAACCTGCCCTACTTCAAAAGGGATTGCGACTGATAGTCAAGGGGCTTCATGTCAATTGAAGCTACCAATGTGTAGAAACCTGCCCTACTTCAAAAGGGATTGCGACTTATTGTCCTACTTACTTCTTGTTGATTTTGTTCGTCCATAAGTAGAAACCTGCCCTACTTCAAAAGGGATTGCGACAAGGGGATTATAGAACTCAAAGTTTGAAGGATTGTATTGTAGAAACCTGCCCTACTTCAAAAGGGATTGCGACTCCTCTTTTTCTTCTCCTAATCTTACCTCACCTGTCCATTGTAGAAACCTGCCCTACTTCAAAAGGGATTGCGACCTATCACAAGGTATCCCATCATGCGGACAATGATCAATGGTAGAAACCTGCCCTACTTCAAAAGGGATTGCGACAAATCGACTGTTACCTCAACTTTTACTCTTTCCATCGGTAGAAACCTGCCCTACTTCAAAAGGGATTGCGACCCAACACTTCAAAGGCAGTGTTGCAATCAGTCTTCCCCTAAAAAGTAGAAACCTGCCCTACTTCAAAAGGGATTGCGACCACCTCCCCCTCTTTTTCTATTTTATTTATCTTCTCTTCCAAGTAGAAACCTGCCCTACTTCAAAAGGGATTGCGACCCATTGCCCCCATTCCAAACTCTTCCCACACACTCCCTCCCTGAGTAGAAACCTGCCCTACTTCAAAAGGGATTGCGACTATAATACCTAAACCTCATCCTTCATCTCCTCCTTCGTAGAAACCTGCCCTACTTCAAAAGGGATTGCGACATGTCCTAGGTTTTCTCCCTTGGACGATTTGCCCAAGTAGAAACCTGCCCTACTTCAAAAGGGATTGGGATGTTAAAGGCTTGTGTCTGGATAAACAACCGTCCTAAACAATGGACTTAGAGAATGCCGCCTGTGGTTCTTGCAATTTATTTAATTTAGGCTATGATTATTTTTTAAATTCCTTTAAAGGTGAGGTAAATGAGCACAGGTAAAATAGTTAATCTGGAAAACAAAAATAAAACTGCCGAAGACTTTAAACTTTCTCCTTTAGAGGAAATCACCCTCAAAACCACCAAAGAAATCGTCATCAAGTTTATCGAAATGGGACGCTGCTCCCCTGCTACCTTTGAAGAGGTTTTCACCCAGGTCTTTTCTGTTATCAAAAAAACCCTCACCAAATAGATGCAACTTTTAGCCATCCACGCAAGCCCAAGAAGTCAGGGCAATTCTGAAATTTTCCTTGATGCCTTCCTCTCTACCCTTAATCACCAAAAGATAAAAACCGAAAAGATAAAACTTACGGAACTTAAATTCTCCCCTTGTGTTGAATGCGGAGGTTGTGAAAAAGACGGAACGTGTATTCTTAAAGATGACCTAACCGAAGTTTACCCTAAAATTCTTAAGGCTAACTTTCTGGTGGTAGCAACCCCTATCTTCTTTTATTCCCATCCTTCTTTTTTGCAGGCCTTCTTCGAAAGATTTCAGGCCTTCTGGGTCTCTAAATATCTTCTTAAAGCTCCACCTCCCTCTCAAAAACCAAAAGGTATCCTTCTTGCTTTAGGTGCAACCAAAGGCAAAAAAGTCTTTGAATGTTTAGTAAGAAGTTTTAAATACGTGCTTGATACCATAGACGGAGAATATATAGGAGGAATTTTTTTAAGAGGGATTGATAAAAAGGGAGAAATACTTAAACACCTTGAGGGTTTAGAAAAGGTTAAAACTTTAGGAGAAAAACTCTCTATCCTCGAAAAAAAGGACTTAACCAAGTCTAAAGAAGAGTTAGCTCAATTTTTAGGGCTTGACTTAGACCCTACTCCTTAACCCCTTATTCAAAAAGTTTAGCATAGGCTCTTGCTTTTCCTTCTATGTCGTTATCCTTCCATAGGTCGCTTATAACAGCTACCATGTCTGCCCCTAATTGGACAAGCTCCTTTGCTCGCTCTAAGGTTATGCCACCTATAGCACATACAGGAATTTTTAGAGTCTTTTTAGCAAGAGGGATCAAGGTTTTATCTACTACGGTTGAGTTCGGTTTGGTAGGAGAGGGGTAAAAACTCCCAAAGGCCACATAAGTGGCTCCCTGTTTTTCTGCCTCCATGGCTCTTCTCAAGTCTCCATAACAGGAAACCCCGATGATAGGGCCTTTAAAAATCTCTTTAACCTGGCTAAGAGGCTGATCGTCTTTACCTACATGCACCCCGTCTGCCAGCACTTTGGCTGCCAAATCTACCCTGTCGTTAACGATAAAATAAGCACCAAACCTGTGGCAAAGCTTCTTTAGTTCTATGGCTATGTTTGTTAAAACCTCTAAATCTGAGTTTTTATCTCTTAGTTGAACAAACTTAGCCCCTCCTTTTAACGCCTTTTCAACCATTCGAAAGATTTCTCCGTCTTGATAAGGGGTCAAAACCTCGTCGGTTATCACATAAAAACCTTTTAAAACCATCTAATATCTCTTTACTATAGAAACCTCTGGCAATCTTTCTTTTAAATAAGCATCTACTCTGTGGTAAAATTCTGGGTTTACCTCCCCCACCAGGTCTTTTTTTAACGTGTTTTCCTGGACAAATTTCTGCAGGGCTATTCTCTTAAACCACGCAAGATAAGGAACCATCTTTTCTAAGTCTTTTTCTGTTAAAAGGGGAGGATACATGGTAACTCTTATCTCTACCCTATCTGCGATGTTTTTTAAAACCCTAAAAGTTTGCTCAACCAGAGCAAAATCCCCTCCGAGTTCAGCATATCTATCAGGGGAAGTCTTAAAGTCTATGGCAAAAAAATCTACCAAGCCAGAAATTACCAATTCTTCTACCAGCTCTGGAGAGCTACCGTTGGTATCAAGCTTAACAGGAAGCCCGGTTTGAGAGCGAACTTCTTCTATAAAACTGACAAGCCTTTTTCCCCAAAGGGTAGGCTCTCCTCCGGTAATCACCACCCCTTTAATAAAGCCCTTTCTCCTTTTTAACTCCTCTATAACCCAGTCTTCAGAAAGGTTTTTTAACTTTTTATACCTTTCAGGCAGGACCAAATCAACATTATAACAGAAGGGACATCTATAGTTACACCCATAGGTAAAAATCACCGAAGAGATCTTCCCCGGATAATCTACCAGGCTTGTACCGATAAACCCTTTAATCATCAACCCCACCTATGGATAAACTTTACCCAAAATATAAACCTTCCTGAAGGAGAAACAAGAGCAATACACTTTTATCCTATGTTAAAAATTTTAGGAAGCCTTTTAAACAAACTTAGCTTTTCTGTTTCTCCTAACTTTGCTTTTCTTAGTATTTCTTCTAACTCTTGGATGGTCGTATCATAAAGTTGTTTGTTTAGTCTATAGGGATGTCCGTCCTTGCCTCCGTGGGCATAGCTATAAACTACCGGGTCTTCTCTTGAGGCCTTAACCTCATAGATAAGCTCTGAAGCTAAGGTAAGGGCTCTTAAGGTTTTGGCCCCCATACCTTCGGTTAACAGTAATGACTGAAAATCAGATGGAGGATTTTGATAAACCTTTTCCCAAACTTTCTTCAAGGATTTAACCGATAGGTCTTTGAGGGTTAAGGTATGGTCCTCTTTAAATATAAGATGCACCTTCGGAGTTAACTCCTTTATAACTAAACTTAGGTCTTCTGTTAGCAACCTTACCAACGAATTTTGTACAGGTTTACTTTCCTTAGCCACCAGATTAAGTACGTTTTCTTTTTTGACAGAAGAAACAATTCCTGTATGGGGGTTTTCGCAAAGGTCTAACACCTTTTCGCTATACCATTGATACCGTCTTGCATAGGCAGTTTTTTCATCCATACCTTGTTGTATTACTCCCCATTGGCCATCTTTGGAAAATATGAAAAGATGAAAATAAAGTTGAAAGCCATCTTGGATGGCGTTGTTGTCTATCCTTGCGGTAAGTCTGCTTAAGGTTACAAACTTATAGGCTTGTTTAGGAAGTCCCTGTTTTTCTCCCCAGAAGATAATTTCCTGAGGGGTGTTTAAAGCCCTCTTACCTTTTCCTCCGCAAACATAGATTCCTAAGTCGTTAAAATAGGGTTTCAAAGCCTCTTTTATAGCACCACCAACGGTTGTGGTGAGGCCTGAGGAATGCCAGTCAAAACCAAGCAAACAACCTAAAGCCTGAAACCAAAAAGGGTCAGACAACCTTTTGATCAATTCCTTAGCCCCAAACTCCTGATACACAAGCAATAAAATAGCCCTGCTTAACCTTACCATCCTTTCAAAAAGCCAGGGAGGGCATTTCCCTCCATGCAAAGGCAGGTCTACTATACTTCTACTAACCATCTTTGTCCCTTTTTAAAAAGTTATTATGAAACACCTCACATTCTGGGCATACTCCCTGATATTCAAACTGTATGGTTATATGGTGAATATCAAACTTTTTTAATTCCTTTTGGATATTTTGCAAAACTTTTGCCGTTTCACTTACGTTCATGTCAGACTTTAGGTTAACATGGCCCTCAAAAAAATGGGTTTTATCGTCAAGACTCCATACATGTATATGATGGACATCTTGTATGTCTTGAATTTTCAACAGTTCCTCTACTATCTTAGGGATTTCCACATGAAAAGGGGTTGCTTGCATGATGATGTCAACTGACTTTAACAAAACCTCTAAACTCTCTTTAGCAATATAAAAGGCTATCAATATACTAATAACAGAGTCAACTCTTACCCACCCAAAATAATAAATAAAAACAGCCCCTGTCATCACAGCCAAAGAGGATAAAGCATCCCCTAACATGTGTAGATAAGCACTTTTTACGTTTAAGTCTTCTTTGGCAGAACCTTTTAAAAATTTCAAACTCAAAAGATTACCTAAAAACCCTATACTTCCTACCACAAACACGGTTTTAACGTCTATAAGAGATGGGGTAACCAGTCTTTCGATAGACTTTTTAATCAGGAAAAAACATATTATTAACAGCGTAACCGAGTTAAAAAGACTTGCTAAAATGGTTATGCGTTTATAACCGAAGGTCTTTCTTTCGTTAGGATTTCTTAAAGAAATTTTATGGGCAAAATAGGTAATCACCACAGACATTACGTCACCTAAATTATGAAAGGCATCAGACAAAAGAGCCATACTTCCTGAAATTAAACCACCGATAAATTCAAAAACAGTTATCAAAAGGTTTAAAAGGGCTACGTAAAAGAGATTTTTCCCTCTAATCTCAGTTTTTTCATCATGGCCATGATGATGGTGATGCATCGTCTCCAACCCTCTTCAGTTTTATCCTAAAATTCCTCTTTTTCTGGGTTTGTCAACCCTAAGAAGATCCTTTTATGGGTTATGCCCTTGATTTTACATTTTAAGATTTTAGATTAAGCTAAAAATATGCCCTCCCAAATAGACAAAATAAAAATTTACTTACCTTTTATGTTTTTAGGTATTTCTCTGTTAGCCGGAGTTTTTTTCATCTTTGCTGCAGTCTCTAACTATCAAAACATCCGTAAGACTTTAGATACAGGGTTAAAACTTCAGGCCATAGGGGTAGAAATTACCCTTAAAAGTCTGATCAAAAACTTTGGGTTAGACCTGATAAAAAAAGAAAAAAACTTTTTTGCCGAGCTTCTCTTAGGAGAAGAGTGGGAGGTAGTAGCTTATGTAGCGATCTATGATACAGAGGGTAAAATATTACTTCATTCTAACCCAGAGCTTATAGGGACAAAGATTCAAGATAGGGTTTCCTTTAATGTTACCTTTCCTCGAAGTTTTTATCAAACTACTCTTACTGAAGAAAAGTTGTTTGTTTACGAAAATCTATTAAAAACAGAAAAGCAACAGGCGGTCCTGAGGGTAGCACTCCACATATTTCCCGTAGAGGAAATTTTAGGTTATGCTAAAAAGCATGTTTATTTAGAGTTTTTTCTTGGGTTAGGGTTCTTTGGATTAGGGGTCATTGGTTTTTGGTTTTTTAAACGGTCTGAAAGGTTGATACAGAGGATCGAAGACCTTGAGAGATGGAAGTTTATCTCTCAGGTCCTTGCTCATGAGATGAAAAATCCTTTAGCCAGTATAAAGGGTTTTACCCAGTTAATTCTTAAAAAAACTCCAGAAGAAAAGACCCAAAAGGCCCTTAATCTTATCCTAAAAGAAACCTTAAGGATGGAAAAACTTTTACAAACCCTAAATTCTTATACCCATCCCCAAAAGCCAAATTTCTCCTCTTTTGACTTATACAGCTTTTTAACAGAAGTTATCGAAACCTTTAAACTTCTTTATCCTGAGGCAGACTTGAGAGTAACTCTTGAGGGAAAAAACTTTATGGTAGTTTCTGACCAAGATAAACTAAAAGAGATACTGATAAACCTTTTGGAAAATGCCTGGCAAGCCTCTCAAGAGGCAGGCAACTTAAGGGTGGATTTAGGTTTAATTTCTGAAAAGACTTTTTATATTATTTACATAAAAGATTTTGGAAAAGGGATTCCTCAAGAGTTGATACCTAAAATTTGGGAACCCTTTTTTACCACAAAAGCCAAAGGCATGGGCCTTGGTTTGACTATAGTCAAAAACCTATGTGAGGAACTAAATTGCAGGATTGAGCTTAAATCAGAACCTTCTTCTGGGACAGAGGTATGGATAAAAATCCCTCGATAGTTATCGTAGAAGACGATACCTCCTTTGCAAGTTTCTTAGAGATGACCTTTCAGGAGGAAAACTATAAAGTTTGGGTTTTTCATAACCCCGAAACTGCTTTGTTTCACCTTCCTGAACTCAATCCAGATATCGTAATCACCGACCTTAAAATGCCAGGTCTTGACGGCATCACTTTTATCAAAAAAGCTAAAAAAATCCTTCCGGAAACGGTTTTTCTTGTGATTACAGCTTTTGGCACCATCCCTTCAGCGGTTGAAGCTATGAAAGCAGGGGCGGTAGATTACCTTACCAAGCCTCTTTCTTCTCCAGAAGAGCTTTTAGCTAAAGTAAACCTTTATCTTAAAAAATTTAAAAAATCCCCCTCCTTTTACCCAGCAGATTTGCCCCCGCTTGAGGTTGTTTTTGCAGGGATGGAAGACCTTTATGAACAACTGATCGAAATTGCCCCTACAGATGCCACCGTCTGCCTCTTAGGAGAAACAGGCACCGGGAAAAGTTTAATCGCCAAGATAATCCATGTTTTAAGCGGAAGAAAAGGGCCTTTTGTAGAAATAAACTGTGCGGCTTTGCCTGAAAATTTAGTAGAAGCTGAACTTTTTGGCTATGAAAAAGGGGCTTTTACCGGTGCTATAAAGACTAAACCTGGTAAGTTTGAACTTGCAAGAGAAGGCACCCTTTTTCTCGACGAAATCTCGGAGATGAGCCTTACCGTGCAGGCTAAATTCTTAAGAGTGCTTCAAGATAAAGCCTTTGAAAGATTAGGAGGCCTTGAAACCCTGAAAACAGACGCAAGATTTATCGTAGCCACCAACAAAGACTTAGAAAAACTTGTAGCTGAAGGGATTTTTCGAGAAGACCTATTTTACAGGATTAACGTTTTTTCTTTTTATCTTCCTCCACTTAGGGATAGGAAAAAACATCTAAAAACCATCGTCCAATATCTCTTAGAAAAAATCTGTCAGAAGCTGGGGAAACCTTTAAAACCACTAAGTCCATCTTCCTGGGAAAAACTTGAAAACTACTCTTTCCCAGGAAACATAAGAGAACTTGAGAACATTCTTGAAAGGGCAGTGATACTTAGTAAAGGAGACATGATAGAAGTAGAAATCCCCTTTAAAGCAAAGGACCTGTTTCAAGACAAGACGACCCTAAAAGATGACTTACAGATTAAAAACTTAGAGAAAAAAGCCATACTTAAAGCCCTTGAAGTTACTAAGGGGAATAAACCTGAAGCAGCCAAACTTCTTGGGATATCCCTTAAGACCCTTTATAACAAACTAAAAGACTTAGGCTTGAAAGAATAATTTATTCCCACACCGGTTTGTAAGGTGCTACAGGACTTCTAAAAAGATATAGTTTACCTGTGGTTAAGTTTTTAACATGTCTTGCCATAAAAATGATGCCATACTTAGGAAAATAGGTTTTAGCCCCAGTAACCTCTACCTGATGCCCTGCGCTAAAATCAGGATTTAGGAAACGATAATAATGGACTGGACACAAAAAAACCGTATAGGCTTTACCTTCTCTTTCTACTTCAAGAGAGGCTAATCCTCTGGGAGGAAGATAAACAGACAAAATCTTACCTTTAAAAGTAATCTCCAAATTTGGGTCATAGGGAAGTTCTTGAAAAAACTTAAATTGATGAGCATTTAAAGAGGGAGTTAGAATAAGTATCAAAAAGAAACTTAAGAATATCCAAAAACCCGGGCCAAAAGCCCGGGACTTAACCTTCATCTTACCAACCGCAGTACCTTCTCCAGTGACCATGCTTACCAAGTGGCAATCCTTTCTCGTGTCCTTTCTTCATTATTTCTACACGGATTTTAGCAAGTTCTTGTTCTTTTGCAAGAATAGTATCCCAATTAGGGTTTGGCTGAAGAATAAGAGAACGAGCCTCTGCCCTTAATTGAGCCTCTCTTTGATAGAGAGGTTGTACTTCCTTGCAGAATTCCTGTAACTTAGCTTGATCAACCGGTGGAGCCATAGGACGCCCCATCCCCTGAGGTCCCATCCCCTTGTAAGCAAAAACTGGCCCGGTTAAAAGAGTACCCAATCCTAACGCCAACGCTAAGGTCTTCTTGATGTTCATACCACACCTCCTGGTTTTGTTTTGTAGTTTTATTAATCATTTAACAAAATCCGTGCCTGTTTATCGCTCTTCCAAAATCCTCAAAAATCTTTGAGAACTGGACTTCTTTTAACGATAAAAAAGCTTGTCTTTTGTAATGTTTACAAAAATTTGCTGGTAAATTTTACAAAAGGTAAAAAAACTATTTTTATAAGGCTTGAAAAACGGTATAGACCTGATAACATTAGTAAGTAAGTACTTTACTACAAATTTATAAAGAGGGGGCTTGGTATGACTTGGGAAGAGGTGAAAAAGAATGCTAAAGAAAAACTAAAAGGATTTTGCAGGGTTTGTCCGGTGTGTAATGGAGTTGCCTGTGCAGGTGAGGTGCCTGGGATGGGTGGACTTGGAACTGGGTCTGCCTTTAAGGCTAATTTAGAGGCCTTAAACCGTTATAAATTTAACCTTACTGCAATTCACGAGGTTAAAACCCCTTCTACCGAAACGGAATTATTTGGTCAAACCTTAACCCTTCCTGTTATGGCAGCACCTATAACCGGGACTACCTATAACATGGGAGGTGCTATCACCGAAGATGTTTATACCGAAGAGGTTATAGCTGGGTCTCTTATGGCTGGAACCATCGGATGGACAGGAGATGGTGCAGACCCGTTGATGTATTCAAGTGGTATAAATGCCATTAAAAAGTTTGATGGCAAAGGTATCCCTATCATCAAACCAAGGTCTCAAGAAGAAATAATCAAAAGGATCCGTATGGCAGAAGAAGCAGGCGCTTTAGCAGTTGGGGTAGACATAGACGGTGCAGGGCTTATTACCATGGCTTTAAAAGGACAACCTGTAAGTCCTAAAACTCCTAAGGAAATCGAAGAGTTGGTAAAAGCTACCTCTTTACCCTTTGTACTCAAAGGTATCATGACAGTAAAAGATGCTGAGATTGCTTATAACTGTGGGGTTTCGTGTATAGTGGTTTCTAACCATGGAGGAAGGGTTTTAGACCATACACCAGGAGTGGCTGATGTTTTGCCAGAAATCACCGCAAGGTTTAAAGGGAAAATGACCATCATCGCAGACGGTGGGGTAAGAAGTGGGGCAGATGTGTTAAAACTACTTGCCCTTGGGGCTGATGCGGTGCTTATAGGGAGACCTGTTGTCATAGCTGTTTTTGGTGGGATGAGAGAAGGTCTTAAGATCTACTTTGATAAAATAAAAAACGAACTTATTCAAACCATGTTGTTAACTGGAGTAGCTTCAGTAAAGAACGTGCCATCAAACATCTTGGTAAAAATTTAAAAACTTATTCAGGTCAGAGGTGCCATGAAGGGCCTCTGACCTGAAATATCAAAAATTAAGGTTGCCAGAGATACAAACCTGTTAGCTCGTCAAAACCTCTTTGAAAAGCCTCTCCTTCAAACTCTACGATCTCAAACTCAAAGGCAAACACCTCAGAACCTTCAAAAAGATGACCTCCGACGACAGTAAAATCTTCTTTACCTAAAACTACGTGAAGATGCACAAAAGAGGTTCCGTCTTTAACTGAAACGTTTCCTTTTAGACTTAGAACCTCCATAGGTTGTTCAAAACTTTTTATCACATATTCCCTTTTTATTTGGTCATAGTATCCTATCGTAGCCCTGGTTACAGCCCCAATCCCTGAAACCATACCGGCTTTAATACCCAATTCGTTAACTTTTTGGGTTAACCACCTGAAAAGATCCTCTCCTTTGGGAACCCTTCCCTGAAAAATTCTCTTTACTCTGTATTCTTTTATAATTTCCATGGTTTACAACCTCTCTGCAAGAACTTCTAATGAATGTTTTACCTTAAAGGCTAACCCTTTTTTATCAGCCCCACCCCTTATCTGCATGATACATCCAGGGCAGTCAGTACATACAAGATTTGCCCCTGTATCCTGTATGTTTTTCAGTTTTCTTTCAAGGATTTTTACCGAGATCTCTGGAAATTTTAAAGAATAAGAACCTCCCATACCACAGCATATATCTGACTCAAACATCTCTTTGAGCTTAAGCCCTGCTTTTTGTAAAGATTCCCTTGGCTCTTGCCAGATGTTTAACGAACGCTTTAGATGACATGGATCATGATAGGTGAATTCCTCTTCTAAAGGCTTACTAAAGGTGATTCTACCTTCCTTGATAAGCTTATGGATAAAATATGAAGCATCTATCACTTTTTCTGCCATTTTTCTGCCTTTGCGATAAGCTCCGGAGAAACTTTTTGATTCCTTAGGGCCAACAAGCCTTTCTTCTTTAAAACCAGAGTACAGGTGGGACAGGCTGAAAGGATAAAATCTGGATTTTCCTGTTCTAAAGCCTTTAAGTTTTGCAACATGTTGTTAGCAGCAACATCCATAACGCCGTTATAAAGGGCAGGTGCCCCACAACAGGTTTGTTCTTGAGGGAAAATTACTCTAATACCTGCCCTGTTAAGTAGCTTAACCAAGGCCTCTCCTATCTCTGGATAGGCAAAATCTATGAGACATCCTGCAAAAAAGGCTACCTTTTCCTTGGCCTCTGGCTGTTTTATCTTTTTAACCTGGTCCCTAAAAGGTTTGTCTGCTATGGCAGGAAGACTTCTTTCTTGGGTAAGTTCGGCAAAAGCTAAAGGCAGGTGTCTTATGAAAGGCCCTTGTTTGAAAGGTTTTTGTAGTTTTGAGGCCATCCTTAAGGCTGTATGGAAAAGTTTGCGGTTGTTGACCACAGAATAAATGGCCTTTACCTTTAAAGGCAATCCCTCTTCTTCGGCAAGCCGTCTCCTTATCTCCAAGATCAGGTCAGGGATGTTTATCTTGCCTGGACATATTTTTACACAGTTGCCACACTGGATACAGAGGTTTTGAATATCTTTCGTAGCCTTAAGGCCTTCAGTCCAGGCGGTAAGGATGGTTCCGATTCCTCCGGTATAAACCCTTCCGAAAACAAGACCACTTATCAGCCTAAAAACAGGACATACGTTTAAACAGGAAGCGCATCTGATACACTGCAAGGCCTCTTTAAAAACAGGGTCTTTTGCCATCTCAGAACGACCGTTATCAAAAAGGATGATGTGGACCTCTTTTTTGGTCCCATCCCAGTGTTCCCTTTCTCCGGTGATAAAAGACACATAGGTGGTGATAGGTTGTGCGGTTGCGTTTCTTGGTAAAGCTTTAACGATAGGATCTATGTCCTCAAGCTTGTCTACCAGTTTTTCTATACCGACTACTGCTATATGAACTTTGGGTAAGGTTAAAACCAGCCTTGCGTTACCTTCATTGGTAAAAATTACAATACTTCCTGTCTCAGCTACAGCAATGTTTGCTCCTGTAATCCCCAGGTCTGCTTTGAGAAACTTGTCTCTCAAGTTTTTTCTGGCAAACCTTACCATCTTTTTTATGTCAGGCTCAACGGCATCGACCTTCTTGGTAAAAATCTCAGAAACTTCATAACGGGTAAGATGAATGGCAGGTAAAACCATATGAGAAGGGCGCTGACCTGCAAGCTGGATGATCCACTCCCCTAAGTCTGTCTCGTCAACCTCTAACCCCGCTTCTTTAAGATGTTTGTTAAGATGGATCTCTTCAGTAGCCATGGATTTTGATTTCACTATGGTTTTTACGTTATGAGCCTTGGCTACCTCTAACACATAGTTTATAACCTCTTTTGGGTCTTTAGTATAAAAAACCTTAGCACCTCTTTTGGTGGCTTGTTCTGTAAATTTTTTTATCAATTCGTCAAAATGTTCTGCAGCATAGCTTTTTACCCGAACTATCTCATTTCTTATCTCCTCAAAATCAAGCCCTGTATAAACCTTTTCTCGAGCAACTACATAAGCTTCATAAAAATTCGTAAGAGCCTTAGAAATAACCGGATTTTCTAAAGCTTTTCTGATTTCTTCTTTAAGCATAATAACAACCTCGTCTTTTTATTTTTAAATACTTTCAAATCGATAATAAATCAAAACAAATCTATAAATTTTCAACGCAAACAATTATCACCCTTTCTGGACCGTGAACCCCTATGGTTAACACCCTTTCTATGTCTGCCGTCCTACTGGGACCGCTGATTAGGGTTACATAAGGAACATTAGTAAGATTAAAGGAACGAAGAGCGGTTTTAAGGTCTGGGAAGATCCTACTTTTAGGAAGTATTGCTATGTGAATTTCAGTTAAAGAAGAAACCAATCTTTTCTGGATCCGGTTAGACACCTCTATCAAAGAACCTGACTCAGCTATAGCCCCGTCTACTTCGTTTATACCTATTTTAGCTTGACTTGCTATTTCTGGGGTAAATTCAAAGGTAATCTGAGGGAGTTCTGCTAAAAGGTCTTCTTTTCTCTCCCCATCCAAAAACCAGGTATCATACCAAACAACTGAATTTTTGTCTTCATATGAGGTGTTTTCTTTGATAAACCCTTTTATAAACTCTAAAGCTTCTTTTCGGTTTTTAAAAGAATATACCTCTGCCATCAAAGCAGAAGCTTTTTCTTTAAAAAGTTCAAACATTATGATTCCCTCCTGTAAGCCTCTGCAAGCAGGCTTATCACATGTTTTACCTTTGCATTAACCTTATACCTTTGTGTACCTTCTCCTAACTGCATCATGCAGGCAGGACATTCTGTGGCTACCACCTCTGCTCTGGTATTTTTTACGTCTTCCATCTTGGACTGAAGTATCTTTAAGCTGGTATCTGCGTAAGCTAAGTGATAAGAACCACCGCTTCCACAACAGGCATCTGGTTTTTTCATCTCGACCAACTCAACCCCTGGAATAGCTTTTAAGAGTTCTCTTGGCTCTACCCAAACCTTCATAGATTTTTTAAGATGACAGGGATCATGATAGGTTACCTTAAGCTTTAACTCTGCCTTTGGCTTTTTAAGCTTGATAACTTTTAAAAGAAAACTGGTAATATCGTATACCTTTTCAGCCCATTTTTTAGCTTTTGTCTCGTATTCTTGATCACCTTCAAAGATCATAGGATATTCGTGTTTTAGAGCACTTCCACAAGAAGCACATCCTGTTATGATATATTCTGGGTTTATCCTTTCAAAAAGGTCCAAGTTGTTTTTAGCCAGCTCCTTTGCCTTTTCTATATCTCCGTGCACCATAACTGGCATACCACAACAGTTCTGCCCCTTAGGGATTAAAGTTTTTATTGCATTTTTCTTTAAAACAAAAAGAATATCATCTCCTATTTCTGGATAAAGATAGTTTATAGAACAGCCGGTGAAAAATAAAGCTGTAGCCTGAGGGTTGGAGACCTCTACCACCTCAGGTGTACTATCCCTAAAAGACTTAGAGGCAAACTCTGGAAGCACAAAGTATTCATCAAACCTCTTTCCAAGGGTTCTCAAGAAAGCCCTTGGGGCCCTAAGTTTAGGCCCCCGTTTTTCTAAAAAGAACCCTTGCATTTTAGAAAAAGCTTTTAACCCCTTATCAAAAAGAGATGGATGAGTTAAAGCCCAAAAAGCTAATTTTTTTACCCAAGGTTTACCTAAATCTTTTGCAAGCTTATGTCTTAGTGCCAAAATAATTTTATCGTACTTTACCCCTGTAGGGCAGGCAAGCATGCAGGACTTACATACCAAACAGTTATAGATAAGGTTCATAAGATCCTTATCGCGAATTTTACCTTCTAAGTAGGCCTCTCCTAAGGCAATCTTACCTCTGGCAACTGCACTTTCCTTTACCTCAGTCCCATAAACAGGACAAACAGCCATGCAGTTGCCACACTTCATACATCTTATAAGTTCTCTCTTTAAAGCCTCATCGCTTTCAAAGACACTTTTTCCCACCGTTTAATCCTCCATAGGGACTAATTTTCCAGGATTTAAAATATTGTCAGGGTCCAAAGCCTTTTTAAGACGTTTCATAACCTCAATGCCAGAGCTACCGATTTCATTCTTCAGATACTTTTTCTTGGCTATCCCTATTCCATGTTCTCCTGAAAGCGTTCCTCCAAGCTTTAAAGCAGCCTCAAAGATTTCGTCTATGGCTTTATCAAGTCTTGCCATCTCGTCTTTATCCATAGGGTCAACCAAGATGGTGGGATGAAGGTTCCCGTCTCCAGCATGACCAAAGGTTCCTATGGTAAGATTGTATTTTTTAGCGATTTCCTGGATAGCTCTTAACATGTCTACAATCTTAGTTCTAGGAACAGTTGCGTCCTCTAACACTGTAGCCGGCTTTATTTGAGCCAAAGCAGGAAGAGCTGCCCTTCTTGCTGCCCAGAGGTTGTCTCTTTCTTGGTCTGTTTCTGCAACTTTGTATGTTCCTTTATTTTTTTGTATTACCTCTATTACCTTTGTTGCCTCTTCCTCTACCCCATCTTTTCCGTTTCCGTCGACCTCTATAAGCAACAACGCAGCAGCATCGGTAGGTAGACCTACTTTAGCAAAGTTTTCTACAGTCCGTATGGTCATGTTATCCATAATCTCTAAAGTAGCAGGTATAACGTGAGCCCTTATGATGTCTGTAACCGTTTGTCCTGCATCTTCAAGGGTACCAAAAAAGGCTATCATAGATTTTCTGTACTTAGGTGCAGGGATAAGCTTTAAAATTACCTCGGTAATAATACCCAAGGTTCCTTCAGACCCTACAAAGAGTCCGGTAAAATCATAGGCGGTAACGTTTTTAACGGTTTTTCCTCCAAATCTAAACACCTCTCCAGTAGGTAGAACCACCTCCATACCCATTACATAGTGTTTGGTAACCCCATACTTAAGACCTCTTAAACCACCTGCGTTTTCTGCTACGGTTCCTCCGATGGTAGCCACTGCCATAGACCCAGGGTCTGGAGGATAGATTAAACCATACTTAGCCACCTCTGCATTAAGGGTAGCTACTACCACCCCAGGTTGCACCGTTGCGGTAAGATTGTCAGTATCTATTTCTAAAATCTTGTTCATCCTTTGAAAGGAGATTACCACTCCTTTACTTAAGGGGACAGGGCCCCCGCTTAAACAGGTCCCTGCCCCTCTTGGATAGATAGGTACTTTATTCTCTCGACAAAGCTTAACTATTCCCTGTACCTGCTCTGTAGTTTGAGGGAAAAGCACCGCCCCAGGAATTTCCCTGGGAATCCCTGGGGTAGCATCATAACTGTAGGTTATAAGCTCTGATTCTTTGGTTAAAACATTTTCCTCTCCTAAGAGAGAAATACAGGCATTTATAAAGGCATTACTTAACATAATTTGCCCCCTTGCCTACAATTCTTGAAATGATTACCAATAAAATCGAAGCTACAAAGGTAGCTATAAGTATGTTATATCCTTCCTGAACTGCCGCTTGTGCAGCTGAAGCAGCTTTAGCAGTCTCTACCGCCTTTTCCCAGACAGGTATCATCCAAGTAAACACATAGGCCTGTAACATCGCAAGAATTCCCATCAAGAAAGTTAAAATTACAGAATGTTTAAAGGTAAATCTAAAAATATCTCCCTCTTTTCCGCTAAGACCGGTTGCTGCAGTAGCCACAGCTATAGACTGAGGAGAGATCATCTTACCCATAACACCACCGGAGGAGTTGGTAGCTACCGTAAGCACAGGGTCTATACCGATCTGTCTTGCAGTAACTTCTTGAAGTTTACCAAAAAGAGCGTTGGTAGAGGTATCAGAACCAGTCATAAACACTCCTAACCAACCAAGGAAGGCAGAGAAAAGCGGGAATAAAAATCCGGTAGAAGCAAAAGCCAATCCCAAGGTAATAGCCATACCAGAATAGTTCATAAGATAAGCAAATCCTAAAATAATTCCGATGGTAAGGATTGCCCATTTAAGAGAATTAAGGGTTTTTCCTGCAACTCTGATCGCGGTAGAAATAGAAGCACCTACTACAGGTATAGAAAGAATAGCTGCAAAAAGAATAGAGGTTCCTGCGGCGCTAAGGATATTCCAGGTATAAACTGCTGCCTTCGGCTTACCTACATAGTCTATTACCTCTTTGTCAAGTCCAACGATAGGAAATTTTAAGGTCAAAATCTGGTCTAAAGCTACTTTAACTGACTTAACACCCCAAGCAGCAACAAAAATAGAAAGGAGTATAAAAGGGGCCCATGCCCTAAAAACCTGACCTAAGGTGTACTGGAGCTTAGCCTTTTCTACCACTTCTTCATGTTCAAAGGTCCAAACCTCCTTAGGATGCCAAATCCTTACAAAAATAGCTGTACAGAGGATAGTTACGATAGAAGATAAAATATCTGGAAGATATGGACCTAAATAGTTAGAAACCAAAAACTGTGTAATAGCAAAAGAACCACCAGCAACGAGAAGAACCGGCCAGATTTCTAAGCTCTTTTTCCATCCTGCCATAACCACCGACATATAAAAAGGAATAAGCACACTAAAGAAAGGAAGCTGTCTTCCTACCATCTTGGATAAGGCCATTAAGTCTACTCCTGACACCTGAGCACCAACCACGATAGGAATTCCAATAGCACCAAAGGCAACTGGTGCAGTGTTTGCCAAAAGGGCTATACCAGAGGCATAAACAGGGTTAAATCCAATACCTGCAAGCATGGCTGCAGAGATAGCAACCGGAGTACCAAATCCAGCCGCACCCTCTAAAAACGCTCCGAAACAAAAGGCTATAAGGATAGCCTGAACCCTTCGGTCGTTACTTATCGCGGCTAAAGAGTTTTTGATGATTTCAAACTGCTTTGTTTCTACAGAAAGATTATAGAGATAAATGGCGGTAATAACAATCCATGAAACAGGCCATAGGCCAAAGAGAAAACCATAAAAAGTAGAAAGCACCGCCAGGTTAACAGGCATCTTGTAAACAGTAACAGCTATTATTAAAGCTATAAAGACAGCACCTAACGCAGCCCAGTGCCCCTTCATCCTTTTATAGGCTAAAGCCCAAAAAAGGAAAAAGATGGGGATAGCTGCTACCAAAGCCGACAAACCAATGTTACCAAGAGGATTTACATCCATCTGCCAAGCCATAAACCTACCCTCCTTTTAAAGGATTTTTAATAAATTTTCTCTTAGTTGTCACTTATACTCCTTTTTAAACTTAAGTCAAGTCCAAAATTTTTTAGTATTTTATTAAATTTCTGAAAAAACTTTAGAGAAAAATATCTCAATATCTTTCTTTCTTTTTTTATCTTACTTTTTCTTGCTTTTTCATTTTAAAGAAACTTCCAAAAAACTTAATAACCCTAAACTGCCAACAGGAATTTATGATCATTCATGATTCCCCTATTTTTCAGTTGCTCTAAGGATTTTATAACATTCACCTATCAGAGGCCATCAAACTCTCTTAACTTCAAAATCTCAAGAACTAACTAACCTTTAAACTTCTTTGAGCACTTGCTCTCGTCGATGACTTACTAAATATCTCCCTAAATATCTCTATAATTAAAAACCTTAATAGACCAAATTATGCCTTTACCTGTTTCAAACAAAAGATACTCCCTTCGCAATATATTAAATCCACCCTTATTCTACCCTTATTATGCTTGTTGGTGAAGGCCATATTTGGAAGTTTTTAAAGAGGATATAGAAACAATATTTTTTATATATGTATTATAAAATTATAAAATATATCTATAAGATTGAGAACATGTCACCAAAATTTAAAATTTAAAAATATTTTCAAAAAAACTTTAACTTCTTTTGCCCTCCACACAAAATGTTTTTTTGGATTAATGATATATCAATATATATTTTAAAATTAAACAAAATAATATAAAAAAGTATTTAAAAAGTAAACTATAAAGAAAATTAACAAAAATCAGCAAAAATTTTTGAAATAACACAAATCAGAAGAAAAAAATTTGTTAATTCTAAAAATTAGCAAATTTTTCTGGTTGACTTTAAAATCGATCTGTTTTATTTTTAAAGCAACCTAAGGCAAGATACTGTGAAAAAAATAACTTAAAGAGGGGAATAAGATGCTGGATTTTATCTTTAAACCTGAGAGTATCGCGGTGGTAGGTGCCTCTGAAGAAGAAAAAAAGATCGGTCATGTTATCCTAAAAAACCTTTTAACCCAAGGCTATGCAGGCAAGCTCTTTCCGATAAACCCAAAACGCAAAGAAATATTAGGACTTAAGTGTTATCCCTCGGTTTCTGCAGTAGGAGAAAAAATAGATTTAGCTGTGATTGTAGTTCCGGCCAAAGTAGTACCTTCGGTTATAAAAGATTGCGGAGAAGCTGGGGTTAAAGGAGTAGTTGTTATTACTGCAGGATTTAAAGAAACTGGAGAAGAGGGAGCCAAGCTTGAAAGGGAGATTTTAGACCTCATCAAAAAGTATGGGATAAGGATGATTGGGCCTAATTGTTTAGGGGTAATAAATACAGAGTTAGGTATGAATGCAACTTTTGCTCCAGAGCTACCTCCTAAAGGAAGGGTTTCTTTCTTTTCTCAGTCTGGAGCCTTAGGGGTAGCTTTAATAGATTGGGCTATAGGTAGTGGTTTTGGTTTTGGAAAATTTGTTAGTTTTGGTAACAAAGCTGACCTAAACGAAACAGACTTTTTGGAGTACTTTGGAGAAGACGAAGATACAGACATTATCCTTGGATATATAGAGGATGTTAAAGACGGAAAACGTTTTATAGAAGTAGCAAAAAGAGTAGCTAAGAAAAAACCTGTTATCCTCATAAAATCTGGTGCAACAGAGGCTGGTGCCAGAGCAGCTTCCTCTCATACAGGGGCTTTAGCTGGATCAGACAGAGCCTTTACAGAAGCTTTTAGAAAGGCTGGAGTTATAAGGGTAGAAGGAATAAAAGAACTTTTTGAGGTAGCAGAAGTTTTTAAAAGCGGAAAGTTTCCTTCAGGGGAAAAACTGCTTATCGTGACCAACGCAGGTGGGCCAGGGATTATCGCTGCAGATACTGCAGAAAAAAATGGATTAAAACTATATCCTATGTCAAAAGAATCTATCGAATACTTAGCAGAAAAGCTACCTCCTACAGCTGCCCTTTACAACCCTGTAGACGTAATAGGAGATGCGACCTCAGAAAGATATGCGGTAGTTTTAGAAAGGGCAATGGTTGATCCTAACGTAGACGGGGTTTGTGTAATCCTTACTCCTCAGGCGGTGACAGATGTAGAAAATGTAGCAAAGATAATGTTAGAAAAAAGTAAAGAGACAGAAAAACCCTTTGTAGGTTGTTTCATAGGAGGACCCAAAGTCAGAGAAGCAACCTCTTACTTAAAGACAAACAACATAGCTTGTTATGAAGACCCACTAATAGCTATAAATGCCTACAGTAAGTTAGTACATTACGTCAAATACAAACACAGGGAAGAAGATGAATACATAAAATTTCCTATCTCCGAAGAAGTTAAAAAAGAAATAGGATTGATGCTTGAAGCACTTAGAGATGCTGGGGTAAGTGTAATAGGAGAAGAAAATGCCATGAAAATATTAAGTCTTTATGGGATAGAGTTTCCCAAAAGAGGGCTTGCCAGAACTGCTGATGAAGCAGTTAGGATAGCAGAACAAATAGGTTATCCGGTAGTTATGAAGATCAGCTCCCCCCATATCATCCATAAAACTGATGTAGGGGGGGTAAAAATAGGTCTTAAAGACGAAAAAGAAGTAAGAGAAGCCTTTCTTGAGATGACGATAAATGTTAAAAGGGCCATGCCTGGGGCGTATATCAAAGGGGTTAACATTTACGAAATGGTAACCGGAGGGAAAGAGGTTATCTTAGGGGTATCTTACGATAATACCTTTGGTCATATGATAATGTTTGGATTAGGTGGGGTTTATGTGGAGGTGCTAAAGGATGTAAGTTTTAGGCTTACACCTGTAGGTAAAAGAGAAGCTTACGAAATGATAGAAGAAATAAAAGGGAAAAAACTCTTAGAAGGAGTGAGAGGAGAAAAACCCTGTGATAAAGACGCTATAGTAGATAAAATCCTAAGATTATCTCAGCTGGTTGAAGAGTTTCCTATTATAAAAGAGATAGATATTAACCCTTATTTAGTAAAAGAAGTAGGAGGTGTAGCTTTAGATGCAAGGATTATCATAGGGTGATACCCGTTGAAGCTTAAAAATCGAAAAAAACAAGGGGGTAAGGAGATGAAAACCATATTTTTGGTATCAAACAAACCGTTTACCGGAAGAAACGTTTTAGCCTTAGGCCTTGCTCTAAACCTGAAAGAAAAAGGAAGTAAAGTGGGTTATATGAAGTTGATAGGCAAGGTGCCTGTCAAGGTAGGAGATAAAATTCTTGATGAAGAGGCGATGTTTATCCATAAAGTCTTAGAGCTTGAGGACCCTGTAGAATGGTCCTGCCCGTTTGTGTTTACCTATGATGTACAGTACAAACTGTTTGAAGGAGAAGACATATCTGTAGACCAGCAGATAAGAGAGGTTATAAAAAAACAGGCTGAACTTAAGGATTACCTTTTTGTGGTTGGAGGAGACAACATTTTTGAAGGCTACAGCCTTGGGATAGATAGCTTTCATTTAATAAAAGAATTAAAGGGTAAGGGGTTAATAGTTCAGCTTTGGGATGGAGAGACCTCGGTGGACGATATTTTAGGAATAAAAGAGCTTTTAGGAGAAAGTTTTGCTGGTGCGGTGATAAACAAGGTCCCTGTTGAGGAATATCCTTATGTAAAGGAGAAGGTGGTTCCATACTTAGAGGGTAAGGGTATAGAGGTTTTAGGGGTTTTCAAGAAGGACAAGTTGCTTGAGGCAGTAACGGTTAGGACGCTACTTGAGGTGGTTAACGGGGGTATTGTGTGTTGTGAGGACAAGCTTGATGAGTTTGTAGAGAACATTACGATAGGTGCGATGGACCCTGAGAATGCGATGAGGTATTTTTTAAGGATACCTAACAAGTTAGTGATAACAGGGGTAAACAGGACAGACATTCAGATTTTAGCTTTAGAGACTTCTACCAAGTGTTTACTTTTGACAGGGGGTTTGTATCCAAGCGAGATGGTGGTAAACATAGCTAAGACAAAGGGAGTGCCAGTTGTGGTGACCTCTCTTGATACCTTCTCGGCAGTTGAAAAAATACAGGCCTTAGTAGGAAAAGCCATTTTAAAAGAAAAAGGTAAAGCCCTAAGAGCTAAAGACCTGGTAGCTAAGAATTTCAACTTGGAAAGGTTTTTAGCAAAAGTTCTTAATAATAAATGAACAATAATATAAATAAATATAATAAAAATACTAAAACGAGGTGGGACATGGTTGAGATTAGATTGCATGGAAGAGGTGGGCAGGGGGCAGTTACCTCTGCTGAGCTTATCGCGGTTGCTGCCATCTCCCAGGGAGATTATGCCCAAGCCTTCCCAAGTTTTGGCCCTGAAAGAAGGGGAGCTCCTGTTCAAGCCTTCGCAAGAATCGACAAAAACCCTATCCGCTCAAGAGAAAAAATCTATGAACCTGACGTAATCCTCGTCCTTGACCCTACCCTACCCAAAATCGTTAACGTAACCCAAGGCCTTAAACCCTCTGGTATCGCCATCCTTAACTCCCATCTCCCTGAACCTGAACTCCGTAAACTCCTTCATAACTTCCAGGGTAAAATCGCTGTCGTTGATGCTACCAAAATCGCCATCGAAGAACTGGGACTACCCATCACCAACACCACCATGCTCGGTGCCTTCCTTAAAGCTACAGGTCTTGTCTCTCTTGATGCCATCGAACAAGCTATCACCGCACGCTTCGGTCGCTTAGCCGAAAAAAACATCAAAGCCCTCAAAAGGGCTATCGATGAAACCAAAATCTATTAAAAGGAGTCAAGCCATGCCAAAAGATCAGGGTCTTATGAGCTGGAAAGAACTTGCACCTGGTATGTATATCCTCGAACCAGGCAACTCTAAAAAATTTAAAACCGGTGACTGGAGAGCCTTTAGGCCTGTCCTTGACAAAGATAAATGCATCAAATGCGGTATGTGCTACATCCTATGCCCTGACATCTGCTATCAACAAGACCAGGATGGCTTCTTCACCTGTAATCTTTTCTACTGCAAAGGCTGCGGCATCTGTGCCGCTAACTGCCCTAAAAAAGCCATTACTATGGTCTTAGAGGAGGAATAACATGACTAAAAAAGTCGCCAAAGAAGTCTCTGTTGCCGTGGCTGAGGCTGTCGCACAATGCAACGTAGACGTCATCTCAGCCTACCCCATTACCCCTCAAACCCACATCGTAGAACACCTCGCTGAACTTGTTAACAACGGCGAACTCGATGCCGAATACATCCCTGTTGAATCAGAACACGCTGCCATGAGTGCCTGCATCGGGGCTGCTGCAACAGGTGCTCGTACCTTTACCTCCACCTCCTCACAAGGCCTGCTCCTCATGTATGAAAACCTCTTCATCGCATCCGGTCTGCGCCTCCCTATCGTCATGGCTCTTGTCAACCGCTCAGTCTCAGCACCTATCAGCATCTGGAACGACCACTCTGATGTGATGTCCATGAGAGATGCTGGCTGGATCCATTTCTTTGCTGAAAACGGTCAAGAAGCCGTTGACCTCATCTACCATGCCTATAAAGTCGCCGAAAAAGCCCTGCTTCCTGTTGCCGTAAACATCGATGGATTCATCCTCTCCCATGTGGTCGAACCTGTCACCTTCTTAGACCAAAACTTACTCGATAAATACCTACCACCCCTTAAAATGAAATACAAACTTGACCCCAAAAACCCTATAACCATAGGTGCTATCGGTGTCCCTGAAATCTATACTGAAGCTAAAAAAGCTCAGGATGAGGCCCTTAAAGCCAGCTATAAAATAATCCTTCAAGCCTGGAAAGATTTCGAAAAACTTACCGGAAGAAGGTATCTCCCTGTTGAAACCTATCAGATGGAAGATGCTGAGGTAGCTATCGTCATCATGGGTAGCCTTGCTGAAAACGCCATGAATGCCGTTGATATCCTCAGGGCTAAAGGTAAAAAAGTAGGAGTGGTAAGAATCAGACTCTGGAGACCCTTCCCTACCAAAGACTTCCTCAAAGCCATCGGTAAAGTCAAAGCCCTTTGCGTGGTTGACAGGGCTGTCAGTCATGCCTCAACCGGTGGACCCGTAGGCATAGAAGTACGCTCTGCCCTATATCAGTCCAACAAAAGACCTCGTGTCCTTAACCTGATTGCCGGTCTTAGCGGTAGAGATGTTACCAAAGAAGACTTTGTTGAAATCTTCGAAAAAACCTTTGAAACCTTAAGTAAAAAACCAACCACACCATATGAAATCTACGGTGTAAAGGAGTAAGCCTATGAGACCAGAACTCAAAAACTTTAAAGGTTTTACCTTAAAAAACTTACCTGAATATGAAGGCTTTGCTCAGGGCCATAGAGCCTGCCAGGGTTGTGGCACCGTGCTTCCTCTAAGGCTCGCCCTAAAGGCTCTTGGTCCCAATACCATCGCTGTCACTGCAACAGGTTGCATGGAAATCGTCTCAAGCCCCTTCCCCTATACCTCCTGGAATGTACCCTGGATCCATGTTGCCTTCGAAAACTCCGCCACCGTTGCCTCAGGTATCGAGGCTGCCATCAAAGCTCTTAAACGTAAAGGCAAACTTAAATCCAAAGAAAAAATAAATGTGGTCGTGTTTGCAGGAGATGGAGCTACCTTTGACATAGGGCTTCAGTGGCTCTCAGGTGCCCTTGAAAGAGGTCATGACTTTATCTACATCTGCCTTGATAACGAGGCCTACATGAATACAGGGGTGCAAAGGTCTGGAGCTACCCCCTTCGGGGCACACACCACCACAAGCCCTGCAGGTAAAGTCGTCAAAGGTCAAACCACCTGGAAAAAAAACCTGATGGGTATCGTGGTAGCTCACAACATACCCTATGCCGCAACCGCAAACCCTGCCTTCCCTATCGACCTCATGAATAAAGTCAAAAAAGCAGCCTTAATAAACGGACCTGCTTTTATCCATGTCTATGCAACCTGCCCCACCGGATGGGGGACCAAAAGCGAAGACAGCCTTCTTGTAGCTAAACTTGCCGTAGAAACAAGGGTCTTTCCTCTCTATGAAGTCATAGACGGAAAATACATCATCAACCGTAAAGTCGATAAACCTAAACCTGTAGAAGAATATCTCAAGCTCCAAAGAAGATTCAGACACCTTACCCCTGAACAAATAG
This sequence comes from Thermodesulfobacterium commune DSM 2178, assembly GCF_000734015.1. Lineage (GTDB taxonomy): Bacteria > Desulfobacterota > Thermodesulfobacteria > Thermodesulfobacteriales > Thermodesulfobacteriaceae > Thermodesulfobacterium > Thermodesulfobacterium commune. The sequence goes on from NZ_CP008796.1 coordinate 1,381,691, forward strand.
CCTACATCCAGGAGAGAGTAAACCAGGAATACGAAAAACTTCTTAAACTAGCTGAATGCTTCGGTGAACCCCAAACAGAACAAAAAGATGAGTAAGGTATGAGAATTAACCTTTTAGACAAAGCAAAAAAACTTAAAAACTTAGGAGCTCGCTATATTACAACGGTTGCCTATCTAAACCCTGATACCGGTGACAAAGTAGTAGTAACACATCTTTTTGATTTAAACGGTAAACTTGAAGAACTAACCTATGAAGCAGAATTTTCGGAAACTTTAGAGAGTATAAAAGAAGTATATCCTGCGGTTGAATGGTCAGAACGAGAGATAATGGAACTTTATGGAATAGAATTTAGTGGTTACCCCGAAGAAGAAAAAAATCTTCTTTTATCTTCGGGGGGCCATCCCTTTCCTCTTTTAGAGGTAGAAAAACAAAAAGTCTCAAGAAAAAGACATGAATAGATCCCAAAAGTTTGTCTTACCTATAGGACCTATTCATATAGCTTTAGAAGAACCTATTCAGCTAAAGTTAGAAACTGAGGGTAATATAGTAAAAAACGTACAGCTTAAGATAGGATATGTCCATCGAGCTATAGAATTTCTTTTGGCTAATAAAGATTTTTATCAAGGAATTATTGTGGTTGAAAGGGTCTGTGGAATTTGCTCTCATTCCCATCCTACCTGTTTTGTTCAGGCTCTTGAGCAGATAGCAGGGATTGAAGTTCCATTAAGAGCAAGATATTTAAGAACTCTGATAGGTGAACTGGAAAGAATTCACTCCCATCTTCTAAACACTGCCATTGCTTGCGAAATTTTAGGATTTAAAACCTTGTTTGTAAGGTGTATGAATGCAAGAGAAAACATTAAAGACCTGATGGAAGGTATCACTGGACATAGAGGTAATTATGCCTTTAATACCATAGGAGGGGTTAGAAAAGATTTACTTGAAGATGAAATCCATGAGGTGAAAAAATCTATAGACAGTCTTGAACCTGAGATTTTTCAACTAATAGAAACTGTTCTTAGCAATTCGACCTTAATTAGCAGGACTAAAGAAATTGGCGTTTTAACCTATCAAGATGCGATAGACCTTTCGGTAGTAGGTCCTGTAGCAAGGGCCTCAGGTGTAGACCTCGACCTAAGAAAAGATGTTGCCATGCCAGGTGCAGCTTACGAGTTCCTTGAATTTGAAAAAGTAATAGAGAAAGACGGAGATGTGCTGAGTCGGGTTAAGGTAAGACTTCTTGAGATGATAGAAAGTTTTAAAATAATAAAACAAATCTTAAAAGACCTTCCTAAGGGACCGATTTTAACCAAAAAGTTTGTACCTATTCCCAAAGGTATCGGGATAAGTAGATGGGAAGCTCCAAGAGGAGGCCTTATTTATTATTGTATAACTGATGGGACAGACATTCCCTATAGAGTAAAAATAAGGGCCCCAAGCTTTGTAAACATCTATGCTCTTAATCGAATCCTGATAAACCAAGATGTAGCTGATGTAACTATTATTTCTGGAAGTATAGATCCCTGTTTTTCTTGTATGCAAAGATAGAGGTGAAACAAGTGAGATTAAAAATAGACCCCAGTTTATGCAAAGGGTGCACTGCTTGTGAAAAAATATGTATGAAAGTACACAATTCTACTATGCCAAGGATTTTTGTGATAAAAAAAGGAGAAAAAGTAAAAATTTCTGCCTGCAATCAGTGTGGTCTTTGTGCTAAGATATGTTCTGTTGGAGCAATAACCAAAGAAGGAGAGGCTTTTATCATTAATCCGTCTTTATGTGTGGGATGTAAGCTTTGTTATTATATTTGTCCTTCTGGAGCCATAGAAATGGTCCCATCTTTTAACAAGTATAACCCGATCATCGCCCAGAAGTGTGACCTATGTAAAGATAAAGGGTTTAGTCCTTCTTGTGCCAAAGTTTGTAGAACCAAAGCCATTACTGTAGAGGAGAAGTGAAAATGTTTCTTGGTTTTAGTGTTGGAGTGCTGTTTTTAGGGGCTCTAATTTCTGCTTTGTTTTACAGGATAAATAGTCCAAAGTTTCATGGCAGTTTAGCCTTTCTTACCTCTGCTGTAGCCTTATACTTTTTAAACCTGACTTTTTTTGAATTTATTAAAACTGGAGAATTTAGTTGGCATCTCCCCCTTTTTAGGTGGATAAGAGACTTCATTAACCTTGAACTGATTTTTAAAGCAAATGGGTTAAATCTATTTTTTGCTCTTTTTGGAGCATATGTTAGTGTAGGGATTAATCTTTATGCTATAAAATACATGACCCATGAAGAAGAAGGTTTTGGCAGATTTTATGCTTTTATTCAGTTATTTATAGGCTCCTATCTAGGGTTAACCCTTAGTGAAAATCTCTTTTGGTCTTATGTGTTTTTTGAACTTACAGGGTTATGTTCTTATCAACTGATAGCCTTTTGGTATCAGTCTGACCTTTCGAGTTTTTCTGCTAAAAAGGCTTTCTTGATGACTCACATCGCTGGTTATGGGTTTCTGTTAGGAGCTCTTGTGTTTACCCTATCTCCTGACCCTAAGGTTTATCAAGATTTAATTTTGGCTGGGGTTTTGATAGCTGTGTTAGCCAAATCGGTTCAATGGCCTCTTTACACCTGGATACCATATGCGATGAACGCTCCTACTCCGGTAAGCGCCCTGCTTCATGCAGCCTGTTTGGTAAAATGCGGGGTGTATCTCTTGTTTAAGTTTTATCTTTTACTTGGTGGCTTTCCTGAATTCTGGAAAAACCTTCTGATTTATTTAGGGATGTTCTCTTCTCTTATGGGAGTTCTATTTGCCTTAAAACAGGCTGACGTTAAAAAACTCTTAGCCTATCACACAGTTAGCCAGATAGGATATATGGTCTCAGGAATAGGGCTTGGAACCTCTCTTGGGTTAGCTTCTTCTCTCTTTCACACCTTAAATCATGCCCTTTTTAAAGGTCTCCTTTTTTTGGTTGCTGGAATCCTCCAGCAGGCAACCCATACCCGAGACCTTTCTCTGATGGGAGGGCTTGCCTCTAAACTACCAAAAACCACGGTTCTTTACCTGATAGGTGCAGCCTCTATCTCAGGAATACCAGGTTTTAACGGCTTTGTAAGTAAATGGATGTTTTATCAGGCTGCGATAGAGGCTAACCATCCATTAGCTGCAGCTTTAGGACTTTTCATAAGTACTCTCACCACCCTTTCGTTTATCAAAGTGCTTGATACCGCATTTTTAGGTAAACTTGACGAAAAAAACAAACAGCTTTCTGAAAAACCTTTTTACCTTATGATTACAGGAGGAATCATCCTAGCTATTCCGTGTGTAGTGTTTGGTCTTTTCCCTCAAATAGCTATCACTTTTCTTATAAATCCAGCCTTATCTCTTTTAAACCTCCGAGAGGTTAACATCAGCTTTTATCAACTCCCTACCGTTTTAATAGGAGCTTTGTTTATTTTGTTCTTAGGCTTAGGGATTTTAATTTATTTTACCTGGCTTAAACCTAAGGAAATTATTAAAGAAACCGAGGTTTTTAAAGGAGGAGAGGACGAACCTGTTTTTAATCCTACTGCAGATGATTTTGTGGCTGACATAGAAAACCGTTTAGCAACCTTTTATAAAAAAGCCGATCCAGACCAATACCTCCTAAAAACTTGCAGTTTTATTGAAAAATTAATCATGAAAGTCTATACTACCGTCAAAAAGTTAGAACAGATATGGAGTAAACCATGTTGAAGGCTTTAGCCCCCTTCTTAACCATAATCTATATGGCTATAACCTTGTTATGTGGGGTGTTTTACCTTAGAGATTTTAACAAAAAATTGACGGTCTTACTCTGTCTTGTGGTTTTAACCTTTTCTAACCTCTTTTTACTCTGGGGAGAGACTTCTTATGGTCTATTTTTTGATGGGATTAGCGTAATAGCTTTGCTAACGCTATTTTGGGTTCTTGGTTATAAAGAAGCTTTTAAAATCTTAGGGGTTGTAGAAACCTCTTATTTGTTTCTACTTATCTTAGGAAAGACTGTTTTTGCTCTTACCCCTGAAGGCATTGTTTTGTTGGTTATAGCTTTCTTTCTAAAACTTGCTGTTTTTCCACTTTTTCTCTGGCTACCGATAGTGGTAAAAAGTATAGATGCTATCACCGCTGGGTTTTTTATATGTATTTTTGAGATCGTAGATTTTGTGTTGTTATGGAGGACAGTGGAAAAGGCTTCTTGGTTCCCTCAATTTTTTGAAAGCTTAAGAGAATTTTCTCTATACATAGGAATTATAACTTTACTTTTGGGAGCTGGGCTTGCTCTTTGTGAAAAAAATTTAAAAAAACTTTTGGCCTACGCAACGATCGACGACACAGGGTATCTCTTGATAGGACTAAGCCTTTTTTCTCCGGTAAGCCTTTATGGAACTACCATTCTGTGGATTAACCACCTAATAGCAAAATTAGGTCTGTTTTTCATAGCCTATAGGATAGAAAAGAATACTTCTGTAATATCCTTAGGAAAGGTAAAAGGACTTGCCAAAGACTATCCTGGTTTAGCCTTTTCTTTCTTGGTATTTGCCTTAACTTTGATAGGTGTACCTATTTTCCCCGGATTTTGGGGGAAACTCTTCCTTTATCAAGAGGTTTTTAAACTCTCTAAAGCTCTTTTTGGGCTTATGGTATTAGGAGGTTGTCTTACCTTAGTGTATTTTATAAGGGCTTACCATAGCCTGTTTTTAGGAGAAAAAGAGCCAGAAACCGTTCAACCTTTTTTACCTAAACTGGATTTGGTTTTAGTAATGCTTTTAAGTTTTACGATAGTTTTAGGTTGTTTAATAATAGGTTTTTAAAAGGTGGTAAGGATATGTTTTTAGATGCTATAAAACAATTTCTAAAATACTCTCAAAAAAAATCTCTTTGGGTATTTCATGTAAACACTGGATCTTGTAACGGATGTGATATCGAAATTTTGGCCCTATTTTCTTCCAAATACGACGCCGAACGTTTTGGCATCAAACTGGTTGGAAGCCCTAAGCATGCAGACATTTTGTTAGTTACCGGACCTGTAACCACTAAATCCAGAGACCCTTTGTTAAGGGCTTATGACATGATGCCTAAACCTAAAGCTGTAGTTAGTGTAGGGGTGTGTTCTTTAAGTGGAGGGGTTTTTGCCAAAAGTTACAATGTCTTAGGGCCTGTAGATAACTTTATTCCAGTGCATGTTTATGTAGGAGGCTGTTCAGCCCATCCTAACATGATTTTAGAAGGCATTTTAAGAGCGGCACAAATCTTGTGCGAAGAGGAAGAACTATGGAGTTTCTAAAAGACCTGTTTTTATATCCTGGATTTTTATTTGGGTTTGTGTTAGGGGGGCTTTTAGAAGGGTTTAAAAGAAAACTTAAAGCCAGGATGCAGTTAAGAAAAGGTCCTCCTGTAACCCAACCTTTTTATGACCTGAGCAAATTGTTACTAAAAAATATAACCAAACCTTATACCATATCTTCGTTTACCTACCTTTTAATACCTTTTGTGCCTACCGTAGGGCTTTTGGTAGGATTACTTATCATGCCTTATCCTTTTTACCAAGAAAAAAGCTCCTTTTCTTTTGACCTTATCCTTATTTTTTACCTTACAGAACTACCGCTTCTTTCCCAGATTATCTTTGGCTATTTCAGTAATTCTCCTTATGGAATGGTAGGTGCAGCAAGAGCAGGACAGATGTTTTTTTATTACAACGGAGTTTTCATCATGGTTATCACCACGCTATGTCTGCTTGAAGGACCTCCCTATTCTTTTTGCTTAAAAAGTATAGCTGAAGCCTGGGATCCTTTAGATGTCTTGATAAAAATTTTAACCATACCCTTTTTTGTATTTTCTGTTTTAGCTAAACTAAAACTAAATCCCTTTTCCATACCTGATGCCGAGGCTGAAATCTTAGAAGGACCTTTAACTGAGGCTTCTGGCGTTGCTTTAGCTCTTTTCAAGCTTAACTACTTACTTGAACTGGCAATCTTTGGTTCTCTCTTTGCCTTTTTTTATCTGCCTGTGTTAAAAACCTCTCCTCCAGTAGGATTGATTTTAATTTTTTTTGGGGCTTTTTTTCTCTTCTTTATCTTTGCTTTAGTTGAAAACATAACTGCCAGACTAAGACTTTCGCAATTTTCATCTCTTTACCTAAAGTTTTTTATACCATTGGCTACGCTGATTTTAGTAATAACCTGGGTTTTTAAAAACTGGTAAGGAAGGGGACTACCTATGCTAAAGTTAGCAGGGTGGCTTTTAACCAACTTGTTTAAAAAACCTTTAACCATTGAATTTAAAGGGAAAAGCCTTAAAGCAGTAAGAGGTACTTATCGTGGTTATCCTACCCATAGAGGAGAAAGATGTGCAGCCTGCAGGCTTTGTATCTATGTATGTCCCTCTGATGCCATAAGGATAGAAGGAAGCCTTTTTATCCTCAACAAATGTAAGTGCACTGCTTGTAAAGACTGTGCTGATGCCTGTCCTTTTGGTGCCATGCAGTTTATCCCTCGACTTATAGGTACAGCTATCTCTAAAAACGAGTACATGGAAATCACTGAGATAAAACTGGTAAAATGTGAAAACTGCGGCGAACCAATGCCTAAACCGGAACTTTTGTTAGGAAGACTATTAGGAAAACCTTCTAAAACCATACCTCCCTACCTTAGGCTTTGCCCTAAATGTAGAAGGCAATTCTTTAAACATACCTAAACTATTGCTTGGCAAGTTTTTATGTTTGCTTTATTATGTATTTATAATTTACCTTGGTAGTATTTATAGAAAAGAAAATTCTATACTAAGGAGGGATATATGGGGATGGTAGTTTTTACCTATGTAGCTTTTTTGGTTTGTGTAGTGGGAATAGCTTATAGATTTTATCTGTTTTATAAACTTCCCATAAACATCAGATGGGAGGTTTATCCAGTACCTCATGAACCAGGAGAAAAGAAAAAATACGGAGGTTCTTACTTAGAGGAGTTTGCTTGGTATGAAAGGAAACTTGAAAAAGACCATGTTGGAGAATGGGTTGAACCTTTAAAGGAGATTCTGTGGCTTGAGAGGGTTAAAACCTATAATCGTTATGGGCTGTGGATTTGGTCTTTTTGTCTGCACTGGGGTTTATGGTTGATGTTTTTGTTTGTGATTTTAATGCTAATAAACACAAAGATTTCTATACCTTTAGGGTTGATAAAAACTGTAGGAATTTTAGGATATGGGATGGGAAGCTTAGGTGTTTTAGGACTGTTGGTCAAACGTACTATCCATCCAACCCTTAAACTTTACACCAGTCCGATAGATCGGGTTAACCTTTTACTTTTGTTGGCTTTATTTGTTACAGGCTTTTTGATGGTTGTTTCAGACGATGGGTTAAAACACGCCTTTTTTTACTTTAATGCTATTCTCTTTTTTGCTCCACAAGAAACTAAATTTGAAGGTATAGCTTTCTGGCATTTCTTTATATTTAATATATTTATACTATATCTTCCTTTTTCCAAATTTTTTCATGGTCCAGCCAAGTATCTTACTTACCACAAAATTTTATGGGATGACATGCCCCAGTCTAAAGGAAGTAAGATAGAAAAACTTATAGAAAGACAACTGGGCTACCAGGTAGGATGGTCTGGCCCTCATGTAAAACCTGAAAAAACCTGGCTTGAAAACGCACAAAACTAAATCGATAAAACCAAAAAAGGAGGTTAACATGAGCCTTTGCAACTTTATAAGACAAGAGTTAGAAGAGAAAAACGAAGAAAGTAAGGTATGTTTTAAAGAACTTTCTAAACCTGGGAAGGAACCTCTGTTCAAATTAGAAGAAAAAGAAATGTTACAAATTCCTGGCATAGAAGAAGTTAAAGATCAAACCCCAGAAAACTGGTATCAAACCTATAATCTAAGTTTAGACGGCTACAGCATGTTTCCTCAACCAGATCCTATCTCTCAAGAGGAAAAAGCAGAAATAGTAAAGAGGTTTTTACACGGCCTTAAAAAGTTGCTTAGCCCAAAGTCTAACTGGACGTTTATAAGACCTCTTAAGCTTTCTTTAGAAAATTGTGTAAGGTGTAACACCTGTGCTGATGCTTGTCATCTATACTTAGCAAGTGGCCGTAAAGAGGTCTACCGTCCTAACTTCAGGTCAGAAATATTAAGAAAGATCTACGAAAAACATTTTACTTTAACCGGCAAGCTGAATGCCTTGTTAGGAGAAGAAATAGACATTACTTATGATCTCATAAGAAGGCTTTTTGAATTAGCTTATAGGTGTACTCTTTGTAGAAGGTGTGTTCTTTATTGCCCTATAGGAGTAGACAATGGGCTCATAGCAAGAGAGCTTAGGAAACTTTTTAGTCAAGAATTAGGGTGGGCTCCTCCTGAGGTTCATCAAAAGGGAACAAGGCTTCATCTAAAGGCTGGTTCTTCAACTGGGATGAACCCTCAAGGTATTAAAGATACTATATCCTTTTTGGAAGAGGAAATAGCAGAAAAAACCGGCAAAAAAATCAAAATTCCTGTAGATAAAAAAGGGGCAGAGTATCTTTTTATACACAATGCTGGGGAGTACATTTCCTGGCCAGACCACATGGAGGCCTTTTTTATCTTATTTGATGCCGCAGGTATTAACTATACCATAAGCAGTGAACCCTTGGGGTATGATGGAGTTAACTACGGTGCCTGGTATGACGATGTGGAACTGGCAAGAATTGCGGTAAATCATCTAAAGATAGCACATTCTTTAGGGGTAAAAAAGATCCTGGTTGGTGAATGTGGCCATGCACATAAGGTTTTCTGCGTAATACTGGATCGATTACTTCCTGCAAGTTCGCCTTTAGCTGAAATAAAAAGAGAAAGCTGCCTTCCTTTAGTTTGGGAAATAGTTAAAAGTGGAAAACTTAAACTTGACCCTTCTCGCAACGACTTTTACTTTACTCTACATGACTCCTGCAACATAGTAAGACTTATGGGAATTGTAAAGCCTCAGAGAGAGGTTTTAAACAGGATAGTTCCTCCAGGACGGTTTAGAGAGATGAACCCCAATGGGGTTAAAAACTATTGCTGTGGAGGAGGAAGTGGGTTTGCTATCATGGGAAGTTTAAACTTTCCAACCTTTCGCAAAAAAGTAGGCATCAAAGTCAAACTTTGCCAGATAATGGAAACCTTTCAAGATGTCCTTAAAGAAGATAAAATAAAACTGGTAGTAGCAACCTGCTCTAACTGCAAGGGAACCATAAGGGAGATGGAGCATACTTATCACCTATTTGAAAAGTATAAAATAACCCATTGCGGACTGGTAGACCTGGTAGTAAATGCCATGGTAGACATACCCCCATTTTTAAATTTTGAAGAAATGTTGTAAAATCTTATAATGTAAGACTATTTAAAAATTTCCGAAGGGGGATTAGATGGAAGAAAAAACTAAAATCAAAACTAAACTTTGGAACTTAACAATTTTTCACATTTTTATCTTGTTTTTGCTTAACTTGAGTTTTTTATACCTATCTTGGAAAGTACAACCTGGTATCAAAGAAAAAGGTCTCAAAGATTTTTTAACCTACGGAACGATTATTTTATCCCTTTTTTCTTTTATAGCAGTTCTGGTTGAGCTAGTCTGGAGCTGGAGGGTTATAGACAACATAGGGAAAAGTGCCCAAGAACTCAAAAGGGTGTTGGCTACCCTTCATAAAGGAGATTTTACGGTTGACATAAAGGTATACGGTAACGATGAGCTTGGGGTAGCCTCTCAGCTTCTACATGAGATCATACTTAAAAGAAGAAAATTTTTTTCTCAGGCTAAGGATATTTCAGAAAATCTCTTTAGTTATTCTACAACCATATCTAAGGTCTCAACAGAGCTAACAGAAAACCTAAGGTTTTTAACCGAAAAATCAGCTCAGATGACTATGTTTGCCAACCATATTTCTGAAGCCCTGTCTAACATCGTTCAAAATCTATCCCAAATACGAGATTTTAGCAGTGAAACCTCTGATAGGTCTAAAGAGGGGATGGAGTTTTCCTCTTATCTCTCAAAAGAAATAAAAGGGCTCAAAGACATCTTTGAGAGGTTGGGAGTGGTGGTTAACGACCTAAGAAAAAGTTCAGACCATATAGGTTCTATCGTGATGTTGATAAAAGACATCGCTGAACAGACCAACCTGTTAGCCCTTAATGCAACTATCGAGGCAGCAAGGGCTGGAGAACATGGTAAAGGTTTTGCTGTTGTGGCTGAAGAAGTAAGAAAATTAGCTGATAATACCACCAAAGCTACAGATAAAATCGAAGAGGTTATAAAAGAAATACAAGCCAAAGTCTTTTCAGTAGAAGATTCCCTAAAAGGCTCTATAGAAAAGGTTAATAAAGGAGCAGAAATGGCTCAACAAACTGAAAACATGTTAAAAGACATCTATGAAAAGACCCAAGAATTAAAGGAAAAGATAAACTTTATTGCTTCCTCAAGTGAAGACATCTCTGTGAACATCGAAAACATCTCTAAAGACCTCAATGAAATAGCAGAAAGAGTAAAGGCCCTTTATACAGCTCAAGAAAACACAAGCCTGGTAGCCTCTCAAGTGCTAAAAGAAAGTGAAACCTTAAAAGAAGCTGTGGGGCTACATAAAGCTAAAAATTAGGTTTACTTCACAGCCTGATATAAGGTTACTATACCAAAGGTTAAAGGACTATAGGTTACCTCTGAAAAACCTGAGGTTAAGAGCATTTCTCTTATAGCCTCAGGAGACGGGAAAGCCTTTATAGAATCGGCTAAATACATATAAGCCTCTTTGTCTCCGGTTAAAGCCCCTCCTAAAAGGGGCATATAATAACTCAGGTAAAAATCATAAAATCTTTGCACTAAAAAATTTTTAGGCCAAGAAAATTCAAGGATAATTAGCTTTCCTCCTGGTTTTAAAACCCTAAAAAACTCTTTTATAGCTTTTTCCTTGTTAGGTAGATTCCTTAACCCAAAGGCTATGCTAATCCCCCCAAAATGGTCGTTCTTGAAAGGTAGTTCCTCTGCATCTCCACAAACAGGATAAATGTAGGTATCTTTTATTCTGGAGCTACCAAAGGCAAGCATCTCAAAGCTAAAGTCTAAGGCAAAGGTTTTAGCTAAATTACTCTTTCGATAGACCTCTAAGGTTAGGGTAAAAGGTCCACAACAAAGGTCAAGCAGAGGAGGAGAGGCTTCAGCTAACAATAAAGCAACTTTACGTCTCCATAATCTGTCTTGACCTAAACTTCCTATAAGGTTTACCAGGTCATACCTTCGAACTATCCGGTCAAACTTGTTTTTAACAAAGTTTTTTTCAACCTTCATTTTTCACCCTTATCCTATGGGGAAAAAGTTGAGCTCAGGCATATAAGATATAAGTTTTTTCTTGTATAAAATCTCGCAAAAATATAGATATGCCCTTTGTTTTAACCCTGAAAAATCATACTCTAAATGGGTTAGATAGTTGTATACAAAATCCTTAGGGAGATGAAGATGGGAATGGGTTACCACCTCTTTTAAGTTCGAAAAAGCTTTAGCCCTGGCAGAATACAGATTTAAACAAAAATCAGCCAGTGCTTGTTTAAAGGATATAAACTCCTTTTTTAGAATAAACAAAGCAAAAACAAACGGAAAATGCGTATATTTTAACCACAGTTCTGCAAGGTCAGTGATATCATACCTCTCATCTTTCTTATGCTGAAGGATTAAAGCCTCATCTCCTATAGCTAAATAGCCCTTTAATTCTTCTCTCTCTTGGTCTGAAAGAGCTCCCCAATTTTTAGAAAGTTCTACATACTTAGGTTTTACCCCTATAAACTCTTCAAGTAAAACCCTTAAAAGCCAAAAAGAACTTTCGGTCTCTGGGGTTATCCCTACGGGTTGCCCGTCAAGGTCTTGAAGGTCCTCTTTATGATAAAGCACTACACTTTTTACCTCTCCTACAGCACTTATCGATAGGTCTGGTAAAAGGTAAAATTCTTGAGGATTTTTAGCATAGACTATACTTGAACTTAAGCTTGCACACAAAACATTCTGTCTAAGAAGTTGATTAAGCTTCTTAGGAACCTCTAACATAAGTTCTATTCTTTGATTTTCCTTAGGAAGGTAAAAAAGTAAGGGGAGTGTGTTTATGTAAAGAGGAATCCCTATTTTTAGTTTATCCATAAATCCTATACTTAACCTCCTTGTTAGAGTTGATAAGAGATACCATCGTCTCCTGAGGGTCATCTATCAGGTAATCTAAAACCTCAACCACAAGAAGGTTAGGTAAGTATCCAGGGGCAATTGCGCCAAGGTTTTCATATCCCAGAATTTTGGCTCCGGTTAAAGTAGCCATCTGAAGAAGGATTTCAGGAGATACTTCAGGAAAGGCTGAATAAAGGGTCTTCAACTCTTCCCAGATAGATAATGAGGTGTTACTAGCTAAACTATCTGTTCCTATACCTATCTCAAGACCTGACTTTAACAATAAAGGCAAGTTAGGAAGGCCTACCCCTGTAAAAAGATTACTTCTTGGACAAACACAAACCTTAGGTTTATAGGTTTTAAGAACCTCTAAGTCTTCTTCGTCTAATTGGACAACATGGACTAACAAAGTTTTTTCATCAAGAAGGTTTAAACTGGCTAAGTATTTTACCGGGCTTATCCCAGGAGGAGAAAAGCTTTCGTTCCATTGGTTTCTTTCCTCTAACAAGTGTTTTACTGGACCATCGCCAGTCTTTAAAAACTCTACCTCTTCTTTAAACTCTGCACAATGGATACAAAAAACCTGATTTCTTTTTCTGGTGTAGGCTTTTATTGCCTGAAGAAGTAAAGGAGAAACAGTATAAGGGGCGTGAGCTGAATAGGTTAACTTAAACCTTGAGTCCAAATCTTGCTTATCAAGAGGTTGCAGCTTAACCCCTCCTTTAAAATTTATAATTTCTCGAAACACATAACCATATAAAGGGCTTCCTTTAAGAAGGTCTAAAGTAAGCCCTGAATTTGTGACCTCTCCAACAAGCCCTATCCCCTCTTTCCATAACTCTGAAATCCCCAATTTTGCGCCTTCTTTTAACTCTATCAGAGTAGTTTCTTCCTTTAGTTTAATTACCTGTTTTACCCAGGTTATAAAATTTTCTGAAGGTTTGATCCTAAACCTAAAACTGGAGAGCTCAAGATGGGTATGAAGATTGGTTAAACAAGGAAGGATCACCGCTTCTTCAAAATCTATCAGCTTGGCTCCTACCGTTTCTTTAGACAGGGTTGAAAACTCCCCAACCCTAACAATCCTCCCTTCTCTAATCTCTACGGCCCCGTCTAAAATAGGGGGCAAGGCTACAGGAACCACCCATTTAGCCCGAAGTAAAAAATGATGGTAAGGAAGGACTTGAATTTCTTTCATGCTTATTCTAAAAGGGTATAATCCATCCTTCTTCTTTTAGGAATATAGCCTGCAGATGAGATATGATGTCTGATTTCTTCTTCACTCATCCTATGAGAAACCCCGGCAGCAGCTACCACGTTTTCTTCTATCATGGTGGAACCAAAATCATTACCCCCAAATTCAAGAGCAATTTGAGCGATATGAGGCCCTTGAGTAACCCAAGAAACCTGGATGTTTTTAACGTTATCAAGCACTATACGAGAGATAGCTAACACCTTTAAATAATAGGCAGACCCTGCCTTTATCAGGTGGTTTAACCCTGTATTTTTAGGCTGAAAAGTCCAGGGAATAAACGCGGTAAAACCTCCTGTTTTGTCTTGAAGGGATCGTATCTTCAAAAGATGGTCTATAATCTCCTCCTGGGTCTCGATATGTCCAAACATCATGGTCGCGGTGGTTTTAAGTCCAAGGTTATGAGCCACCTCCATCACCTTTAACCATTCCTCTGTGGTAGCCTTGTTCGGAGAGATAAGGCGTCTTACCCTATCTGAAAGAATCTCTGCCCCACCCCCAGGAATAGAATCAAGTCCTGCTTTGATTAACCTTTCCAAAACCTCTTCTATAGACAACCCAAATCGTTTACTGAAAAACACTATCTCAGGAGGAGAAAAACCATGAACATGCACTTGAGGAAAGTTGGTTTTTATAAAACGCAGCATGTCTTCATAAAAAGAAAAAGGTAGGTCAGGATGAAGCCCTCCTTGCAAAAGAATTTGATACCCACCTAAGCTTAAGGTTTCTTCTATCTTTTTCCCCAACTCTTCAAAAGAAAGCACATACCCATCTTTTGAGCCTGGAGGTTTATAATAGGCACAAAACTTACATCCTGAAACACATACATTGGTATAGTTGATGTTTCTATCAACCACATAGGTAACCACCCGTTCAGGGTTAAGTCTAAACCTAACCTCTCGGGCTAACCATCCAATTTCTTGAAGAGGGAATTTAAAAAGTTCTAAAGCCTCTTCTTTATTTAGTCTGATGCCTTCTATTACCTTTCTTACTACCGCATCCTTTATCATCTTTCTATCCCTATTCTATCCCTAATCCCTTGATCATAGTAATGTTTAATCTTTTTCATTTCAGTCACCAGGTGGGCAAATTCAATAAGACTTCTTGGAGCATCTCTCCCGGTAATGACTATTTCCACCTCTTCTGGCTTATCCCTCAAGACCTGCAAAATCTCTTTTTCTTCAACCAAACCCCAGTTAAGAGCAAACGTAAACTCATCTAAAACAATTATATTATACTCTTTAGAAAAAACCAGTCTTTTAGCTTCTTCCCAGCCTTTTTGGATAATTTCTTTTAGCTCAGAAGTTACTTCTGACACAAAACCTTTCCCCCCAAACTGCTGATAATACAAATTATCGAAAGTCTTGAGAATCTTTACTTCAGAGGAGGTTCCATCCTTAAAAAACTGAAGAAAAGCTACCTTTAATCCAGCTCCTAAAGCTCTTATACTTAAACCCACAGCCGCGGTGGTCTTCCCTTTTCCATCTCCTGTATAGACCTGCACATACCCTCGGTCAATCATTTTCCCTCCTACTTAAAAAACATTATCAGACAAACCCCTGTTAACATCAAACCTGCTGCTACCAGCCTTAATCCAAAATAAGATTCCTTAAAAAAGAAATAACCTAAAACCACCGAAAAAAGGATGCTTGTTCTTTTAAGGGCTATCATATAAGCAGTTTCAAGCTGACTTAAGGCTATCATATGACAATAACACATGAGAGCCTGAGTAAGGCCTACCAAAAATATGCCTTTGATTTGGGTTTTTAGAAAAGAGCCTACCTCTATTTGATAAAAAACCTTAACTACAAGTCCTGCAGAAATCCCAAGCAAGGTAAAATAAAAAGAAGAAAACCACAAAGGGTCTGTCAGAAGAAGGCCCTTTTTCCCAAGCACAGACGTGATAGAATATATAAGAGCTACTTGTAGTAAAAGAAAGCTTCCCTTTTCCTTTTTGATGGCTTTTATAGGCTCTAACCACCCTAATCTGGCAGAAGGAAAATTGATCACATAGCTACCAGCTACCACCAGTAAAATCCCCATAGCACCTTCCAAAGATACCCTTTCTCCAAGCAAAAAATATCCTGTAAGGATGATAAAAACCGGGGTAAAAGAAAGAAAAGGTACAGAAACAGAAAGGGGAGAAACCTTTATTCCTTTCATATAAAGAAAGGTAGCTAAAGTTTCTAAACCAAGCAAAATACCTACTACCACCATAAACTGAGGGGAAAAATATCCTACCCCTACACCTTTAAAAAAGGTAAGATACAAAAAAAGAGGCAAAAGGAAAGGTAAACTTCCTACAGTCCTTGCAAAAACCATATAAGAAGTTCCTTTATCAGAAAAATATTTCTTATTTAAAGCATCGCTTAAAGCTACCAAGAACCCGGCAAGGAGAGCAAAGATAAATCCTATCATAAAGTGCCCAACTTAAAGCCCTTTCAGAGGGCAGGGATCACATAAAGGGGAGTTCTTTTTGCAAAAGTTTTTTCCACAGGCTACCAAAAGCGCATGGTACTCATTAAAAAGCTGTGGGTCTGGAGGGAGATTTTCCATAAAAAGGGTTTGAATTTCGTCATAGGTAGTTTCTTCAGGAATAAGAAAATGTCGGTTTAAGATCCTATAGGTATAGGTGTCAACCACAAAGATAGGAAGGTTGCCTCCATATAAAAGAATGCTGTCTACCGTCTCTTTGCCTAAACCTTTTATGTTCAAAAGCTCTGACCTTAAGTGTGAAAGAGGCTTTTTAAACATAAGAGCAAGGTCGCCTTGATAGTTTATCATCAAAAATTCTACAAAGGCTTTAAGCCTTTTAGCTTTTAAGTTGTAAAAACCGCTTGGTTTGATAAGTTCAGCCAATTCCTCTACAGGAAGCTGATAAAGGGCCGGAGGACTAAGCAGCCCTTTTTGTTTTAGGTTGCTAATGGCTTTTTCTACGTTTTTCCAAGAAGCGTTCTGGGTAAGAATAGCTCCCACACAAACTTCAAAAGGGGTCTCAGCAGGCCACCAGTTTTGAGGCCCAAAAAACTCAAAAAGCCGCTGATAAATCTCTTGTAATACCTCTGGTATCTTTCTGGTCATACCTCTAAACTTACCACCTCCGTACCCCAGGGAAGGTCAAATACCCAAAATCCCTTAGCAAGTAATTTTTCTCTTATCTGGTCTGCTTCTGCAAAATTTCCTTCTTTTCTGGCTTCATCTCTTAACCGCACCAACCTAAGTACTTCCTCATCCATCACTTTTTTAGGAAACCTTAAAACCTTTAACACCTTGTTAAGAGTTTGAAGATTTTCAAACACCTTTTCTTTAAACTCAACACTAATACCTTGCTTTAGATAGGGATAGAGTTTTTTCAAAAAAGAGATAAGTTCTGAGATAACCATAGGGGTGTTTAAATCCTCTTTTAAGGCCTTTTCCCAACTTTGGCCAAAATTTTCTAAAATAGACCAAGTAGAGGGATCTTCTTTGTCCTTTCTTGCAGAAGCCTCTACCAAACAAAGATGCTGGTCAATCTTTTGCAGTATTTTTGCACTTTCCTCAAGTCCTTTCCAACTAAAATTAAAGGGATTTCGGTAATGGGTTCTTAAGAAGTAAAACCTTAGTTCTCTTCCGTTAAATCCTTTTGCCTTAATGTCTTCGACAGTAATCCTATTTTCTGAAGAAAGCTTTTTCCCCTGATAAAAAACTATCCCGGTGTGAAGCCAGTAACGAGCAACTTCCTTTCCTGTAATTGCCTTTAAAACCGCCCTGGTGTTTTCATGATGAGGGAAAAGAAGGTCTATTCCACTTGTAAAGAAATCTATCTCCTCTCCTAAATATTTGAGGATTAAAGCAGCACAGTGGATATGCCAGGTAGGTCTGACTTTACCGATGTGTGTGTCTACAAAATATCCTTCTTTTAACTCAAGAATATGCACTCTTTTAAGTAAGGCAAAGTCAAAGGGTTCTTCTTTATCATATTCTTCAACGTCTATGGTCGCTCCAGGTTTTAAACGAGAAAGATCAACCTTAGAAAGCTTCCCGTAATCCTCAAGCCTGGAAATATCAAAATAAACACTCCCATATTTTACGTAAGCTTTATCTTTCTCAACCACCTTGAAAGCCAGGTCAGCCATTTCTGAAAGATGTTGGCTTACTTTAGGATAAAGGTCTGCCTTGCTAAGGTTTAAAAACTCAACGTCTTGATAAAACTCCTCCTCTACTTTTCTGGTTATCTCCTGTAAGAGTTTTTTTTCTTCTAAAGCTCTTTTTATGGTCTTATCATCAAAATCGGTAAGATTAATCAGATGTTTCACTTGATAACCTTTAATCCTCAAATACTCTTTTAGCACGTCTGCGGTAATAAGTCTTCTATAAAGTCCGATGTGAGGACGAAGATTTAAAGTAGGACCGCAGGTATATATCCTAATCTCAGAAGAACTTAGAGGAAAAAAGGGTTCTCTTTTTTCAGAAAGGGTATTAAAAACGATAAGATTTGTCTCTTCTCTTTTTTTGTCTTTTACCTCAAAAGACCAAAGAGGGGTAGAAAGATAACGCTCTCCCCCATCTGGGAAAATAACCACTATCAAACCTTGGTCTAAAGTTTCTGCCAGCTTTAAAGCTCCTGCCAAAGCTGCCCCTGAACTTATTCCGACAAAGATTCCTTCTTCCCGAGCAAGCCATCTTGCCCAGTAAAAAGCCTCTTCATCTTCTACGTTGATTACTCTCTCAAGGAGTTTTTTATTATAAATACTCGGAGGATAAGACTCTTTCATGTTCTTTAAGCCTTGGATTTTATGCTTTGGATAAGGTTCGATCCCTACTACTTTAAAAGGTAGATTGTGGTCTTTGGCAAATCGAGCTATTCCCATGGCTGTTCCTGTAGTTCCAAGACCACATACCACATGGGTGACCTTGCCTTCAGTGTCTCTCCAGATCTCTGGGCCTGTAGTATGATAGTGACTTTTCCAGTTAGCCTCGTTGTTAAACTGGTCTGGGCAAAAATATTTGTCAGGGTCTTTCCTCAAAAGTTCATATACTGCCTCCATAGCTCCGTCAGTACCTTTTTCTGCGGGAGTAAGAAGGATCTGAGCCCCAAAGGCCTGCATGATTTTTCTTCTTTCTATAGAGGCTGATTCAGACATAGCAATCATACATCTGTACCCTTTAACCGCGCAAACTAAAGAAAGGCCTATTCCTGTGTTTCCGCTTGATGCCTCTATGACTATCTTATCTTTAGTAAGAAGTCCTTTTTTCTCTGCATCTTCTATCATAAAAAGGGCAGGACGATCCTTAATAGATCCTCCTGGGTTTTGACTTTCGATTTTTCCCCAAATTTCCACCGAAGGCTTGACTTTTAGCTTGGATAGTTTAATTATTGGGGTATTACCTATTTTTTGCAAAACATTATGAAAGCGCATAAATTTTTCCCCTCAACATTAATTTTTTTATTTTACCTCTTATTATCATCTTTCCAAGCTTTGGCCGCCTCTCTTTTACAGTCTATCCCTATAATTCCTGACAAACATATTTATCTTAAAAATCAGACCTATACCATAAAGGAAGGTGACACCTTAGTTGATTTAGCGGTGACCTTTGAAGTAGGATATCAACATCTGGTACTCGCAAACCCTGGGGTTGACCCTTGGCTTCCTAAAACCAACCAGACCATAATCATTCCTTATCAGGTCTTAGTCCCTCAAGAATTTATTCTCAAATCTCAAGAACCTTACATCTTAGTAAACCTTCCAGAGATGCGACTATATTTTTTTAATCCACCTTTTATGTTCATAGCTCCCATAGGTATTGGAGACGAGGGAAAACTCCCTCCTTTAGACATCTACTTTATCAAAAGAAAAAAAGAAAAACCATACTGGTATCCTCCTCCCTCTATCAAAGCTGAGGACCCAGATCTTCCTGATGTAGTACCTCCTGGACCTGAAAACCCCATGGGAGAATACGCCCTTTATTTATCAAAAGGACTTTATGCCATCCACGGAACCAACAAAATCTACAGCATCGGTCGAAGAAGCACCCATGGGTGCATTAGGATGTATCCTCAACATATCAAATTCTTATACGAAACCGTACCTATAGGTACCAAAGTTTTTATAGTTTATGAACCTTATAAAATCGCCGTAGAAAAAAACAAAATCTATCTTCAAGCCTTTCCTGACATAGAAAATAAAATCAAAAACCCTCTGGTTTATATCTTAAAAAAGCTAGACCAACTCTTAGGTGAAAAAGACTACAAGATAGACCTTTTAAAACTTGAAAAACAGTTTGAAAACCCTGACGGACTTGTCCATCAAATAGGAGAGGTTAAAATCTCTAAGTAGCTTAATCTGTAGTACAACTAAAATCTCTTTCTTTTAGAAACCAACAAAAAAGTTAAAGCCCTCTCCTCTATCTCTTCTACCAGACCAGAGGCATAAAGACTTTTTAAAGCTTCTATGTGTAACCTGTGGTGAGAAGAGATTGCCTCTACCTCAGCGACCAAACATCCTCCTAAACCAAACAAATCTCCTACAAGGTCAAGTACCTTATGTCTCACAAACTCGTCTTGACTTCTCAGCCCTTCTGGATTTAGTACCTTTTCTCTATCAAGAATGATAGCCGTTGAAAGATCTCCCCCTTTTAAGATGCCTTTCTTGATTCGCTCTAACAAAATGTCTTTAAAACCAAAAGTCCTAGCAAAACAAACCTCTCTGATATAATTGTTAGGATTGATTTCCAGTGAAATTTCTTGGTTTCCTATCACAGGATGGTCAAAAGAAATAGACGCTTTAATCTTCAAGGTGTCCGAAGGTTTAAACACGATAGTTCCATGCCCGTTTTTATAACTAAAAGTCTTTTTTATTCTAAACTTCTTTTTAGGATAGAACAGATATTGGTATCCCTTCTTTTGGATTTGTCTTACCCAAGGATAGGCTGAACCGTCTAAAAGAGGAACCTCCTCCCCATATACCCTGATAATGGCGTTATCTATCTGTAATCCGTGTAAGGCAGATAAAAGATGTTCCACTAAATAGATAATATGAGTTCCATCGGTAATCGCTGTAGCACCCTCAAGACCAAATATATTCTCTACTTTTAATGGAATCTCTGGTTTTTCAGGTAAATCTTCTCTGACAAAAATAATTCCTGTATCTATCCCTGCAGGTTCTATTTCCACCTTTATGGTCTTTCCTGTAAAAATACCCTGACCTTCTAAACTAACCTTTCCTGATAAGGTCTTTTGATATTGCATTAAACCTCCCCAAACTTAAGATACCTAAATATTTTCTAACAAAAAACATGCCTAAAATTTCTAAGAAGTTTTTAGGTTTTAGGGATAAATAAGGAAAAAATGTGATAAAAATTTTTAACACCTGTGTAAAAAACTACACAGCCCAATTAAGTTCCCAAATTTTTTCTCCGATTACAGCTAAAACTGTAATTCCTTTAAGTTCTTTATTTAGAAAAGGAGTATTTTTACTTTTAGACTGAATAATATCAGGTCCTAACACATAAGTTTTATTAGGGTCAAAAACGATGAACTCTGCTTTTTTCCCAGGTTTAAGACTTGGGGGTTCAACGTTTATTACCTTAGCTGGGTTGGTTATCAAACATTCTGTTAGTTTTAAAGGATTCAGCCACCCTTCTTTTACAAGGTTCAAACTCAAAGGAAGCAAGGTTTGAAGTCCTATCATCCCAGGGGGAGCTAAACTAAACTCTATTTCCTTTTCTAAAACACTATGAGGAGCATGATCACTGGCAATAACCTGTATCAATCCCTCTTTTAAAGCCTCTTTTATCGCTAAAACATCTTCTTCCTTTCTTAAAGGTGGGTTAACCTTGGCTAAAGTATTATATCCTTCTACCTCTTTTTCTGTTAAGGAAAAATAATGAGGACAGGTCTCGGCAGTAAAAGGAATGTCTTCTTCTTTAGCCCATCTTAAAAAAGGAATAACTTCTTTACAAGACAGATGGGCTAAGTGTACCGGCTGTCCGGTTTCTTTAGCCAAGAGTAAATCTCTTACTACAGCAGCCACCTCTGCAGACCAAGGTATGCCTTTTAGTCCTAACTTGGCTGAAAAAAAGCCTTCGTTTATCTGTCCTCCTTGAGAAAGGGTTGGGTCTTCGCAATGGGAAATGACCGCAAGATTAAACTGTTTAGCGTAAAGTAAAGCCCTTTTCATTACCTCTGAGTTAGCCACCCACTTTCCGTCGTCAGATACCGCTACAATCCCTGCTTCTTTGAGCCTCCCAAACTCTGTAAGTTCTTCCCCTTTTTGACCTTTGGTGATACAACCGATAGGATATACCTTTACGTAACCTTTTTCTTCAGCCTTTTTAAGGATATAGCTAGTGATTTCTGGGGTATCGTTTGGGGGCACGGTGTTTGGCATGCAAGCAACCCTTAAAACCCCTCCATAAAGAGCAGCCTTGGTTCCAGTTTCTATGTCCTCTTTCCACTCCTGTCCCGGGTCTCGCAAATGGACATGAATGTCTACCAAACCAGGTAAAACCCACTTCTCTTCAGCCCAAAAAACCTTTGTATATTGGTCTGAAGGAATATCGTCTGCTATTCCTTTAATAATACCTTCCTCAACCAAGAGATCTCCTATCTGGTCTATTCCTTGAGAAGGGTCTATTATCCTTCCCTTTTTAATGAGTAACTTCATAGGTTTTGCCATCTGTTAAAAGTTTAAGGAGTATTGCCATTCTTATAGCTACACCATTTTCTACCTGATCAAGAATAACTTGAAAAGGATATTGCTCTACTTCTGGAGAAAGCTCAACCCCCCAATTAATCGGACCGGGATGCATAAGAAGGGCACCTTTTTTTATCAACTCTAACTCTTTAAAGGTCAACCCAAAAAAGGTTTGATATTCTATAAAGCTGGGAATAAGAGGTTTTCCATGCCGTTCTTTTTGGACTCTTAAAGCAATCACTACGTCTGCATCTCTTATAGCTTCCTTAGGATCATAACAAACTTTAAAACCTCCGGGATAAATTCTGAAATATTCCTCCTCTAAAGGAGTAGGTAAAAGATACGCGGGACCTGATACATATACCTTGGCTCCCATCTTTTGAAACGCCAGTATGTCTGATTTGGCTACTCGGCTATGTTTTATATCCCCTAAAATCGCTACCTTTATGCCTGAAAAATCCCCCAACCTTTCTTTTACCGTAAGAAGGTCTAACAACGCCTGGGTAGGATGTTCATGTGTTCCATCTCCTGCGTTAACTACCGGAATGTTGATATGTTTGGCGATAAAATGAGGAGCTCCTTCCATCGGATGTCGTATAACTATAAGTTCTGCCCCTATAGCCTTTAAGTTTTTAACCGTATCAAGCAGACTTTCTCCTTTTTCTATACTTGAACCTTTGGCAGAAAAGGTTAAAGTGTCAGCTGAAAGGGCTTTAGCTGCTCTATCAAAGGAAAACCTTGTTCGGGTAGAAGGTTCATAAAATAAGAGAACAACCAACCGCCCCCTAAGAGTAGGTACCTTAGGAATAGGTCTTTTTAAAACCTCTTTAAGTGCTTCCCCAAGTTCTAAAAAACTATTTATTTCTTCTGAAGAAAGAGAAGCAATATCTAAAACATGCTGAGGTTTAGAGGTTAAATCCATAAGTATTCCTTTATGTATTCTAAAGTCTCTTCTGGAGTTTCTACTATCCTAAAAAGCTCGATGTCCTTAGGAGAGATTTTATTATTCATAAGCAGATAATCTTTAAACCAATTTTGGAGAGGAGTCCAGAAGTCTTTCCCTACCAAAGCTATAGGTACAGGTTTTATCTTTTTAGTCTGAACTAAAGTCAATACCTCAAACATCTCATCTAAGGTACCGAAACCACCAGGGAAAAACACAAAGGCTACTGAATATTTTGCCATCATTACTTTTCTGACAAAAAAATATCTAAACTCCAGTTTTATATTAGCATAAGGGTTCGGAGCCTGCTCAAAAGGAAGTTTAATGTTTAGCCCAACAGAGTATCCGTTAGCCTCGGCTGCCCCTTTATTAGCAGCTTCCATGATACCTGGACCACCGCCGGTTATCACAGAAAACCCGGATTTTACAAGTAATTTCCCTAACTCTACCGCTTTTTGATAATCTGGATGGTCAGGAGCAGTTCTGGCAGAACCAAAGATAGTTACCCCAGGATAAACCCGAGGTAACACCTCAAACCCCTCTACAAACTCTGCAAGTATTTTAAAAAGTCGCCATGACTCTTTAGCTGCAAGACCTTCAAGAACATACTGTTTTTCTTCAAAAAGTTTTTCATTCATCAATTTTTCCATCTTAACCTAACCCCTTTAAACTCTAAATGTTTCTTTTAAGGTCTGTAAAGAATTGAATTCAAAAACTAAAAAATAATTAAAAAACCTTTCAGTAAGGCTGTTTAAAATTTTTAAATCTTCAAAGGTTAAGGCCTTTTTTTCCATAACTTTTTTCAAATCTTCCTTATTCTTAGACATTTTACTAAAAATTTTTAAAACCTCAACTTGTTCTGCTGAAAGTCTGAAATCTCCTTCTTGCCTGCAGCGATAACAAATTATCCCTCCTTCTTTTACAGAAAAATAAAAAATCCTCTTAGGCTGATAACCACATCTTACGCAAGCCTCTATCTGAGGGCTCCAACCTAAAAATCCAAGCATTTTCCACTCAAAAAAAAACTTGTGAAATAAGGTTAACTTAGGTTCCCTGTCTAAAAATTTAACCCAGTCTTTAATAAAATTAAAATATTCTGCCTCTAACCCTTTAAAACTTACCTTAGAAAGAACTTCTCCCATATAAGAGAAAAAAATATACTTTTCTAAGTTACCCCATATACTTTCTGGAATAAAAATAAGGTCTGCCTTTTCTAAAATAGGAAGAGCACCTTTGAGGGTTTTTCTTAAATGAAGGTTTAGTAGATTAAACTCTTCAAGAAGGTTAACAAACCTTTTTCTACTTTTTTGAGCTCCTTTAGCTATCGCCCAAAGTTTTCCTTTAGGGGTTAAGGTTTCAACCAAAAGATCTATTTCACCTATCCTTTCCTTAGAAAGGACTATCCCCTCAACAGAAAAGAGCATCTGATTTTAAAGATAAACCTTGACATACCTTTTTTCTTTTAACTCTTTAACCCATTTTTCTATAAACTTCTGAGCTTTTTCCTCAAAAAGCCTTTGTTTAAGCCTTGGCTTTAACTCTTCAAAAGAAGGAGGCTCGTTTTCTCCTTTTTTGGTTAATTTGATAAGGTAAAAACTCTCTCCCACCTTAAAAGGTTTTGACAACTCCCCAGGATTTAACTCTTTAACCTTTTCTAAAATCTTTGGATCGAGGTCTTCCTCTTTAAAACTTTCATTAAAAAAGCTTACTTTTTCCTTAGGAAGGCCTTTTATCAACTCTTCCAAAGGTTTTCCTTTAATAGATTCTTCATACACGGTGTTAGCCAGAGGTTCTTCCTTGGTGATAAGAACAGAAAGCCAGTACCTGAAAGATTTATCGTATTTTTTGATTTCCTCAGCATAAAGTGGCTTTAACTCATCATCCGTAACCACCACCTTTTCCTTTAACATAAACTGTACAAGCTTAATCTTAAGAAGATTTTCTCTGACCTTCTTCTTATATTCTTCTAAGGTTGAACCTTTTTCTTTCAACATTTGTTTAAATTTATCTTCTCCTCCTGCAGCTTTAATCTCTTCCTTTAAATAGGCCTCTAACTCTTCGTCTTCTACCTTAAAACCGTATTTTTTAGCCTCTAAACCTACCAACGTATCCTCTATCCATTCGTTTAAAACCCTCTTTCTGATCTCTTCTTTTATTTTTTCTTTTTCCTCTAAAGGCATTTCTGGTTTTATAAATCTCTGATAAATCGGTGCACAAAGTTCCTCAAGCTCATACAAAGTCAAAAACTCCTCTCCTACAACCGCTACTATCTGATTTATTTTGGTTGCAGCCTGAAGAGAGGCCCCGAAAAAAAGCATTAAAACAAAACTAACAAACAAGTTCTTCAATAAAACCTTTTTCATAGCTGTTACATCCCCTCAAGACTTAGAGAAACGAACCTTCTTCCTCCGTTTACCTTTATCCCCAGCAAAACCGTTTTAGATTGAGCGGCTTTTTTAAGGCCTGCGATAAAGTCTTTAAGATTGGAAACTTTAACTCCGTTTACCTCGTCGATAACCATCCCTGGGGTGAGGTTGGCGTGATCAGCCGGAGACTCAGGAATAACCTCGGTAATCACTACTCCTTTGGTTTGTTTTAACCCTAATCTTTTGGCAAGAGCTGGAGTAAGTTCTTCTACGTCAAACCCTAACTGTTCTAAAATTTCTTGAGCTTCTTCAACCTCTGCCCTTGAAAGAATAGCATTCTCTGGAGGAGATCCTACCACTACTTTAATCTTTTCAACCCGATTTCCTCTCACAACGTCAAGCACAACCTCTGTTCCAGGTTTGGTAATTAAAATGTAACTTTTTAACTCCGAAGCATTTTTCACAGGCTTTCCGTTAAACCCTATAATAACATCCTTTTCTTTTAAGCCTGCTTTATAGGCTGGTGAGTTTGGAACTACCTCTGTTATTACTGCACCTTCGGTAACATTTTTAACCCCAAGCACCTTGGCAAGATTAGGAGTTAAATCTTGAATGGTAACTCCTAAAAAACCTCTTTCGACCTTTCCTTTAGACTTAAGTTGTTCTACCACAGTTTTTACTATGTTACTTGGAATAGCAAACCCTATCCCCATGTATCCGCCAGAACGGCTGAAAATAGCAGTATTCATGCCAATAACTTCTCCTTTAAGATTGATAAGTGGACCACCTGAGTTACCAGGATTAATCGCTGCATCTGTCTGGATAAAATCCTCTACATCGGAAATTCCTATGCCACTTCTGCTTTTAGCACTTATAACGCCTACAGTTATGGTGTGTGTAAGACCAAATGGGTTTCCGATAGCTATAACCCATTCCCCTGTTTTGATAAGGTCTGAATCACCAAAAGAAAGTGTTGGAAGATTATTGGCGTTAATCTTAAGTAATGCCACGTCAGATAAAGGGTCTGCCCCTATCTTTTCTGCAGGAAAAGTTCTGCCATCAAGAAGTTTTACTGTAATCTTCTGAGCTTGCTGAATTACATGATTGTTGGTTACGATATACCCGTCAGAAGAAACGATAAAACCTGAACCTGCACCTCTTTCTTTATATCTTGGTAAGGATGGAAAGTTTCTAAAGAAGGGATCTCTAAACAAGTCAAAGGGAAAAGGATTTGCTGCCACTGTCCTTTCTGTTTCTATGTAAACTACCGCTGGAGCAGCCTTTTCTGCCAAGTAAGAAAAAGCCTCAGAAAGCTTAAGCGCCACGTTCAAACTTTCCTGGTTGACTACCTTTCCATCCTGAGCGATAAGCTTTGATTTAAAACTACTTTTTTCCAAAAAAGTCTTGCTGGCAAACCCTAAGGCAAAACAAAATAAAATAAGAAAGATAACTTTATAATGTTTAAAATACCGCTGAAGGTCTAACCTCATCTATCTCCCCCCCTTTTTGCCCTTCTTTTCTTTGCTCAGCAAGCTTACTAACCACATAATCAAATACTTTTTTTAAATTTACCACATCCTCTTTATTATAAAGAATAAGCTTTCTTAGAGCATTTTTGTCTTTGGCTTCCACCCATCTACGCCAAAGTTTTACCGCGTGATAACCATTCATACCCTCTGTTTCTCTTGCTATCCCAATAGCTTTTTCTATCTTCTTAAGCCCCCCATTTAACCCCACCAGTTTAGAGGCTAAATAAAGGTCTAAATGAACTACCGGCATCGAAACCTCAGGGAAACGTTTTTTGATAAACGGAAGATCAAACCTCTCCCCTCCAAAGGTAACCCAGATAGGAGAAACCTTTAGAAGAGAAAGAGAACGCTCTAAGTTTAACCCCTTAATAAAAGGTAAATATTTCCCTTGAGTATAGACCCCTATAAGGGTAATGTCGTTTTTTTCCTTAGATAGACCTTCTGTTTCTATGTCTAAAAACAATAAAGAGGTGGTGTTCTTAGCACAAAGAAAGCACAGGTCTACTAAATTTAAATTTTCCTTATCTAACACGCCTTTAAGATCTACCATCTTCCTTCCTTTTAAAAGCGTCTTTCTTTAATAAACTTTAGGAGTATATTTTTGAGAAAGCTTCTCTATCAGGTCTTTCATCAAAGCCTCTTCTTTTTCCTCCCTTAAATCATTTTCTACCAGCTTTTTAGCTTGCTCAAAAGTTAAGGCCTTTGCAGGAATTTTCTTTTCTACTTTTATGAGATGATATCCATAGTTTGACCTCATAGGATGACTTACTTCTCCAGGTTTAAGGCTAAAGATCTTGGCTTCAAACTGAGGGTCTGTTTCCCCTCTTTTAATAATCCCTAAGCTTCCACCTTTTTCCTTAGAATTAGGATCTTCTGAATAGGTCTTAGCTAACTCTTCAAACTTGGCACCTTTCAGGATCTGCGCCCTAATCTGATTAGCCCTTTTAAGCACCTTGTCTGCTTCTTCTTTTTTGGCATCTGAGGGAAGAGAAAGTAAAATATGCTTAAGTTCAACCGCCTCAGGTTCTACATATCTATCCTTATGTTTCTGATAATAGTCTTTTAACTCTTCTTCGGTTATTTTGATACCTTCGAGCTTGGTTTTAAGATATCTTTGAGCAAGTATTTGTTTTTCTATGTTGATTAAATCCCTTTGAACCTCAGGAAGCTTATCTATACCTTCTTCTTTAGCAGCCAACCCTAATAAACTTAAGGTTATCCATTTATCTATCAACGTCTTTTTAATCTTCTCTTTAGCCTCTGGAGAAGACTTAAGAATCTCCTGAACCTGAGGGTCCTGATTAAGAATCTTTTCGACCTCTTGTTCATAAAGCTTATATGGACCAACCTCTGCCAAAACCTTGGATTCTGCTCCATAAACCACCTGTATTCCCATGATAAACATCCAAACCAAAAACCCTACTAACCAACCTTTTTTCATTTAAAACCTCCAATTATTTTATTTTAGTAAAAGGACCAAAAAAGCCAGGACCAGCCACCCGTCCAGGGAAGACAAAAGAAGACTTGCCTAAAACAGTCCCTGGTTGTAAGACCGAATTACAACCTGTCTGGCAACCATCTCCTAAAATTGCCCCGAACTTTCTAAGTCCTGTTTTTATGGTCTCCCCCTCTATGTTTAACACTATCTCTTTTTTGTTAAACTTTAGATTAGCCAGCTTGGTTCCTGCCCCAAGGTTAACCTGCGCCCCGAGAATGCTATCTCCTACATAAGCAAAATGCGCAGCTTTAGATTGAGCTAAAAAGATAGAGTTTTTTACCTCGGTGGTATGACCTACCACACAACCAGCCCCGGTATATACACTACCCCTTACATAAGCCCCTTGCCTAATCTCTGTGTTTTGCGAAAAATAGGCAGGACCCTCTATCATCGCAAAAGGCTCCACTTTTACCCCTTTTTCAAAGAAGATTTTCTCACTGCCTAAAAACGCTCCTGCCATAAGGATAGCCCCTTCTACCCTTTCCCCTTTAAAATAATACCCTTCTTCTTCAAATTCCAGGTCTTTCAAAGGAATGACCTCTCCTTCTACAGTAAGCAATACAGTTTCTGGTAAAGGACATCTTAAAGGAATCTTTTTAGGAATAGGAGGGACTATATCGTTTAAAAAGGTCTTTAGCTTTTTTAAGGCCTCCCAGGGAAATTGACCTTCAAAAAGAGACGCTACTTTTTCTTTTTCCAAGCTTCCAAAAAAGTCTACTAATTTAATCATATTAAAAATAATTATAAACCCAAAAAAAGACTTGTCAAAACAAAAAAATTGATTAAAATTTAAGTTGTACTTAACTGCCCCTGTAGCTCAACAGGATAGAGCAGCGGCCTTCTAAGCCGTAGGTTGGGGGTTCGAGTCCCTCCGGGGGCGCTTTTTTTATTTTAAAAAAATCTTTCAGTTTAAACTAAACAAAACCTAATCTATTTTCTACCAACGCCTTCATTCTATAAACGATTCCTCTTGACCTAAAAAATATTGATATCTATCCTCTTTAACCCCCATATATGGCCTCAACCGATAAGCATAAGAAGGATAAGTTGAATATATTGCCAGGAGATGTAACCTCTGTTTGAACCAGGTAAAGGCATATGTTGGTCTATTAAGGTTTTTATTCCAGAGTTTTTGAGGAAGGCATCAACAAGAGCAAGTCCTGAACGAGGGGTGATAGGTTCGTTAGTTTTTAGGATTTTGAAGTTAAGAGAGTTTTGCGGCATAATGACATCCTCTTAGGTTTAGGAATTTTTCACCTGATAGGTGATAGATCGTTTAGACAGAAAGCGTTTAGACAGATTGAAAAATGGGAAAACATGAATGAATATTAAATTTCTATTGGCAAAATAGGGTAACCCTAAGTTATTGACATAAAACCAGGCTGTGGTAAAAAGTTAGGGAGAGCAGGCTGGATGTAAGGGAAGAGGGGTGAAAATCCCCCGCTGCCCCGCAGCCGTGACCGGGGACGAAAGCCGCTTGGAGGTCTACCTGACCTCTGGGGAAGGAGGTCCCGAGTAAGGATTCCCTAAAAGGAGGCTTCCTTCCTTGGGCTAAAGGCCAACAGCCTTTAGCCGACAGACCACTGGTGCCGAAAGGCACTGGGAAGGTGCGGCAAGTAGGTTGATCCGGAAGCCGGAAGACCTATCCAGCCTCTAAAAACCTCGAGGGGGGTATATCTATGACTAAAACACCACCTTAAAATCATTTTATTTCCGTTCATCTTTATCTATCCAGATTTTTAAATCTCTAAACACCAAAATTGCAGGAGGGATGATTATGCAAACTTTGGCTTATGGTTTTCCCAAGTTAGGGAAAAAAAGGGAATTTAAGCAATTGCTTGAAAACTTTTGGAAAGGAACCCTTGAAGAAGAGGCTTTTTACGAAGGAATTAACAACCTAAAATTAGAAAGAGCTAAAATTTATCAAAAAAACGTGGACCTTTTCCCTTCCAACGAACTTTCTCTATACGACTTTATCCTCGATACTGCCATAATGGTGGGTGCTATTCCAGGTAGATTTCAACCTTATCAGGGTCTTAAAACTTATTTTGAAATGGCTAAAGGTAAACAAGCCCTTGAGCTTACCAAATGGTTTAACACCAACTATCATTATCTTGTCCCAGAGATAGAAACCAAAGATTTTTCCCTTTTTGAAAACTTTCCGCTTAAAGACTTTCTTTTTTATCAGAATTTTGGGGTTAACACCCTCCCTAAGTTAGTAGGTCCCTTTACCTTTCTAAAATTAGCCAAACTGGTTAAAACTTCTTCAGAAGGGATAACCGTAGAAAAAATCACCGATTCCAAGGTTTTTGAAGAAATTTTAAAACATCTTGTCCCGGTTTATCAAGAAATCCTTAAGACTCTTAAGGAGGTTGAACCCCAAGCTGTTTTGATTGAAGAGCCAGCGTTAGTGATGGATTTGGAACCTTGGGAATGGAAGTTGGTTAAAAAGGTTTACGAAAAGCTTTCAGGTTTTACAGACCTCTGGGTCTTAACCTACTATGACAGTGTTTCTGATTACCAGGCTTTTATAGATTTACCGGTTAAAGGGTTAGGTTTGGACCTGGTGTCTAATGCAGAAAACTTTAACAACCTAAAACAACTTGGGTTCCCAGAGGACAAGATACTTATAGCTGGTATCATCAACGGAAGGCAGGTCTGGAGGGCTAATTTAGAGGCTAAACTTAGAGAAATAGAATTTCTCTTGAAGATCAATCAAAATTTAGTGATAACCAATTCATGTCCGCTGTTTCATCTCCCGGTTTCTTTAGAAGGAGAAGACCTCCTACCTATAGAACTTAAAAATAAACTCGCCTTTGCTGAAGAAAAATTAACAGAGTTAGACCTTTTAAAAAGAGGTTTAGAAGGAGACTTAGAAGCCTTAGGTTTGATAGCTGAGTCTAAAGACAAACTACAGGTCTCTTTTGGTCAAAACGAAGAGGTAAAAGCTAGAATTTCTAATCTTACAGAACAAGACTTTATCCGAGACCTTCCCTATCAGGAAAGGATAAAACTTCAACAACAACGCCTTAACCTTCCTATTTTCCCCACAACTACCATAGGGTCTTTTCCTCAAACAGAAGAAGTAAGGAGGATGCGTGCTAAGTTTAACAAAAGAGAAATAAGCCTCGATGAGTATAAAGATTTTATCCGGCAAAAAATAGCCGAGGTTATTAAACTACAGGAAGAGCTTGGGCTTGACGTTTTGGTCCATGGAGAGTTTGAAAGAACTGACATGGTAGAATTTTTTGCCCAAAAATTAGAAGGGATTGCTACTACTAAGGAAGGATGGGTACTTTCCTATGGGTCAAGGGTTTATCGTCCTCCTATTATCTATGGAGATGTGTGGCGAAAAGAGCCTATGACGTTAGAAGAAATTACCTATGCTCAGAGTCTTACCCAAAAACCGGTAAAAGGAATGCTTACTGGTCCGGTTACCATCTTAA
Source organism: Thermodesulfobacterium commune DSM 2178 (assembly GCF_000734015.1). Classification (GTDB taxonomy): domain Bacteria; phylum Desulfobacterota; class Thermodesulfobacteria; order Thermodesulfobacteriales; family Thermodesulfobacteriaceae; genus Thermodesulfobacterium; species Thermodesulfobacterium commune. Next base: position 1,413,561 of record NZ_CP008796.1, read on the forward strand.
ACTGGAGTTACTACCGTGAAGACCTCCCTAAAGAGCAGATAGCCTATCAAATAGCCCTTGCCTTGTTTGACGAGGTTAAAGACTTAGAAAAGGCTGGGATTAAAATTATCCAGATAGACGAACCAGCCTTTAGAGAAGGAGCTCCTATTAAAAGAAAAGACTGGGATAGCTACTTTACCTGGGCGGTAAAGGCCTTTAGACTTTGCGCTAAGGCCCTTCCAGAAACTCAAATCCATACCCATATGTGCTATTCAGAGTTTAACGAAATCATCTCCTACATCGCTGCAATGGATTTTGACGTCATTTCTATAGAAGCCTCAAGAAGCAAAGGAGAAATTATCGAGGCCTTTGAAACCTTCTCAGGTTGGGATAGACAAGTAGGCCTTGGGGTTTATGACATCCATTCCCCAGCCATACCAGATAAAGAAGAAATGAAAGCAATCGTCAAAAGAGCCTTAAAAATCCTTCCCAAAGAACTCTTATGGATAAACCCAGACTGTGGTCTAAAAACCAGAAAATGGGAAGAGGTCATACCTGCCCTCAAAAACATGGTAGAGGTAGCCCAAGAACTAAGACAAGAAGTTTGATTTTAGGGTTTTTGTGGTATGATAAAAATTAATGCGGGTAGCCGTTCACATAACCCATGAAGCCTTGTATAAAATAGGGGGGATAGGAGAGGTAATAAACAACCTGTGCACCTCTCCTTCCTACCTATCATACTTTGACAAAACCCTTCTCTACGGTCCTCTTTTCGAATATCTGGGTTCTCCAAGCAGTCGTTTGGGAAAAGATGGAATAGTTTTTTATAGTAGCAAAGATAACTACGATACAGGACATTTTGGAATATACTTTAATCCTATTTTAGAAAAATATAACATAGATGTAGTTTATGGGAAAAGAAGGGTGGTTAATGAGCTAAACCCTAAAAATAAAGCCACAGTAGACATACTTCTTGTAGATATAACTCATATAAAAAAAGAAATTGTCAACTTCTATAAGTACCTCTTCTGGGAAAAATTTGGTTTGGCTTCAGACCGTTATGAAGCAGACTGGGATTATGAGCAATATTTCAGGATTGGTCTGCCTTTTTTAGATTTAATAAACCTGCTTTTTCCCTCAGCTAAAGAATTAGTGTTTTTTGGACATGAATACATGGGTATGCCAGCCCTTTTAAGTTTAGAGCTTCATCCTGATTATCATCCTCAAAAACACAAAAGGATTTTTTATGCTCACGAGGTAGCACCAGTAAGAAGGTTGGTAGAAAACTTAGGTGGGGGGGATATAAGTTTTTATAACATCCTTAAAAAAGCTAAAGAAGAAAATCTTTCTTTAGAAGATGTCTTTGGGCCTCAAGATGACTGGTATAGAACCCCTTTGGTTAAACTTGCACAAAGGGTTGACTCCGTGTTTGCGGTTGGCGATTGGGTGGTAGAAGAATATCTTTTTTTATGCCCAGAAACAGAAAAACAAAAAGTAAAATTAGTCTATAATGGAGTTTCTTCAGACCACATAGATTTTGACAGAAAAGAAATATCTAAAGAAAAGATAGGTAAATGGCTTAGTTGTTATTATGGTTTTGTCCCTGACATTTTGATTACTCATGTTTGCCGTTTAGTTAAGAGTAAAGGTATCTGGAGAGACCTTATCCTTCTAAACTACTTAGACGAACTTTTTGTTAAACATAACCTTAAAGGGGTTTACATCTTACTTTCTTCTTTAGTAGCTCAGGGGAGGCCTCCTCATGAAGTAGAAAAAATGGTAAAATCTTATCCTTGGCCGTTTGAACACCGAGAAGGATGGCCTGACCTTATCGGATACGAAATAGAGGTTTACCGCTGGGTAGAAACTTTTAATAAAACCTCTAAAAACTTAAAAGCCCTTTTTATCAACCAGGTAGGTTTTTCTAACTATAAATGTCCTTTTATGGAAAAGGAGGACTTAGAAACGATAGACTTGAGGCTTGCTTCTGACCTTGAGCTGGGAATGTCTATCTATGAACCTTTTGGTATAGCCCACATCGAGGTACTTCCTTTTGGTGGACTTGCTGTTCCTTCTACCTCTTGTGGGGTGTATTTCTTTCTTGAAAAAACCTTTGAAAAAGATTTCAAACCCTTTTATGGAGTTGATTTTATTTCGGTAGGAGAAAAATTTAGTTTATCCAAACTAAAAAACTTGACTGCTGAGCAAAGAATTGGTTTAGAAGAATTTGTTTTGGCAAGCAAAGCAGAAGAAATTTTTGCTAAAATACCTAAAACACGGCAAGAAAGAGAAATCCTTGCCAAAAAAGCCGAAGAATACAAAAATAAACTCAGCTGGGAAAGAATAGTAAAGGAGTTTTTATTAGAAAATCTAAAAACCTTGTAGAATCGGAGGAAATATGGTTTTAATAGCACCTTCTATCTTGTCGGCAGATTTTAAAAGACTGGGAGAAGAGGTAAGGCTTGCAGAGGAAGCAGGGGCAGACTTTATCCATGTAGATGTTATGGACGGTCAGTTTGTACCCAACATTACCATAGGCCCCTTGGTAGTAGAAGCTGTTAAAAACTCTACTAACCTTCCTCTTGACGTACACTTGATGATTGTGTCTCCTGAACGCTATGTGAGTGATTTTGTAAAGGCGGGGGCAGACTATCTGGTAGTTCATGTTGAGGCCTCTATACACCTTCATCGCACGGTATGGCAAATTAAAGAGGCAGGGGCTAAGGCTGGAGTAGCGCTAAACCCTGCAACGCCTCTTTCTCTGATAGAAGACCTCTTAGAAGATTTAGATCTACTGCTTATCATGTCGGTAAACCCGGGGTTTGGAGGACAAAAGTTTATTTCTTTTTGCCTGGAAAAAATAAAAAAGGCTAAAACTCTCATAAAAGAAAAAGGGCTAAATACTCTATTAGAGGTTGACGGAGGAGTAAAACTTGAAAACGCAAAAGAGATTGCTGACGCCGGGGCAGATATATTAGTCATGGGGTCAGCCTTTTTTGGGGCTAAAGACTATAAAAGCTTTATGAAAGCCCTTAGAACTGAGCTCTCTAAATAGAGATTTTTATGAGGCCCTAAGGCATAAGGTAAAGAACCGGGTTATAGGTTTTTTCCCAATTTTTATAAAATTCTTGATGGATGGTGCTTATGATTTCATTATATTTCTCTGTAGAAAGTTTAGCCCCTTTAATTCCACCTTTAAGGTTGATCTCAGAAAGATAGGGTCCCTCTTCATCTATATAAATAAGGTCAAGGTGAGCATATGGAAATTTTCCTCTTTCCATCACTTTATGACAAAAAGAGACCTCCTCATCAGAAAGTTGATAAGGGACTGCAATACCACCCCAAAAAATGTTTTTTCTAAAATTAAGTTCATTCTTTCTTTCATAGGCTTCTACGTAAAAATTTCCCAAAATAATCACCCGGATGTCTCGGATGTTAGGGAAAAAGGGTTGTAAAACAAAAGGGAAAGGTAAAACCTGAGTGCCTGCTACGTTAAAAATCTCTTCCAAAGAATTCCACAGTTTTACTCCTAAACCACAGTTTGCCTGATCGTCTTTGGTGATAAACTTGGTAAACCCTTCCTCGCGAGAAAGTTTAGCTAAGCTGGCAAGAAGAGAAGTTTTATCCCTGATTACAAAAGTAAAAGGTGGCATGAACTCTCTTAAAACCTCAGCCTGAAGGGTTTTAGAACTGCATAAAAGCTGACTTAAAAAAGACGGAAAAGCCTCTACTTTTCGGTATATGAGGTCTACAACAAGCCCGTGTTCTTCCCTTTTTAAAGGTAGTCTTATCCCAACAAGGTCTCCTTCTTTTAGTTCAGAAAAATGTTTTCTAAAGGCTTGAAAGCTTAAAATAATATAATAGGGACGCATAAATCTTATTTATTTCTCATTTGGGTTAATTCGGTATTACAGTTAGCACAGAAAAACTTAACCGGGCCTAATACCTCAATTTCTTCTTCTATCGCCTCTAAACTTCCGTCTTCGTTTTGCAGGTAATAAATAAAGATGGTTGCGTTTTCAATCACCTCATAGAAATCTTCACTGTTTTGACAGTTAGGGCAAACTATTTTTTCCCTGTATAAAATCTTAAACGGCTTTTTAATCTTGATACTGTGCTTTCTGATAGAAGAAAAATTTTCTGCCATCAACCACCCTCTTACTTTTTGTTTTTTATTTGTGCTATATTTTTCTCAGCCTCTAAATACATTTTATCTGTTTTAGATAAAAAAGAAAGGGCTTTTTCGTAGTGATAAAGGGCTGGTTTTAGATCCCCTTTAAGCTGGTAATGTTTACCAAAATAAAAATGGGCCTCTCCCATCTTGTTAAGTTGAGAGGCAACCTTACCCAAGTTATAAAAAAAGTATGGGTCATAACTAAGGGCCTGTAGGTTTAAAAGTTTTTGCATAATACCATAAGCCTGTTGAGGATCCCCTGTTTCTGTTAAGGCTAAAGCTCTTAGATACTCTAACTTTGTAAGATATATCCCTTCATATAGTTTAGAAGAGGTAGAAGGAGAAATTTGGTTTAAAACCTCTAAGGCTTGCTCAGGTTCTCCTGAGGCTAAATATATTTCGGCTAAGTCTAAAAGAAAATAGATTTTAAAAGGAAGCTCCTGCAGGGCTTTAACCAGCTCAACCAGGGCCTCTTTAAAATATCTTTGTTCCTTTAGCGCCAAAGCTAAGGTGTATCTTATCCAGGGGGCGTTCTTTTCTTTGAGGACTGCCCTCAAGTTGGTTATCCAAGATGCCAGGTCTTTCTTTTTAGAAAGAACCTGAGCTCTGATAACCAGTCTTTTAAAATAATCTGGATCTTGGGCAACCAAAGACCTAGGAGATTGATCAGAGGTATACCTCTCAGCAAGGCTGATAAGATAGGCCACTCTTTCTTGAGGCAACGGGTGGGTTAAAAGATATTTATACTCAAGCTCTATGGCTAAGTTACCTTGTTTAGAAAGTCTTTCCATAACCGTTGCCATACCCCAGGGATTATAGTTAGCTTTGGTTATGATTTGAAAACCGGTTCTATCAGCCTCTTCTTCGTCAGCCCGACTGTAGGCAAGAAGTTTGGTTTGAGCGATAGCCGCTGAGGCTATGTTTAGAGCTGCGGCTTTTTCACCTCCAAGAAGTAGGCCTGCTAACGTGGCTGCCGTAACTAATACTTGCATTTTTTTTATGTCTTCGATCCTTCTTGCGATATGCCGACATAGGTTATGAGCCATTTCGTGTGCCATAATCCCGGCAAGTTCGTCTTCAGACTCGATGCTGTTAAAAATACCAGAGTTGATAAAAATATATCCTCCAGGCACAGAAAAGGCATTAAAACTGGAATCATTGATTAGAAAAAACTTGAATTCAAACGGAGAAAAGGTTACACCTTGTTTTTTAAGAACCTCTCCTATGGTGTTGATGTAGAGGTTTAACTCTAAATCATCTATAAACTCGACTTCTTTGACAAGCTCAGCCAAAACCTCTTTACCGATTTTTTCTTCCTCTTCTAAGGAAATAAGGGCTTGAGCTATCTGCGGAGGAAACACCAGAAGAAAAATTAAAAATAAACTTAGAAGATGCAGTTTTGTCTTAAAGAAAAAAGACATTTTATTTTATAAAGGTTCTTTGGCGGAGGCGTATGGGAATTGAACCCACCCACCCCTTTTGGGGGCGCACCGGGTTTGAAGCCCGGGAGAGGCACCAGCCTCCTCACGCCTCCTTATTTTAATTCAAAAAAGGGGCTATTGGGGACCTGCGGCACCCGGAGAGCCTGGCTACCGTTGCTCCCTTTCGGGCCTGGCGGGGTTCACCAGGATCCGTCGCACAGGCCCCAATAGCCTTAGATTAAAATATACTACATTTTTTCAGATATTAAACCCCTTAAGTCCTCCTCTTTCCGGTAAACCTGCCCAGTAAAAATTGCAACCAACCTGCCTTTTTCTTTCTCAAAAACCTTTACCTCATAAACTCCTGTCCTCTTAGTAAGACTTAACTCCTTAGCCTCAGCATAAAGATACTCTCCTACCTTAGCAGAAGAAGGGAAATAAATGGAAGAAGAAATAGCTAAAGCCAACTTTCCGTGAGAATTTGAAGCAACGGCAAAAGCAAAATCTGCCAAAGAAAAAATAGCTCCACCCTGACACACTCCAGCTGCATTAAGCATGTCTTCTCTAACCTTCATCCCTATTAACGCATACCCAAGGTCTACCTCTATCAAATCTACCTCTAACCAAACGGCAACCCTGTCATGCTCTCTCATAAACTTAGCAATTTTCCAGACCTGTTCTTTTCTCGAAGCTTCCATCTTTTTACCTCTCAATTTTGTTGAATTTTTACTCTACTAAAAGCCCACTTCTTCCCTAACTTTAAACTCATTAACCCTTTTGTCAAACCCTTTTAACCTGCTCTTGTAAGTCCAAAATTAAAATGTCATATATTATTCTAAAGTTTAAATGTAACAAAATTATACTTTAATTGTGTCTACCAATGTGGGGGTAAAAGACCTCCCTCCTAAAATTAGATATTTTTCAACAATACCAAATATACCACTTTGCAAACTGAATCCACCCCTGAAAATACCTATATCATCTTAGCCCTCATCAAGATATCCTTCATTAGCCACTCTAATTGATTAATTATAAACAAACCTTCTAACCTTCTTCTTAATTTTGAGTTTAACTTTATCATTTTTACCAGGAGGGGAGAGCCCCTTAACCCTAAAATTTTAACCCTAAAATCTAGACACAATTAATGAAACACTATCTTTTTTTCCAGGTTATTTCTATTGATTTTAAAAATAATGTTTTTAAAATATTTTATACATAAATAAACAAACCTTACCACCGGAGGCAAGTATGGATAGAAAGGCCTTAGAAGAGGAAATCAGAAAGGTAGCCTATGAGCTTTATGTAAAAAGTGGATGTATTCCTGGTAGGGACTTAGACAACTGGTTAGAGGCTGAAAGGATCGTTTTAGAGAGGTATGGCTTAATTTCTAAGGAAGGTTCTCAAGAAACAAGCCCCTCTTCAGCCTGTGAAACCCAACCTAAAACCAAGGTAAGATGCAGAAAAAAGACCGAAGAAAGCTCTGCTACCAAAGGTAGAGGCAAGAAAAAAGGATAATCTCTTTCCCTTATTCCACCACTTTATAACCAAGGCTTTCTATAGCCTGGGAAACTGCGTTTAAGTCTATTTCTTTAAGAGACTTTAAGGTTACCTCTTTGTTGTTTCGGTCTGCTTTAACAAAAATAAGGTCTGGGAACATCTTTTTGAGCCCATTTTCTATGGTCATTTCACAATGAGGACAGGTCATTCCTTCCACTTTTAAGCTATAGGTCTTCATCTACTCTCCCTCCTGCTGAAATTTTATAGTTTTACCTTTTTTAAACTTAAGGAATTTATAAGCACAAAAAGTGAACTAAAAGCCATAGCCCCTGAGGCAAAAACTGGCTTTAAAAGAAGTCCTGAGAAAGGATAAAGCACCCCTGCAGCCACAGGAATAAGAATAAGGTTATAAAAGAAGGCCCAGAAGAAATTTTGTTTTATCTTTTTATAGGTTATTTCAGCTAACCTAAGGGCTTTTAAAAGATCTCTCAGGTCGTTTTTTATCAGAATAAGGTCTGCGGTAGCAGAAGCAACCTCTGTGCCTGACCCTATAGCCACACCTAAGTGAGCTTTAGCTAAGGCTGGAGCGTCATTTACCCCATCTCCTACCATAGAAACAATATTTCCCTTTTCTCTTAATTCTTCTATTTTTAATGCCTTTTCCTGAGGCAAAACCTCAGCCCAAACCTCATCAACCTCAAGTTTTTTAGCCACCTCTTTAGCTGTCTGCCAGGCATCTCCTGTGAGCAACCCTACCTTAATACCTTTTTTCTTAAGGATTTGCAACACCTCCAAGGCCTCTTCCTTAACCTTATCCTCAAACCAAAAAGCAGAACAAAGCCTTCCGTCTACAGCTACCAGCACATAAGAAATTCCTTCTATGTTACCTTCGCTTAAAAATCGCTCAAACTCATCTAAAGCTAAGCCAGCCTCTTCCATAAACCGTCTATTCCCAACCAATACCTCTTTACCTTTTAATTGGGCTACCACCCCTTTTCCAGGCAAATAGTAAAATTCATCAGGTTCTTCCACCTTTAACCCTCTTTTTCTGGCAAACTCTACCAGAGCCTTTCCAAAGGGATGCTCTGAATTCTTTTCCGCAGAAGCGGCAAAAAAGATAGCCTCTTCCTCAGAACAGCCTGAAAAAACCTCCATCTTCTTAACCATCGGCTGCCCATAGGTAAGGGTACCTGTTTTATCAAATACTACATAATTTAGCCGGTTTGCATACTCTAAAGCTTCAGGGTTTTTGATAAGGATGTTTTCTTCTGCAGCTTTTCCTGTAGCCACCGCAATAGCTGTCGGGGTAGCAAGACCTAAAGCACAAGGACAGGCTACTACCAGAACGGAAATAGCATTCATTAAGCTAAAGGTTAGTCCATATCCTAACCCAACCCACACCAGAAAAGTAACCAGCGCAATCGCTATGACCAAAGGCACAAACACAGAGGCTATCCTGTCGGCAAGTTTCTGTATGGCAGGTTTGGTAGCCTGAGCCTCTCTAACCAATTTTATGATGTGAGCTAAGACTGTATCTTTCCCTACATGGGTTACCCTTACTTTAAAACTTCCTGTAAGGTTTACTGTGCCTCCTATAACCTTATCCCCTACCCTTTTTTCTACAGGCAAACTTTCTCCAGTAATCACAGCCTGGTCTACCAACCCTATACCTTCTACAATTTCTCCGTCTACCGGAAATCTTTCTCCAGGTTTAACCAAGACCAGGTATCCTACTTGAACCTCTTTTATAGAAACCTCTTTTTCCATGTTGTCCTTGATAATCCTGGCTTTTGATGGCTGAAGAGAGGCAAGTTTTTTGATAGCCTCTGTAGTTTTATATTTTGCCTTTGCCTCAAGGAACCGTCCAAAAAGGATAAGGGTAATGATTACCGCTGCTGTCTCATAATAAACCTGAGGAGTCTGTCCTGAAGCCCAAAAAATATCAGGGAAAAAGGTTGCTACAAAACTATATAAATACGCTGCTCCTGCTCCAAGGGCAATCAAGGTGTTCATGTCAAAAGAAAGATGCCTAAGCCCTTTGGCTGCAGCCTTAAAAAACCTACTACCTCCGTAAAACAGCACCGGAGTTGTCAAACCAAAAAGCACATAGTTAAAAACCTCTCTTTTCCCAACATGCCCCAAAACATGGGTTACCATGTCTAAAAGAATAAAACCTGTGAGTATCGCACTAATCAAAAATTTTTTCTTTAACTCCTGCTCTTCTCTTTTTCTAAAGACCTCTTCATAGAGTTCTACCTCTCCTTGCAAGACAACTGCCTGATCATAACCTAAGCTGGCAAGTCTTTTTTTGAGGTCTTCTGGTTCTACCAGAGTAGGGACATAGTCTAAAGTCAGCTCTTCTGTTGCCTGATTGGCTGAAGCTTCTACCACACCTAAAACCTTTAAAAGTTCTTTCTCGATTTTTTTAGGGTCTCCTAAGGATAATCCTTCTATCTTAAAAACCACCCGCTGAACCCCTAAATCATACCCTCCTTTTTGTAGTGCCTTCCTTATAGCCTTTAAATCAAGACGTTTTTCTTCTTCAACCTCTAAAGTTGCCTTTTCTGTGATCAAGTTTACCGTTGCTTGTTTTATGCCAGGAACCTTCAAAAGCAGGTCAGTAACCCTTTTAACACAGGCAGCACAGGTCATCCCTATGATAGGAATTTCCAAAACTTTTTCCAAGATACCTCCTTCTCACCTAAAAATTTTACCTTAATCAGAGCTCATTTTGGTTTTTTCTAACTCTCCTTTTAAGAAGAAAAGATTATTTCTAACCCGATGAGATAGATTTTCCACCGAGCGAAGTTCTTTAAAAAGTTGTTCTATGTCCTTTTCCATTTCATATAGTCCTTTCTCTAACTTTACTATAAATCCAGAAAAATCTGAAGCCTCTATCACCTGTCCGAATCTTTCCCAAAAGAAAAACACAAACATCAAAAAAGACAAAAGTAAACCATAAGGCACAAGGATGACTTTATCTTTTTCTAACTCCTCTAACAGTTTGGACTTACAAAAATCATAAATCCTGTCAGGGACAGTCATTACGGCAAATCCCACTGACTTTTCGTCTTTAGTATAAGTTATGATCTCTTTAGCCCTTTTCTTAATCCTTTTTATAACCTCTTTTAACTCTTCTTCAGTAAGCTCTTCTTTAGTAAGAATCTCTGGAGAAGTAACCTTTGAATCTATAGGTAAATACTTCCCGTCTCTTAAAACAAAGGCAAACTCAACCTCCGACGCCCCCATCTTAAGATTTCTGACAAGTAGATTGGGAGGTAAAAGAGCTAAAACTTCTTCTACAGCCCTTTCCCCAGCTTTACCTGACTTCCTACTTAAAAATATAGCGTTAAGCTTAGCTACATCCTCACTTAAACCCTTAAGCACCTCTTCTGCTATGTATAGTTTGGTAAGGTCCTTTTTAATCTCCTGGAGGTCAGACATCCTTTCTTTGACTGAAAATAATGGCTCTGAGATGTTTTCTAACCTTTGTTGAACCCAGGAAAATCTTTCGTCTACGTATTTTCTTAAGTTAGCATAAAAATACCAGAAAACCCCCACCAACCCAACAAAAAATATCACCAACCAGAGGTAGTCCATATTCTATGATTTTACTTTATTAATAAATTAAAGCAATTAGGTTATAACGAGATAATACCAAAAAAGTTTTATTGCAAGCGTTGGTTATAATCTATTTCTGATGCACTGTATTCTGGGATTACTCCATCTATCTCAAGGACAGTATAGCTTATAGCCAGACCCTCAATACAATCGCCAAACAATCTTCTTATCGGAGTTAAAAACTTATAAACCAAGAATCTTAATAAAGAAAGGTTAGGGTTGAAATTATAGTTATAAGCTTTTTAGAAAGTTTGGAAAATAAAATTGTTGCAGGAAAAATAGCAAAGTACCATTTAATAACTCTTTAAATTTGGCGCCTTGCTCTATTTATTTACTATATTATAATGTTTGAGTTGATCCTTTCTTTAATTAAAAAGACATGAAAACACAAGTATTTAAAAGTCAAGAAAAAACCTTACTATTTGCATTAGAAGATATTAAGAATCAGATAGATAAAAATTTTGACAGCTATGATTTTTTAATCTTTGCTATATCTCCTGACTACCCATATATTGATATAAACTACTATATAAAAAAGGTTTTTAACACAGAAAAATACTTAGGGTTCCACGCTATTCACTCTTTTTGCGACACTGAAATAGTAGAAGGCATTTCTGTAGCTGTTATAAAATTTGAAACAACTGGTAAAGTAGAAATTTTTTATTTAGAAGATATTGACGAGGACGATGCAGTTATAAAAACTGCAAACTATTTCAACTCAAATCCAGATAAGCTTCATATCGTTATCGGAGGACTAGGTAATAAAAAAAGATTTGGAACATTTATAGAAGAGGTATCTCAATTTATAAACTATCAACCAGTAAATAACATAATTGGAGGTGTATCTTCTGGACATAGAGATGCTAACGGAGAGGTTTTATCATATCAGTTTGTTGACTTTAAAATTATAAAAAATGGTTTTGTAATTATAACCTTTTCAAACATAGATTTTGCGATAGATATAGCCCTTGGGTTCAAACCTTATGGAGTTACTTACGAGATTAAAAAGGCTAAAGATTACAAACTGTACTTAGTAGATGATAATAGAAATTTTAGCGATATTACACGATCATTTATGAAGGGTATAGATAATTTTGATATAAGATATTTATGGTATATACCTATTTACATACTTGATGATGAAGAAGGATATGTAGCAACTCTCAGAACATTTAAAAAAGTTGCAAAAGATTATGTAGAGTTTTTCGGTCCAGTAAAGGAAGGTCAAAAATTAAAACTTTCTTTTGCTACACCTGAAGAACTACTAAAGGAAAATTTTAAAATCGCAAAAAAAGTAAAGGAAAGAATAGAATACTGTGATATTCTGTTTAACTTTTCTTGCACAGCAAGGCAATATGTATTAGAAGAAAGGCAAAGAGAAGAAATAGAAATTTATGTTTCAACTTTAAATAGTAATCTTTTTGGATTCTTTACTTTTGGAGAAATAGGGCCAGACAAACATTTTAAAAAACTAAAGTTTTATAATGAAACATCTATCTTGTTGGCGATGAAGGAAAGATGAGAGAGGAAATAAAAATAAAACTACTACAAAATCTTTTAAAAGAAGTAACCAAGAAATACGATTCCATTTTATATCTAAAAGAACAAAAATTAAAAGATACTTATTTAATGGCTATCAAAGATGAACTTACAGGGTTGTATAACAGATATTATCTTAAAGATTATTTAGTAAAATTGATTGAAAAATTAAAAAGAAACAAAAACAATAAACTTTTTCTCATATTTATAGACCTTGACAACTTTAAACTGATTAACGATACATATGGACATAATAAGGGTGATAACGTTTTAAAAGAAGTGGCTGAGATATTAACTGCAAATTTTAGAAAATATGACATCATATCAAGATATGGTGGAGATGAATTTATTGTATTATTGGAATCTAACGAAGACCCAACAAAAAGAATAAATGCTTTAAGGCAGAATATAGAGGAAATTTTCAAAGAGTTTAATCTATCTTTTAGTTATGGCATTTCAATCTTTCCTGATGATATAGAAAATATCAACATGCCAACTCAGGAAATAATAAAACTGTTAATAGAAATTGCCGACAAAAGAATGTATGAAGAAAAAACGAAAAAAGAAAAGGTTGTTTAAAACTAAAGCAATCAATATTTTCTTCAAGAAGGGGAGTAGAATATAAATTGTGTCTTTTAATAAAATATTTTAGAGGCATAATAAAAATTTTTAATATTTTTTAAATTAATGATAACATAAAACCTAAAAGACTAAACTAACCAGGAGGTCTGTAAAATGAAAAACTTAGACTTAGATTTAGAAAAAGTTTTAAGTGAAATCTCAAAAATTGAATCAAAAGAGGGTATCAAAATGGCTGCTGCACTCCTCTTAAACGCTCTCATGAAAAAAGAAAGAGAAATATTCCTTAGAGATAGTATTGATAATAAAGCTAATGGTTACTATGAAAGACAACTTGCCTGTTTCTTAGGTAACCTTGGTATCTCTGTCCCAAGAGATAGAAAATCTGAATTCAGACCTGCTATTCTTCCTCCTGAATGGCAAAAAGCTGATGAATCTTTCCAGGACTTTATCCTTAACCTCGTTCTCCAAAGCTACTCCCCCAATAAAATCAAAGCCCTCTTGCAATCTATGAAACTTCCCTACTCTCCAGAACAAATAGAAGAAATTAAAGAAGAATTGTATAACCAAGCCAAAGAATTAAAAACCAAAGAATTGCCAGAAAATTTGTTTGCTATGTTTATAGACGCTTATCATACTCAGATAAAAGATACCGAAGCCAACAGAATCAGAAAAGCAGTTATTTATAATATCATCGGAATAGATATGGAGGGAAGAAAAAATTTACTTTCTTATTACATTTATTTTGGTTCAGAGACGAAGGAGGACTGGCTCCAGATACTTAATGATTTGATAAAGAGGGGAGTTAAGAGGGTTATGGTAATAGTGAGTGATGATTTTCCTGGCCTTGCTCAAGCCATAAAAGCCCTTTTTCCTGAGACAGATCATCAGCTTTGTTTTGTACACATGCAAAGGAACATCAACAGGAACATGTCTAAGCAGGATGCTAAAAAATTTTATGAGGAGTTAAGCATTATAAAGAGGATAGAGGAGTATGAGAGGGCCTTAATTAGATTTGAGGAATTATGTAAGAGTTATGAGAAGAAGTATCCAGCTTATATAAAGGGACTTTTGAAAAAGAAGGAGCATTATTTTGTTTATAAGAAATATCCTGAGGGGGTGAGGAGGTATATATACACGACGAATGTGGTTGAGAATATAAATAGCAGGATAGAGCTGATAAGGGTAAATACAGGGGGATATTTTCAATCAATCAAGACAGCAGAGGTTGCGATATACATAACAGTAAGTCGGATTCAGAAAACGAGATGGCAAAAACCACTTCCTTTAATTAAGTCTGCTTTATACGAATTGAGGCAAATGTTTGTAAAGAGATTTTATAAGGAGACACAATTCTCTTGACAAGTGTCTCAAGAAGCCCTCTTTCTGGATGATATAGAAAATTCATCTAAAATATGAAAAAATGTCTGATTACACTTAATATGGGAGTAGAATATAAATTGTGTCTTTTAATAAAATATTTTAGAGGCATAATAAAAATTTTTAATATTTTTTAAATTAATGATAACATAAAACCTAAAAGACTAAACTAACCAGGAAGTCTGTAAAATGGGGAACTTAGACTTAGATTTAGAAAAAGTTTTAAGTGAAATCTCAAAAATTGAATCAAAAGAGGGTATCAAAATGGCTGCTGCACTCCTCTTAAACGCTCTCATGAAAAAAGAAAGAGAAATATTCCTTAGAGATAGTATTGATAATAAAGCTAATGGTTACTATGAAAGACAACTTGCCTGTTTCTTAGGTAATCTCGGTATCTCTGTCCCAAGAGATAGAAAATCTGAATTCAGACCTGCTATTCTTCCTCCTGAATGGCAAAAAGCTGATGAATCCTTCCAGGACTTTATCCTTAACCTCGTTCTCCAAAGCTACTCCCCTAATAAAATCAAAGCCCTCTTGCAATCTATGAAACTCCCCTACTCCCCAGAACAAATAGAAGAAATTAAAGAAGAATTGTATAACCAAGCCAAAGAATTAAAAACCAAAGAATTGCCAGAAAATTTGTTTGCTATGTTTATAGACGCTTATCATACTCAGATAAAAGATACCGAAGCCAACAGAATCAGAAAAGCAGTTATTTATAATATCATCGGAATAGATATGGAGGGAAGAAAAAATTTACTTTCTTATTACATTTATTTTGGTTCAGAGACGAAGGAGGACTGGCTTCAGATACTTAATGATTTGATAAAGAGGGGAGTTAAGAGGGTTATGGTAATAGGGAGTGATGATTTTCCTGGCCTTACTCAAGCCATAAAAGCCCTTTTTTTTTCCTGAGACAGATCATCAGCTTTGTTTTGTACACATGCAAAGGAACATCAACAGGAACATGTCTAAGCAGGATGCTAAAAAATTTTATAAGGAGTTAAGCATTAAAAACCCCTTCCTTTAATTAAGTCTGCTTTATACGAATTGAGGCAAATGTTTGTGAAGAGATTTTATAAGGAGACACAATTCTCTTGACAAGTGTCCATCATGCCTATTGCCTTCCTTAAATTCATGATAAACTATCAAAGGCACCTCTTTAAAGGCTGTAATTATGGGTCTATATCCACGAAATCCCTTGTAAGTCATCTTGGGATGTCTGTTTTTCTGCTTGTATGTTGCCAGGTGCTGTAACCTCTATTTGAACCAGGTAAAGGCAAATGATATTTTGGTTGAAATAAAAACAAACACATAGATGAAGAAGTAGTGATAAGATTTTAATGATTTTATATATCTGGTAATAACTTCTGGTTTAATGTAAAAATATACAAAAATACGAGAAATAATTAAATATGAGTATTTCTCTTGAACTTTGATTTTTACTTAAACTTAAAAAATTTTAAAAATAAAAAATAAGAAAAATTTTAAAATTTAAAAAATTTAGTCAAAAAAGAGAAAAAAATTTGCATTTTATAAAAATGTTGACAGGAAAATTATTTTTTCTGAAAATTTCTATTAATAAAGAGGAATTTTCTATGTCCTTAAAGGATAAGTTTTATTATGGTAATAAGAATTAAACATTGCAGGAGGGGGGTACAGGTAGAAAATGGTATAGATTTTATATGAGAGTTGGGGAAGAACTATAGAAAGTAACTAAGGAATATGATTTTTAAGTTTAAAGATTACGGAAAGATTTTTGATTTTATTCTCTATCGGCAAATTTGGGGTTGACCCTGAGCCTTGACGGACTTATTTATCTTATGTTATAATTTAACAATTATGAGAAAAAGAGAAATTTTATTACTTTCAGCAATTAACTCCAAATTTTTTCTTTTAAAATTACTGATTTTCTTTCATTTTCTTTTTTCTTATGCTCAGGCACACATCTATAGGTGTGAAAATCCTGAGACAGGTGAGGTCCGTTATACTAATCAGGAGAAGTTAGATGCTTATTATTGTCAACTTTATATAAGAGAAAAACCTAAAAACTTAAACTCTAAATCCTCAGGTCCTAAGTTCCCTTATTCTCCAAATTATACTAAACTACCGGTAGAATACGAGACCTGGTTTGAAAAGGTAGCTCAGGCATTTTCTCTTGACCCTGCACTTCTCAAAGCAATTGCCAAGGTTGAATCTTCTTTTAACCCAAGGGCTGTTTCTCCCAAAGGGGCTATGGGTATCATGCAACTTATGCCTCAAACCGCAAGGCTTGTAGGGGTTGAAGACCCTTATCATCCCTTAGAAAACCTTAAAGGTGGGGCTAAATACCTAAGGATGCTTATAGATGAGTTTCAGGATCTAAGTTTAGCCCTTGCAGCTTATAACGCAGGCCCAGAAAAGGTAAAACTCTATCGAGGAATACCTCCTTATCCAGAAACCCAAAGTTATGTAAAAAACGTATTATACTACTATTCTATTTTTAAAAACAAAACGTTAAATAATTAAAAGTTTAATTTTTGGAGGGTTTTATGCATCCTATCTTAAAAGGTGAGAACTGTAAAAAATTTCTGTTAGGAAATGAAGCGATCGTTCGGGGGGCGATAGAGAGTCGTGTCCAGGTCGGAGCTGCCTATCCTGGGACTCCTTCGTCTGAGATAGGAAACAACCTTTTTCAGATGCAAAAGGATTTGGCCGGTCTCTATTTTGAATTTGCTGTAAACGAGAAGGTGGCTATGGAAATCGTTGGGGCTGCCTCTGCCTGCGGACTACGATCTATCACTTGTATGAAACATGTAGGGTTAAACGTGGCAAGCGATGCCTTTATGTCTCTTGCCTATGTAGGGGTGGAAGGGGGCTTGGTGGTGGTTACCGCAGATGACCCTTCTTGTCATTCAAGCCAGAACGAACAAGATAACCGTTATTATGCAAGGCTTGCTCAGGTGCCTATGTTTGAGGCCTTTGATCCTCATACTGCTTATGTCCTTACCAAAGAGGCTTTTTCCCTTTCAGAAAAGTTTAAACTACCTGTGCTTTTGAGAACTACTACCAGGGTATCTCATGCCAGAGGTGTGGTAGAGGTAGGAGCTATCCCTTTTGATTTTTATACAACCTTTAAAAAAGGATTCTTTAAAAAAGACCCCTTTAGGTTTGTACCTGTCCCTGCTGTTGCCAGAAAACAACATAAACTCCTTTTAGAAAAATTAGAAGAACTTCAAAACTTAGCCAGCTCGTTTAATTTTAACCAGTTTATACCCAAAGGGAAATTAGGGATCTGTGCCTCTGGGGTTGCGGTAAATTACGTAATAGATGCCCTCGAAGATTTGGGTCTACAGGATGAGGTTTCTTTACTTATCCTTACGTTTACCCATCCTTTCCCAGAAAAGTTAGCTTTAGAATTCCTTTCTCATGTAGAAACCTGTGTGGTGGTAGAAGAGCTTGAGCCCTATTTAGAAGAAAACTTGAGAGCTCTTGCTTATACTCATGGTCTTAAAACCAAGATTTTAGGTAAAAAAGAAAAGCTTTTACCCAGGTATTTTGAGTTTACCCCTACCCAAGTAAAGGAGGCTTTAGCTAATGCCTTCAACCTAAAAAGGTTTACCGTTGAAGTTCCTCCTTTCGATTTTTCGGACAAACTTCCGGCAAGACCTCCGGTTCTTTGCCAGGGATGTCCTCACAGAGAAACTTATAAACTCATAAAAGAAGTTTTACAAGAGATGGGAATAGAGGAACGGACTATTTATCCTACAGACATAGGGTGTTATACCTTAGGGATTCAACCCCCATTAAACATGGCAGACTATTTGCTTTGCATGGGTTCGAGTGTGGGAACTCCTTGTGGTTTTGACGTAGCTACAGACCAAAGGGTGGTGGCTTTTATCGGAGATTCAACTTTCTTTCATGCAGGGCTTTCTCCTCTGGTCAACGCTAAGTTTAACAAACATAAATTTACGCTGGTGGTGCTTGATAACGACACCACCGCTATGACAGGACATCAACCTGTGCCTTCTCAAACGATAAAATCACCTATCATCCAGGACCATCCAACCATACCTATACAAAAAATAGTTGAGGCCCTTGATATCCCTTGTGTGGTAATAAACCCTTATAAAAAAGAAGAGGCTAAAGAACTTGTTCAGCCTTTACTTGAAAAACAGGAGCTTTCGGTAATCATCGCTAAAGCTCCTTGTATCTTATATAAAACTAAATCTCAAAAAGGGAGTTAGACCATGAAAAAGATAAAAGGGTTAGTGGTAGGTGTAGGAGGACAGGGTATCATCCTTTTTACCAGAGTGTTAGGAGAGGCCTGCCTTAAGGCTGACATTCCTGTTATCGTTTCTGAAGTCCATGGGATGGCACAGAGAGGAGGTGTGGTAGAAAGCTCTATTTGCCTTTTTGGCAAAAGTCCTTACACCTCAGAAGGAGAAGCAGATTTTATAGTAGCCTTTGAACCTGCTGAAGCCTTAAGGTTTGTTAAAAGGGCTAAAAAAGAAACAAAGTTTGTGATAAGTAAAGACCCCATATTACCCTTTGCTGTAAAAGAGGGATTGGCTACCTATCCTGATCTGAACTCCTTTTTTGAAGAAATGACTTCTTACTTCAGTCAAGTCTTTTTGGTGCCTGGAGAAGAGTTAGCCAAGGAAGCAGGCTCTGTCAAAGCGCTAAATATGGTAATGTTAGGTGCAGCAACTGCTCTTGAGATATTTCCTTTAAACAGAGAGGCTCTTGTTGAGGCTATGCTTGAACTTTTACCTGAAAAACTTCATCAGGTAAACTTAAAGGCCTTTGATTTAGGGTTTAACTACATTAAGTCTATCCTTTAGCCATTGATAGAGGACTATACCTGCTGCTACTGCTACGTTTAGAGATTCTACTTTGCCTACGATAGGGATGGTTAGCCTGTATTTTGAGGCTGCCATCCCCTCTTTAGAAAGACCTTTGGCCTCGTTTCCAAACAAAAGGGCTGTTTTAGGAGGAAAAGAAAAGGAAAAAAGGTCCTCACCTCCCTTAACCACCGTAGCTGTTAGTCTAAAACCTCTTCTTTTAAGGTTCTCAGCAAGTTCTATAAATCTTTCAACCTTTATCAGAGGAACATTTAGGACAGCTCCAGCACTTGCCCTAACTGCCTTTGGAGAAAAAGGGTCTGCCGTACCCCTGGTATAAAACACACAAGCCACCCCAACCGCTGCTGCCGTCCTTATTATTGCCCCTACATTAGAAGGATCCTGAATTTCTTCAAGCACTACCACACAACAAGGGGTACTCTCTAACCTCTCTGGTAAGTCCTCAAAAATAGGAAATTTAACGACCGCTAAAACTCCTTGAGGGGTCTCTGAGGCAACCAACTCTTTAAAAAGAGTTTCTTCTAAGACCAAGATCGGAATTTTTGCCTCTTCTGCCTTTTTGAGCAAAGGCTCAAGTTTGGTAAGACTTCTCTTTTCTAGAACCACCCAGAGTACTTTGTCTCTTTCCTGGTCTAAAAGTTCTCTAACAAAAGAAACTCCTTCTACAAGAAAGGCCTGATGTTCTTTCCTGCCTTTGGGTTCTTTAAGAGCCTTAAGAAATTTAAAGGTTGGGTTGGACCTTGAAGAGATAATTTTCATAGGTTTTAAGAACCTCTTTTGGTTCTTTCGATACAGGCATAGGCGTTGTGGGCATGGATGGACTCAAAGTTTTCTACCTCTACGAAAAACCATTTCACCTCAGGATGTTCCCAGAGCCGTTTGGCTACTCCTCTGACTACATCCTCTACAAAACGCGGGTTTTCATAGGCAAACTCAGTAACAAACTTTTCGTCTGGTCTTTTCAAAAGGGAATAAACCGGGCTTGAGGCAGAGGCTTCTGCAATCTCTATCAACTCTTCCAGCCAGATAAACTCCTTAAACCGTACCTTAACGGTAATCAGGCTTCTTTGATTATGGGCTGAAAACTGGCTGATAGATTTAGAACAAGGGCAAAGGGTCATCACCGGTACCTTGGCCCCAATCACCAGGTCCTTTTTACCCTCAGAATAGGAAGCCAACAAAATTCCCTGGTATTCCATCAGAGAAGAAATCTGGGTAACAGGTGCCTTTTTTTGCAGAAAATAAGGAAAAAACATCTCTAAGTGTGCACTTTTGGCTGAAAGTCTTTGAGCAAGTTTTTTTAAAAGTTTGATTACGTTTTTTACGTGAATCTCCCCTTTAAACTCGTTTATCACCTCTATAAACCGGCTCATATGAGTACCTTTGAACTTAGAAGGGAGGTCTACATAAAGGTTTAGCTCTGCTACCGTATGTTGCAATCCCTTTTCTCTGTCAAGTACTGTTACTGGATGTTTAAATCCCTTGATACCTACTTTATCTATGTCTATTTTCTCTTCAGGTGGCAGACTTTGAACGTCAATCAATTCTGGTTTCATCAGAGTTCTAACCAAAACTCCGAAAAGATGGTTTTACCAAGAAGCACCTGGGTAGTTTTATAAATTTCCACTTCCTTGGGGGTTAAATCCTTAGGGTCTATTTCTTCTCCATCCATAATCCTTCCTACCAGGTTTACCCAATCTGGATGTAAGCCTTTAGCTATCTCTACCAGCTCTCTATCATAGACATTAAGGATGGCTGCATAAAGATCATACTTCATAAGCATCATAAGAAGCACTCGGTTAAGATAAGGTCTTAGTTTCGGGTTAATTCCGTTAGAAACGTTAGAAAGTCCTACGATGCTTTTGGCACCTGGAGCAAGGTCTTGAAGCATCGAAAGAAAATTTAAAGCCTCAACTATTTGCTCTGCCCCTAAGGTAATAGGTGTGATAATTGGGTCTACCCAGATTTTTTCATTAGGGATCCCTGCCTCGTTGAGTTTCATGATAAGGTCTACGGCTAAAGAGGCTCTTTCGTTTGCATCTCTTGGTAATCCTTCGTCTCCCCATAAAAGAGCTACAACCTCACATCCAGCCTCTGCCGCAAGAGGAATAAGTTTTTCCATCCTTTCTTTTTGGGCAGAAATAGAATTCATCAAAAACCTCTGTGGGTTTTTCGAAACCTTAAGTCCTGCAGCCATAGCTTCTTCATTAGTAGTATCTAAGGATACAGGAATGTCCACCTCAGACTCAACCAAGCTTACTATCCAAACCGCAAGGTCCTTCCCATCCTTTTTAGCTGGTCCTATGTTAAGGTCTAAATAGTCAGCTCCTAACTCCTTTTGCTCTCTTGCCATCCTTTTTATTGGTTCTGGGTCTCTTGCCTTTATAGCCGGGCCTATGGTTTTAGACATCACATTTATGCTTTCACCTACACAAACTACTTTTTCCTTCATCTTTCCTCCTCAGCGATTAACCTAAAAATTTTTAAGGCTTTAATCTTTTAGCCAATTCTCTTAGGGCTACAGGAAGCCCGTTTGCTTCTCTTGGCCCTATCACTACCTCCCAACCTCCAAGCTCCTCCTCAAGCTCTCCCTTGATGATAGCCACATAACCTGGTATCATCAATGTTCTGTGTTTTATCTTTTCAGCAATACCTGTTTTTTTAACAAACTCTGCGATGTTATCGGCGTTAAACTTACCTGCAGCCCAGGCAGTAAGAACTGAGAGCCCATCTGTATCCTTTATCAAAAGCCAGCAAGGAACTCTACTTCCTTCTATTTCCCCAGATACGATAAAATATGTCAAGGCAAAGTTGCAAGTCACCACTACTGGAGAATATTCGTCTGGCCCGTTTATAGGATAAATCCCTTCGTCTACCACCAAAGGTTTTTGTGGGTCTGAATAAAGGTTAAACCTTTCCAATAACAAGGGGAACAAAAGCTCTGGCTTCAGGTCTGAAAGCAAAATAATACTTGCATATTTTGCTACATAGATGCTGGCTAAAAGATACTCTTCAACCAGGTCTTCTGTATATCTATCCATAAAGGTTATCACTGGAAAACCAAAGGGCTTAAACCGTTTTTTCACAGCTGCTCGTCTTATGATCACTAAATCTTCAAAAAGCTCCTTTGGATGAAGGGCTCCGCTATCTAACACCAGATCTTTCAATCCTTGAGTAATCAAACCTTCAACCAACCGCGCCAACTCCCCTAAAGTCACCGCAGAAACTACTAAAGGCACCTTTTTTTCTGTAGCCAAACTGACAAAAGAAGATAGATCCTCTGCTTGTCCTGGATAAACAAGTGGAACTGAAGGGGTACACACCTCTATAGCGTTTTTAATTAAAGACAAATCTGAAGAGGCTAAAACTATCGCTACCTCAGGTAAGACTTCCCTTACTTTTTTTACCAAACTAATAAACCTCTCCTTATCTCCTTCATCTTTGATGCAAACTATTTCAGGTTTTAGAACATTGCCTACCCGTTCCCACTTTAAGGTTTGATAGGCTTTAATTCTTCTTAAAACCTCTTCGTCTTCCATCGAGGTTTTTAGATAGGTTCCGATAAGTGGAGGGTTTTCAAACTTTTTTTCATGTCTAAAAAGGACGGTTTCTCCTCCTAACTTATAAGAAGCCTCTGGAGTTCCTATCACTACCGTTCTTATAGGTGGAGCGGTAGCCTCAGATATCTCTTCCTTAACCTTAGGGTCTACGTAAGGACACTTATCTATCTCTACCTGTCCTGCAGCTACCTTCATCGCAAAGGCAAGACAGGTAGGGAAACCACATTCTTTACAGTTTTTCTTAGGAAGAAGTTTCATGATTTGAATACCGGTGAGTGCCATCTAAACTACCCCTTTAAAGGTTGCTTATCTCTTTGTCATCACATCAGAGGAGGAAGGGTTAAAACAGGATGGTTAACCCTTTCTACCCAAGTTTTTATCTCTTCCTCTGTGTTAGCTATCGTTTCGTCTGCTATCTTTTCTATCAAATCAGGAACTCCTAACTTTTCTGCCATTATTTTTAGTTTATCCTTGAGTTCCTCTTTTAAACTTTTAGGCATCCACACAAGCCTTTTTATTCCACCTTCAGCCATCAAAAACTTAGGAGATACGATATAATGTTTAGCTACCCCTAAGAATCCTGGTGTTTGCACCCCACCACCTACCATACCTGCCATGGTAGAAAATTTCATACCTGTAGGGGTAAGACCTGTATAATCCCGGTTAACTACCATAATTCCGTTCACCTCGGGAAGTACCGCAGCAATGCACTCAAAACATCCACAGGCAGTCATAGGGTCTTTCATAATACTATAAAGCGCCACTTTCTCTATTTTCCCACGAGAAGCCTCTTTAACAAACTCGTTTACCCCTGAAAAATATCCAAGAACCGGGTCTAAACATTCCCCTTTAGGAATAGGTTGGTTGGGACCTGTGGGATTGATCTCATAACCCGCCTTTCCGTCAAGCCAGTTATAAGCCCCACACATACCCACCCTTTCAGGGGTTATCACACACACATGAGATGGAGCAAAACTCTGACATAACGTACAGGAATAAAACACATCCACCTTTTCATCAACCAACCCAGCAATTCTTTCATCTCTAACCCGATAAACCTGCTTAGCCTGTTCTAAAATCTTTTTAACCTCAGATTCTTGGGTGTAGATTTTTACCTGCAGTTTATCTACTATGGCACTAAACTTTTCTTTTATCTTGGCATATAGGATTAATCCTAAATGTTTAAACGTAAAACCTTTTTCCACAGCTTGCTTAGATATCCTAAGCCACATTAAATTTCTTTGGCCTACATGCATAATCCCCTGGGCATAGTTTATAAAATAGTGAAACTGTCTCTCTATGATAGGTTCAAAATCTTCTTGCATGTTAGCCCCAGCTACTTCAACCACCACCGCTAAAGGCAATCTATAAGGAGGGCCTTTTTCTTCAAATTTTTTTAAGTCTGGAATATCTGGACCAAATACTTCGATCTTTCCGTCCTCTATTTCGTCTAAAGGCCTTGAAACCAGCAACTCAACCCCTAAGGTCCTTCCTCCTCCACATTCAAGATAGAGGTCTTCCTTTCTAACCCTTTCTCCCTCAAAAGAAGCGGCATAAGCTACAGGAATGTCAAGCTTAACCGAGGTAATCTTAAGCCCTCTTACTTCTAAAGCTGTGTCAACCATCTTATCAAGGGGCACTTTAGAAACAAGATGTTCATAAAGACACACCCCTGGCACCTTTATTTCAGGAAGTTCTACATCGGTTATCACTGGACATCCCCAGTTAAAGACCCCAAGTGCGGTTGCTGCAACCTCTAAAGAAGGAGCACCAAAGGACAACGTAAAAGCAAAGGTTCTGTTTTTATTATAAAGAAGGTTTTTTGGCCCTTCTCCTGGCTTTACCCCTCCAAAAGACATAGCCACTCTACAAGCAAACCCAATGGCAAAGGCTACTGAGGTTACCTCTGGGCCAAAGGGCACCAGTCGAGTTGACCAGCCAAGCTGAACCCCTTGTTGCAAAAGACTTTCTGCCAAACTCACCCCTTGCCCTGTTCCATGCAAAAACACATACAGATTTTTTTCTTGAAGGTCTCTTATTATGTTGATTGCACTTTCTATATCTTCAGGAGTCCCAAGAATAGCCGCAAAACCAGGAGCAGTTCCATCTACAAACTCAACCCCTCTTTTCCTAAAAACAACATCATCTGCCGCCCCAAGCCAAAGCTTCCCTTCCCCTGGGTCTTCTGAATAACAATAAAAGTCCGGCTGTTTTAGATATCTAATAGCCTCGATAATTTCTTCAGAAAAAAGCGCAACCAACCCTGCATCTAAGGCCTTGCCCCAGTAAAAAAATTCAGAAGAAGTCTCCTTAGGTAAAAGCTTCTTTATTTCTTCTAAAACCTCTCCACAATCCCCCAGTTTTTTAACCGGATAACCTAAGATAGCATAGATTATGGGTAAAAAATAAGCAGTATTCGGGAAACCTATGGGTTTTTCTTTACCAAAGGTTTTTACCGCCTGTTCATATTCCTCTAACGCCCTCTCAAAAAGTAAATAGGAACCTTTTATACCCAACTCACAGACTATTTTAGACATTACTTACCTCTTACGGTTTTTGTTCACTTGAAGTCCATAAAAGATTTAATACCCTTTTAGTCAACTCTAAGGACTTAGGATGCCTGAGAATAAACAATTCGCCTCCTGCTAACGCAAGGGACACGGCAGTAATAACCTCCATCATAACCCCTCTCATCTCAGCCTCTCCCATGAATTCATCAGAAGGAAGACTGGTTTCTTTAGTCTTCCAGACCTCTCTACCTACGTTGCAGATAAAGGGATTTTGCAGTTTTACGTCGTTAGAATAAAGGGCTGCAAGCCTTATCCTTTCCATCACAGAATAGGTATATTCAAGTCCATACCCAAGGGCACCTACTGAAGGGTCCATGATAATCTTTTCTAAAGGCACTCCAAGATTTTCAAGCAAAATGTTTAGCTGTTTAGCTATGTTAACGTCTATAGGGCTTTGAGCTATCACAGGCAGTTGATAACCTAAGGCTACTGCCCCTAAAGTACGGTAGTTATCTTCAACTATAGGGCCAAAAAGGATGTTATCATCCTTAATTACCTCAGCCACCTCTCTAAGCACCTCGGTGTCTTTTTCGGCGTTATCACACCCCCATATGATCAAAGGCACATCTACCGCTTTTTTAACCTTTTCTATAACCCTTTTGGCATGGTCTGCCCCTAAATTTAAATAGTTCGGGTCTATCCCTAACAAATAAACAGCGATCGCCTCAGCCCCATACTCTTCTACACATTTTTTAGCCCAGGACCCAGGGTCATCCCACACATCTTTAAAATATTTAGCAAGCACCTCTGGAAAATCCTCAGGAACAACGTCTAACACCTCCATCGCTATCCTTAAAGGTTGACCTAAACTACCCTCAAAACTGTGAAAGGGTAAGGCCTCAGCACCTCCAACTTTTAACGCTTTATCGCCTTTTCCAAAAACAACCTCTCTAATCCTGCCAGAAGCAGGTTCACGATAAAGGTCTTCTGGAAGGCCCTTAGCCCTTTCAGATAAACTCCGATATAAAACTTTTAGCCTGGATTTTTCACCTGTCAGGATTTCTTCTTTAGCAGGTGCCAAGGAGGATGGAGAGGTTTTTGTAAGATCCTCTACTACTGCAGTAGGTTTTTCTTTTGGTGTCTCTATCGTAATACTGACTTTTTCTAAATCTTCTTCTTTTATTTCTTTTTTTCCGGTAATTAAACTTTCAAGTCTTAAAAGATGCTCTTTTAAATTTTTTATTTCTTCTTCTAAGTGCTTTTTTTCTTGTTCTCTCAAAGAAAAGGTCTTAGTATCTTCTGGTAACAAATCTTGAGAAAATGGACGAGGATAAAAGCCAGTTTTTTTAAGAATTTCAGGAAGGTATTCTTCCCAGCCTATAGCCATAAGATGAAATCCCTTTACTCCAGGGATTTCTTTTATTTGTTCTATCAGTTCTACAGCTATTTTTATACCTTCTTCTAAAGGGTCTTTAGCCTCGCGCATTCTTTTAACCAGATCTTCAGGCACACAAGAACCTGGCAGGTGACTTTTGATGTAGTCTATCATCCGAAAAGATTTGGGAGGTACTATTCCTGCTAAGATATAGGCCTTTTCTGTAAGACCTTCGTTGTGGGCGATATACATGAACTGCTTAAACTTGGTTACATCATAAACCAGCTGAGTTTGAATAAACTCAGCCCCTGCTTTGATTTTTTTAGCAAGTCTTCTTACTCTATACTCTGAAGGGTCAGCAAAAGGATTTTCTGTTGCCCCGATAAAAAATCGAGGATTTTCTCCTTTTATCTCCTGTCCGTTTAAAAACCTCCCTTGCTTAAGTTGATTAACCATAGCCACCAGTTGCACAGAATCTAAATCAAACACAGGCTTAGCCTGAGGATGATCACCAAACGTAGGATGGTCTCCTGTGGTACAAAAAACATTTCTTATCCCTAAAGCCCAAGCCCCAAGAAGGTCAGACTGCATGGCTATGCGGTTTCTATCTCGGCAGGTCATCTGAAGGATAGGTTCTATCCCCTCTAACATAATAGCCAAACAACCAGCTAAGCTTGAAAGCCTTACCATGGCAACCTGACAGTCGGTTATGTTTGCAGCATCTACATAACCTTTAAGCACGCGGGCTTTCTTTTTTAACGGCTCAAGGCTTGCATGCTTCGGAGGTGCAAGCTCACAAGTAATGGCCATATAACCAGACTTTAAAACCCTTTCTAAATTGCTTCTAAATTTCACGCAAGCTCTCCTCTTTAAAAGGTTAAGTCTTCTCTTTGTCTTTTTCTTGGGCCTTCGCCAAAGGTTAATCTCCAATCCTTTGGACCTATTATTTCATCAAGGCTTGCAAGCTCTCCCCTTTTTTCAAGCCTGATGATAATCTCATACCACACACAAGGTATTTCAGGGTTTACCTCACACCTTTCTGTTTGAGACCCTCCACAAGGCCCGTTTAAAAGACCTTTTGGGCACCTTGCTATAGGACAAAGACCTGCGGTTTTATCGATAAAACAATCCCCACAAGCCCGACACTTCTCCTCCCAAACACCAAATCCAACATGGGCTCCTATAAATAAAGTATCTGTTCCAGGATAAACCTTTAAATCAGGATAAAGGTCAGCTATCAAGTTTACCCCTACTCCACAAGCTAAACTGACTACCGCTTCAACCTCTTTAAGAAACTCAGGCAACACCTTCAAAGCAACAGGGTCACACTGCCTAATAAGGGTTTGTCCGAGAGCAATAAAGTTTTTCCCTTCTTTTTCTGCTATAAGGTTTAATGCCGAGACCAGCAACTTTACCTCTCGATCTCCTCCAGTTGAGCAAATCCCTGAACACCCCCTACATCCTAAAACCAGAACCTTACGAAAGTCTGCTATGTTTTGCCAAATCTTTTCTATAGGTTTTAATTCTGTAATTACCATAACCTTTTCTCCGTTAAGCTTTAAGAACCTGATCTAATAAAGTTTGACCTTTTTCTTTGCTAAGATAAACCATCTCCAGTCTATATCCTTCAACCCATTTTCCTAAATATCTTCTTACCGTAGCCATCCTTTTTTCTGCCCTTAAGTTCCCGATCCTACTTTTACACGTTCCTTTTTTACACCCTACCACAAAAACCTGCTGAAAACCCTCTTCCAAAGCTTTCAGCACCTCAAAAACAGTTAAATCTCCTGCACAATCTAAGGTCTTTAAAACTATATCTTCTCTATCCTTCATCTCTTCTTCTAAACCAAGCTCTCTACAAACAAACATCAGAGTTTTTCCTTTCATCAAGCCTCCGTAACCTTAGATTACTTGAAGATAGATCGCCTCAGAAGGACACTCACCGATACAGATGCCACAACCTGTGCATTTCTTTAGGTCTACCAATATACTATTAGCCACATGGTCGATAGACATGGCTGAAAAAGGACAAATCTTTACACAATTAAAACAGTTGATACACCTTTCTCTAAAAATTTCAGCCCGTTTAACCGGAAGCATTTCAGAGGAAAAAGTGTTTTTAAACCTTTCTAACAATATTTGTTGGTAAAAAGACATGTGTTCTGAAGAAGAAAGAGACCTTCGCATTTCCATATCAAAAAGCACCCTTGGCTTTGGCTGGTGAATTCCTAAAGTCTTTCTTTTTGTTTCTATCCTCTCTATGATTTCCTGTAAAATCTGGTCGGCAAGACCTTCTTCAAATACCTTAACCTTTTCATCAAGCAATTTAAAAGGTAAAAAGTCCTTCCCTATGGCTAAAACTTCTAAACCTAAACCTGAAAAAGCAGGAACTAAAAGCCCAGGATTAACAGTTTTTAAACTGTTTTTACTACAGTAAACCGCAACTAAAGGTATCTCTGAAAGCTCTTTAAACAACCCTCCGGCACTAAGCATCTCTAAAACAACAGGGAAAACCTCTACTTCATCCCTTAAACATAAAACCGGAGGCAAACCAAAGGCTTCTAAAAATTCTCTCAGCCCTTCTCCTGCTTCCTGGATGAGTTCTAAATATTTTAAGGTTTCTTTCTCGTTTCCTGCAGACCATATCCAGATATTTTGATGTAATAGTTTTTTAACCAAAGAAAGATTTGATTCTTCTAAAGGAAGATGATTAAAAAATACCAGTCCTTTTAGATTGCCTGTTTTAAGGTTTTCGTTGATCGGACTTAAAGAGGCCCTGAAAGTTCCTCCAAGGGCATACATCAGGTCTGAACAGGTTAAACCGTTTAAATTCCCTTTAGAAAAAAATAAATCCTTAAGGTATGACCTAAATAATGCTAAACCAAAAACATAGGTAAGAGAAAGTTTTATCAAGCTTTTAGTAAGTTCTTCTTTTTCTTCGGGTCTGAGAAACTTTTCGTAAGTACGGGTTATTTCTCTTTCTATTCCCTCAACCAAAAGCCCTTCTTTTTTAAGCTTAGATAAAACCTCAGTAGGGAAAAATTTTTCAACTTTTTCTGTTAAATCTTTAGTAGAAAACAGATCTAAAAGGTTTTTAGCGATTTTCGTCAGTAAAATCCTTTCAGGAAGACTACTGTCTAAGCCTAAACTTTGAGCCAAGAAAAGAAGATTTTCTGGTTTGGTAAAATTTATCGGCTTACCTGAGGATAAAGCCTCATCTATCTTAAAAATTTCACCTTTAAACTCTAAAAGGTTTAGCCCATAATCTTTAATCAGGGTGAACCCTAAGTTTTTTAGCTGATCTTTGTTTTTTTCCAAAGTTATCCCTCAACCCTATAAAATTTTAAAAAACTATTATAACATATTTATACTAAAACACTATCGATAAAATCTGTTCGAGGCTTGAATTTTAGCTAAAACTGAATTTCTTCAGAAAGACCTTGGCTTGCTTTTGCAGCTTCTAACGTGTTTTTCATCAACATGGTAATCGTCATAGGACCAACTCCACCGGGAACCGGGGTAATAACCGAGGCTTTCTGCTTAACACTTTCAAAATCTACATCTCCACAAAGAATCGGTTTACCCTCAGGAGTGGTCCCAATCCTGTTAACCCCAACATCTATAACCACTACCCCTTCTTTCACCATATCCCCTGAAATAAATTTTGGTCTACCTGCTGCCACTATCAAGATATCTGCCCTTTTAGTATGAAAAGCAAGGTCTTTGGTAGCGGTATGACACACCGTTACCGTTGCGTTTCCTACAGGTTTAAGTTTCTGCATAAGAAGGAGAGCTAAGGGTTTTCCTACGATGTTACTTCTTCCTATGATAACCACCTCTTTTCCTTCTACCTCTATATCAGCTTCTTTTAAAAGAAACAGAATTCCATAGGGTGTGCATGGAATAAAGGTAGGATGTCCCATAACCAACCTTCCTAAATTAAAGGGATGGAAACCGTCGACATCCTTTTTAGGGTTGATAGCGCAGATCACCTTTTTTTCATCAATATGTTTAGGAAGAGGTAGCTGCACCAAGATACCGTGGATGGATGGGTCCTGGTTGTATTTTTCTATAAGGTCTAAAAGGGTTTTTTCTGAGATGTCCTCCGGAAGGTTTTCTTGAACTGAGTAAAAACCAAGTTCTTTGGCTACCCTCTGTTTGGCTGTAACATAAGAAACTGAGGCAGGATTTTCTCCTACCAAGATGGTTACAAGACCAGGAATGAGCCCATATTGTTCCTTTAATGTTCTTACCTCTTCTTTGATCTGTTCTCTCAAGTTTTTAGCTATCTCTGACCCTTTTAATATTAAAGGCTCCATGATTTAACCCCTTTATTCAAGACCTATGATTTTGCCAGTTTTCAAATCTACATCTATCTTACGAAAAGCTGGATTAGAAACTGTGCCAGGCATAAGGTTGATTTCACCAGCAACAGGCACAACCAACTTTGCTCCTCTAAAAACCATGATATCTCTTACATTAAAAACCCAATCTTTAGGAACACCTCTAAGATCAGGATTATCTGAAAGAGAAAGGCTGGTTTTAGCCATACAAACAAAAAATTCTGTAAGGTCTTCTTTTTCAAGCTGTTCCAATTTTTCTTTGGCTAAAGGAGTAAAACAAACTTCCTTTGCACCATAGATTTCTTTTGCAATTTTTTCTATTTTAGCTTTAAGAGGCTCTTTTGTGTCGTAAAGAAAGTTAAAACTATTCGGTTTTTCACAGGCCTCTATAACCGCTTCAGCAAGTTCTACTGCTCCTTCTCCTCCTTTTAACCAGTGGTTAGAACAAACTGCAGTTACCCCTAAGGCCTCACAAAATCTTTTAACCACCTCTATTTCTTCTTTAAAATCATGTATAAACTGGTTGATACATACCACTGGATTAATTCCACTTCTTTGGATAATCTCTATACAATGGGCTAAAAGTTCACAACCTTTTTCTACCAGGTCTGGTCTTAAACTTTGGTATTCTGAAGGAAGAAGCTGGTTTTTCCTAGGAAGAGGTGCTCCTCCGTGATATTTAAGAGCCCTTAAAGTGGTTACCAAAACTACTGCCTGAGGTATAAGACCTGATAACCTGCACTTAATATTCCAAAATTTTTCATAGCCAATCTCTGCTCCAAATCCTGACTCAGTAACATGATATTCGGAAAGTTTTAGACCTAAATAGTCTGCGATGATAGAAGACTGGCCAAGGGCGATGTTAGCAAAAGGTCCGGTGTGTATAAAAACAGGTTGTCCTTCTATGGTTTGTGCAAGGGTTGGGTTAAGAGCTTCTACCAACCAGGCAGTCATCGCACCTGCTACCTCAAGGTCTTCGGTAGTAATAGGATTTCCCCTTTTATCATAGGCTACTACAATCTTTCCAACCCTTTCTCTTAGATCCTGTAAATCTTTAGCGATAGAAAGAATGGCCATAAGTTCTGAAGCTGGGGCTATCCAAAACTTGCTTTCCATCAAAACACCGTTCTTTTTTTCTCCAAGTCCTATCAAAACTTTTCTCAAGGCTTGGGCACAAAAATCTATTAACCAGGGAAATTCAACCCTTTTTGGGTCTATGTTAAGCCTTTTAATTCCTATTTTTAAAAGCTCTTCGTCAGTATACGTTTCTTCATGGTGAAGTCTTGAGGTAAGAGCTACCATAGCAAGGTTATGGGCATTCATCACCGCATTTATGTCTCCAGTAAGCCCTAAAACAATCTTATCTAAAGGTAATACCTGAGATAACC
This sequence comes from Thermodesulfobacterium commune DSM 2178, assembly GCF_000734015.1. Classification (GTDB taxonomy): domain Bacteria; phylum Desulfobacterota; class Thermodesulfobacteria; order Thermodesulfobacteriales; family Thermodesulfobacteriaceae; genus Thermodesulfobacterium; species Thermodesulfobacterium commune. The sequence goes on from NZ_CP008796.1 coordinate 1,445,771, forward strand.
CACCTCCGGTGCCTCCTCCTTTTAGGTTAAAAGTTGGGCCTGAAGAAGGCTGTCTTATAGCCCCACTTACCCTTTTCCCTTTTTTAGCAAGTCCCTGAATAAGTCCTATCGTGGTGGTAGTTTTTCCCTCTCCAAAAGGGGTAGGCACTATCGCAGTAACATCGATATATTTTCCGTAAGTTTTGGTTTTTAACCTTTGAATTACTTTTAGGTAGTCAACTTTAGCCAAATAATAACCATAAGGGATTAATTCTTCTGAGAGAAGTTCGATTTCTTCTGCCAGTTCAAAAACCTTCTTTAGATTTTTTTCGGCTTGATAGGCTATCTCCCAGGGAGAAAGTTTTGTTGGGTCTAAATTTTTTTTCATAAAAGCCTCTTTAAGATGTTTTTAAGTTTATAAGTTTTAGCTCAAAAAACGATTTTCGTCAATCCAAAGGTCAAAACGGTTTGACAAGTTTAGTGAGTATTTGAGTATAAAAACACGTTTAGAGGAGTTAAAAGGGTTGGTGTGAAAGGTGGGGTTAGTAGAGTTTGTATATGGGGAGGTTAAGAGAGGATATGGGAGAAATATGTTTAGAATCAGGGGAAAAAGATTGAGAGGAGTGGGTACAGGTAGAAAATGGAATAGATTTTATATGAGAGTTGGGGAAGAACTATAGAAAGTAACTAAGAAATATGATTTTTAAGTTTAAAGATTACGGAAAGATTTTTTATTTTATTCTCTATCGGCAATTTTGGGTCAAAATCTCTGTCTAAAGAAAAAACAAAAACATGTTTAAAACTATGTTTAAATTTTTAAAAGTTTTCGACATGCTTTTGAATAAGGTTATTTAAAACCTTTTGACAAAAGTTTAAAATCATCCATCTCTGATATTTTGGACCTTATAAGCATTTTGTTTAAACCAACCTGTTTTATCATTATCTTATCTTTTATTTTTTTTCTTTTAAATTAAAATCTTTTTATAAAAATTTTTATATTAAGACCAATTATGTTAAAAAATTTAAAGCTGATTAAAAAATTAGACCCAGATCCTACTGCTTTGATGAAAGAAAAAATTAAAGTAGCTGAAGAGCTTTTTGAGCATTGGAATGACTATTTTTATAAAGACTCAAAGTTTTTAAAACTTTTAAAAAGGTACGAAAACGCAGTTTTGTTGTCAAACCAGATGATGTCAAACTTAGAAACGTTTAACGAATGTTATATTTGCTCAGTAATAGATAAAAAAGGTTGTTGCAAGGCTGGTATTGAGGCAGAAGTTACTGTAAACATTTTATTATTAAACCTTTTTTTAAAAAAAGACGTTCCTAAGGAGAGAGAGATTCCTTTAAAATGTTTTTTTGTCGGTCCTATAGGATGTAAGATTTTTGCCAGACCTTTTATCTGTAGAGACTATTTTTGTCGTCGTTTGTTAAATAAACTTACGCAAGAAAAGTATGCCTTAGTAACCCAGGTGCTTAACGAAGAGCTTACTTTACTTTATGAAATAACGCGATATATTAGAAAACAACTGGAGTTTTTATTAGGTGAGTTTTTGTTAGAATTAGACATAGTAGGTTATTGCTGGGAATAAGGGGAGACCTATGGTTAGATGGTGGCTTTTAATAGGTGTTATCCTTTTATTTTCTGGATGCGCAAAAAAGGAGGTTCCACCTATAGTTGGAGAATCTCAAGTTCCTGTTTATCAATCTCAGAAAGAGTCTACAACTTCTGTCTCTCAGCCTAAAGCTCCTTCAGAAGTAGAACAGAACCAGGTTTTCTCTCCTGAAGAATTCAAAGATTCAGAAAAAGAAGACTGGGAAAGATGGAAAGTTTATGGAAGAAGCACCTCTCCTCTTAAGGCAGTTTTTTTTGATTATGACGATTATTCCATAAAAGAAGATATGTGGGAACCTATTAAACATAACGTTAAATACCTTCTTAAGCACAAAGATTTGAAGGTTGAGTTACAGGGAAACTGCGATGAAAGAGGCACCAACGAATACAACATGGCTTTAGGTGCTAAAAGAGCTCAAGAGGTAAAAAAGGTACTTACTAAATTAGGAATAGATGAAGAAAGGATTAACACCATCAGTTTTGGAGAAGAAAGACCTCTTGCTAAGTGTTCTAACGAAACATGTTGGGCTATCAACAGAAGAGTTGATTTTGTGATAATTAAATAATTAAATAATAAATAAAAATAGGAGGTTTTTATGAAAAGGTTTTTTATTAGTATGTTTTTTGTCTTTTTTTTAGGTTTTGTTTTTTTTAATGAGGCTAAGGCTGAAACCAGTTTAAAAATAGGGGTTATAGACATCAAAAAAGTGATTAATAAATCCAAGTACGGCGAAGAAATTATTCAAAAGTTGCAAAAAAAATATGAAGAACTTTCTTTAAAAGTTCAAGCCAAGGCTAAAGAATTAGATACCATTAAAGAAGAATTAGAAAAAAAAGGCGCTCTTCTTTCTCAAGAGGCAAGAGAAAAAAAACAAGCTGAGTATCAAAAGCTGTTAAGAGAACTTAAAAGCCTTCAAGAAGACGCACAGTATGAGATGCAAGAATATGAAAAACAACTTCTTGACCCGGTTTTTAAGGAGTTAGAAGGGGTGCTTAAAGAGTTTGTACAAAAAGAAGGTATTGACCTTGTTTTAGAAAAAAATCAACCAGGAATATATTATGTAGCACCCAAGGTTGATTATACCGATAAATTGATAGATAAATTTAACGCTTATTACGAAGCTAAAAAGACAAAGAAGTAAAGTTTGGTTTTTACTACAAACTTAAAGAATGTTAGTAGCTGACATAGGAGGTACTAATTCAAGAATAGGGATCTTAAAAAATCGCAAAATTTTAAATATCAAGATTTATCTAACCAAAGAACATAAAAATCTATACAGTATACTCGAAAGGTATTTTTCTGAAGTTTTTCTCGAAAACCTTACGGAAGAGGTTTATTTAGCGGTTGCTGGTCCGGTTTTCGAAGATAAAGCCAAACTTACCAACCTGGGATGGGAGGTTTCTGTAAAGGAGCTTAAGAAAAAATTTAATTTCAAAGAAGTTTTTTTGGTAAACGACCTTTATGGGTTAGCACTTGGGGCCTCTTTTTTATCTGATAAAGACCTAAAAACTTTAAAAAGAGGAAAAACTAAAAAGAAGTTCCCCCGAGTGTTTTTGGCACCAGGCACAGGGTTAGGTATTTCGTTCTCGATAGATGAAGGCATAGTTTTACCCTCAGAAAACGGACATACCCTTTTTTGCGCTCTTAAAAAAGAAGAATATGCTTTTTTAGAATACTTGGGAACTCTAAACGAAGAAAAGTGCTGGGAAAAAGCTTTATCAGGAAAAGCTGTTTCTCTCTGGTATCAGTTTTATTTTAACCAAACTTTAATACCTGAAGAAATTTTTAACCTTGCTAAAAAGGGAGAAGAAAAGGCTCTTAAGACGGTTGAGACGATGGTAGAACTTTTAGGAAGAAAGGCCTCAGAATTAGCCCTTACTTTTTTGCCAGAAGGGGGAATTTATCTCACAGGTGGTTTGGTCTCAGGATTAAAAGAGTTTTTGACAAAAAAGAATTTCTTAGATAAGTTTTTAACAGGTTATTTTAACAATCCTAAGATGGATTTTCTTTTAGAGCGTTTTCCTATCAAGTTGATAGCTCATCCTTATCCAGTTCTCTTAGGAGCTCTTGCCATTCTCCGTAACCGATAAAGGTTATCTTTCTTTTTGTGAGGTCCAGATATTTAAAATAAATTTCTAAAAAATCTTCCTTTAATGACTCGTTAAGGCGGTCAGCCCATTCTATAATTACAATACCTTCATTTAAAAATTCATGAAGTCCTAACTCTTCTAACTCTATATGTTCTAAACGGTAAAGGTCGACGTGGTAGATAGTATATTTTCCTTCATACACATTGATTAAAGAAAAGGTGGGACTGGTTACATAAACCTCAGGGTCTACCAATAAACCTTCTGCAACCCCTTTTACAAAGGTAGTTTTTCCACAACCTAGGTCTCCATAAAGAAGGATTAAGTCTCCGGGCTTTAAAAGTTTTGTAAGACTTCGGCCTAATTTTATGGTGTCTTCTTCGTTTTCAGTTATAAAGTTTATTTGCATTTATAGATTTTTAAAAATTTTATTTTCCTAAAATAAAAAGCACAGCATTTTCTTTTTTTAGATAGGTTTTTATAAACTTTTGGATATCTTCTTGTTTGATATATTGTAACATGTTTTCGTAATTTTGACTATAGTCCCACCCAAGGTTTAAAACCTCATTTACTGCTATGTCTTCGGATTTAGCAAGGTTGCTTTGTAAGCCAATTTTGAGCTTACCTAAAAGTCTGTTTTTAGCCCTTTCGATTTCCTCTAAGGTTAAACCTTTTTTAGAAACTTCTTCCAAAATTTCCCAAAAACCTGCTATCGCAGCTTCTTCTTTTTCCGGAGAACAACCTATGTAGAACACAAAGGCAGATTTTTTAGGATAAAACACCGTAAACGAGGTAACGCTATAAGCAAGGGAGCGTTCATCCCGTAAAACCCTAAATAGCCTTCCGTCTTGGCCTGAGAGAGCACTGCTTAAGATTTCTAATACCAGTTTTTCCTTTGAATTAAGACCAGGAGTTTGAAATCCAAGTAAAATTTGGTTCTGGAAGGTTTCTTTTTTTATTTTTTGGGTCTTCTGAGAAGGGAGTTTAGGTTCTTCTTCTTCTTTAACTCTTACCTTTGAGGCTTTCCAGTCCTTTAGATAGGATTCGAGTTTTTGTTTTAGGATTAAGGGGTCTACGTCCCCTACCACGGTTAATACAGCCTTTTCAGGGGTAACAAAATTTTGATAAGCCTGCCTTAGGTCTTCGGCTTTAAAGTTTTGGTAAAAAATTAAGTCGCCTGCTATGTTTAATCCATAGGGATGATCTGAAAAAAGTATTTTTAAAAATTGATTGACAGCTAAGCTGATCGGACTGTCTTCTTGCATAAAAATCATAGAAATAAGTTCAGGCCGAGCTTTTTCACACTCCTCTTCTTTAAAAGTAGGAGTTAGTAAGATTTCCTTAAAAAGCTTTAAGGTTTCATCAAAATTAGAGGAAAGGGAGAGTGCTTTTAACCCAAAGGTATTTCTTCCAGAAAAACCTTTTATGGTAGCACCTAATGCCTCAAGCTTAGAGGAGATTTCTTCTGCAGAATATTTTTGAGTTCCTCTTGTCCAAAGAAGGGTTAATGCTTGAAAAAGTCCATTAGTTTGAGGGGTCTCAAACCTCAAACCTCCTGGAAAGGCTAAGGTTATTCCTACGGTGGGTAAATCCTTCCGTGGATAGACGATGACCTTTAGTTTATTTTCTAAGGTAAAGAATTTAACAGGAGAATCTTTTTTTACAGAGATCAATTTTTTAAAATCTTCTTCATCAAAAAGCCTTTTTTCAGATAGAAACCCACCTACCAGTTTATCAAAATTAAAGTATTTTTTCGCTACCTCTTTTAGGTCTTCAACCGTTGCTTGCTCTATCTTGTTTTTATACCACAGGATGTCCCTATAATTTCCTCTTTTTAGCTGAAAAAACGAAAGAGTGTTTGAAAGACCATCAGAAGTTTCTGCATCAAACACAAAGTCAGAAATTAGTTGTACTTTTGCTTTTTTTAACTCTTCTTCAGTAACTCCTAAATTTTTGATTTCTTCAAGCTCGGTTATCAGATGGGAGACTATGTCTTTAAACTTTTCTTGGTCTGCAGTGCCATAGATTTCTATCAACCCAGGTCCTACCGGAGAAAAAGCAGAAATAGAGATAGTCTTTACTAAGTTTAATTCCCTTTTTAATCTTACGTAAAGTCTTGAAGATTCTCCTCCTCCTAAGGCCTGGACAAGTAGGTCTAAAAGAGGTGCATCTTCTTCCCTAAAAGAAACCCCAGGCAAAGTAAAAACAAAATACCCCTCTTTAACCGGTCTTTCTACCCAGACTAACTTTGGTTTTTCTGTAAAGGGTTCTTCAGGGAATTTTACTTTTTTAAGCTTTCGTTTAGGAAGGTTGGTAAAGAATTTATTGATTAGAGAAAGGAGCTCATCCTGAGGGACTTTCCCTACCACTGAAAGGACCATATTTTCAGGGGTATAAAACTGGTTGATAAAGGACAAGAGGTCTTCTCTTTTAAGAGACCTTACGGTTTCTTCATAACCGATGATAGGGCGTCTATAAGGATATTTTTGATAAGAGGCCTTCATGACTTCCTCGAAAAGCACTACATGGGGATTGTCAAGCCTCATTTTCATCTCCTCAACCACCACTTCTTTTTCTCTTTCTAACTCTTTAGGGTCAAAATAAGGATGAAACACTATGTCAGAAAGTATATCTAAGGATTTTTCTAAGATCTTGGTTGGGCCTGTGGTATAATAACAGGTGTAATCAAAAGAGGTAAAGGCGTTCATGTAGCCACCAAGGGCTTCGATTTCACCTACGATATCCTCTGGCTTTTTGGATTCGGTGCCTTTAAAGATCATGTGTTCTATAAGATGGGTAATCCCTGCCTGTTTTTCATTTTCATAAGCACTACCGACTTTAACGCAAAGCTTAACAGTTACCACGTCTTCTCTTTCATAGGGATAAAAAAGTACCGTAAGCCCGTTTGCAAGTTTTTTTTCTACCACCTTGTCTACTATGTAATCAGATTTTTTAGCTTCTCCTGGCATACTAAAACCTCCTAAAAACAGGATGATAAAAAATACTATCCAAAACAATTTTTTCAACATTTTAAGTCTCCCCGCTTAAATCTGATTATATAACTTTTTAATTTATCATAGTTATAATTTTTATCCAGTGAGGTTAGGTTTTGCTAAATTTTCAGGTTATGAGCTTTCAATCTGTGTAGATATAATTTTCGTAATGTTTATAAAAAATAATTGACCTTAATTTGTCGATAGAAGTTTATGGGAGAAATATGTTTTATGAAAATTTTTTAAGTTTAAAGATTACAGAAAAATTTTTTCTTTTATTCTCTATCGGCAAATTAGGGTATTATAAAAAACATTTGACTTTTATAAAGATTTTATTATATAAAATTTTTTAAAGTGTTAATTTGTTTGCAAAAATGAGATTAAGTTTAACTTTTTCATTTACCAAAAATTTGCTTCTACCTCTTCATTACAATGAAATACTTCAGGGCTTGATTTACCGTCTTTTAGATAAAGCTATTGCTGAGAAGCTTCACGATGAAGGTTTTGTCTTAGGAAAAAGAAAGTTTAAATTATTTACTTTTTCTCGTCTCTTTGGGAATTTTGAGAGGCAGGGAGAGAACCTTAAATTTTTTTCTCCTTTTAAGTTTTATTTATCTTCTCCTTATAATGAAATGATTGAGAGTTTAGCTTTAAATCTTTTAAAAGCTCCTGAAATCAAGATTTTAGAGAATAAGATTTTAGTTGAAAGTATTGAAGTTGTAGCCTCTCCTGTCATAAAAAGAGAAGTGACAGTTAAGATGCTCTCTCCTCTCACTGTTTACAGTACCTTGTTGAGTCCTGACGGTAAGAAGAAGACTTATTATTATCATCCTAAGGAAAAAGAATTTTCTCAGCTTGTTAAAGAAAACTTAGTTAAGAAATACAAAGCCTTTTACGGAAAGATACCTCCTTCTGAGGATTTTTTTATAGAGCCTTTAGGGATAAGTAACAAAAACGAAAAGTTAGTCATTTATAAAGGGTTTATAATAAAAGGTTGGATGGGAAAGTTTAGATTAAGAGGGGATCCTGAGCTTATAAAATTTTCTTACGAAGCTGGTCTTGGAGCAAAGAATTCTCAAGGGTTTGGGATGTGGGAGATTTTAGAAAAATAAAAATTATCATGTCAGAAATAGGATTAAAAAGCTGTTATAAATTAAATAGAAAATAAATATTAATGAAAAGGGACTTTAACAAAAAATGCAAAATATAAGTCTAAATGTTAGAGATTTTTATAAAAAATACTTTCAAATAGACGAACCTTACGAATTTCAAGAGAGGATCTGGGATTTAATTTTACAAGGTAAAAATCCCCTATTGGTTAGAGCTCCCACAGGTAGTGGCAAAACTGAGGCAGTAATTGCCCCATTTTTAGCTCAGTTTATCAATAATGATTTTATCATTGCACCAAGGTTAATTTATGTGCTACCTATGAGAGTACTTGTCAACGGTATTGCGCAAAGGATAAAAAAATACGCAGAGAGAATTTCTCCAAACATATCTGTTGAAATTCAGCACGGTGACATCCCTGATTCACCGTTTTTTATTGCTGATATTATAGTTACAACTCTTGACCAGTTTCTTTATGGTTTTGCAAGAGCAAGTAGACAGGTAGGATATCATATTGATGTACCTGCTGGCTCTATAGCTTCTTCTTTAGTAGTTTTTGATGAAGCACATATGTACAGAGATGGGTTTACGTTTTCCATCATGAGGGCTTTAATGGAAATACTTTATAGAAGCAACATTCCTTTTGTGGTTATGACAGCAACCATGCCTAAAACTCTTGAAGAGAGCCTTTTTGAGAGAATTGAAATGGATGAGGAGCAGAAGATTTTCGCAGATCTTCCTTCTTCTTCAAAGATTAAGATAACTCTTATTGATAAGCCTCTTTTTTCAAAGGAAGATATAAATCTTTCCGATGAGCTTTTAGAAAAAATAAAGAAAAAGAAAACCCTGATCGTGGCAAATCAAGTTAAAAGAGCCCAAAAAATTTATGAGAAAATTAAGTTAAGGCTTGATTTGAGAGACGAAGAGATTGTTTTACTTCATTCAAGATTTACCAAAGCGGATAGAGCTTTCCACGAAACGAAAGCGTTATCATTAATACCCCACAAAGAAGATGGAAAAATTGTTGTTCCTGAAGGAGCAGGTATTGTAGTTTCAACCCAGGTTCTTGAAGCAGGAATAGATTTTTCAGCAGAGCTTTTACTTACAGAGCTTGCACCAGCTGATTCTCTGGTTCAAAGGTCTGGAAGATGTGCAAGATATAATGGGCAGAAAGGCGAGATGTACATATTTCCAGTGGAGGAAGAAAATAAAGGTTACTTGCCTTATGAGAAGAAATGCTTAGAAAAAACTTGGGAGTGGCTTAAGAATAATCCTGATTTTGACATAAAGGATTTTAACCAAGTGTGTAACTTTGTTGATTTCACCCTTGACTACAAAGCAAACGATTATGAAGCAGCAGATACTTTAATTGACCTTTATGAATGTGTTTTGTATGCCGATACAGAACCAAGAAATATTCAGTTAAGGAAAAGTAAGCCAGTAACAATAGTCATTTTAGACATTCCTGACAGAAGCGGTGAAAAGATTAGAAAAGAGGTTGAAGCTAAATATTTAGAACATCTCAGGAATACCACAATAAAGGATGTTTCCTTTGAGATAGACACGAATATTGCTTGGGCCTGGTTTAAAGATAGACTAATTAAATATGAAATCAAGTGGAGATATAATGAGAATACTAAAAGGAACGAATTTGAGGTTATTGATCTATTTAAGATGAGGACGAGCCGAGAACCAGAAGAGGAAGATCCAAGGATAAATCCTTTTGGTATTTATGTAATTCCTAAGGCCTACTATGATCCCACTTTAGGGGTTGAAAAAGATGGTAGTCCTTTTATTTAGTGCACCTGAGGAAGAGTATTTAAAGCATATTAAAAGGTGTGAAGAAAAGTTTGAAATTTTATTTTCGATTTTTTCTCACACAGTAAGAAGGATACTGAATAGCTCTTTTTCAGAAGATGAACTACGCCAATATTTCTTGAAGATGATTAGGTTCCACGACCTTGGCAAGCTCACCAAAAAATGGCAGGAGAATATAGGTAAAGATAAAAATAAAAAATTACCCTCTCATGCTCCAATAGGTGCTGCCTACCTGTGGAAAGTTTTGCCAAAAGGTATAAAAGAATCTTTAGCCTTTGCGGTTGCTATTCATCATACAGACCGGGGTCTTCTTGGAGACAACATTGAAAGACCAGATGTTCAGGCAATACTTGATGGCATAGTTAAGAATGACGGGAGTATTGATTGGCACAAAGGAGTAGATGATTTAGATAAAGAATACTTTCCAGATGGAGCAAGAGAGCTTACGATTAATGATTTAAGAGAAATGGCAAGAGGATTAAGGGTCTGGGCAAGAGGATGCGATTTATTTGAACAACACCGAAGAAGACTCCAAGTTGCATTAGCCCATCACATACTAAAACTTTGCGATATCTCTGCTGCAGTAGAGCGAAAAGAGTATCAAAAAGGAGATGAAAATAAAGAAGTCTATTTTGGTGGATGGCTTATGTCTAGTAATATAAAAAGTTATGTGGAGAACGTTTATAATCGTATGCAACAATTAAAAAGGTTAAAAACATAGAAAATGGCAAATTAAATAACAAATGATTAACTTATACACTCCTGCAACAGGATTTCCGGATTTAGAAGTTAAAATAGCTTATGGACTTGCGAGGGTCGGGATTGAGGCGTTTGGGATAAATAGAGTAAAAATAATTCCTGAAAAAGGATTTTATTTGGTTTTAATAGATGGAAATATCCCAAAACTCAATGATACTTTTCATAAAATTTCAGCAAGAGTTTTGAGTTCTGATTTTATTCCCCGTTCAACTCCAGGAATAACAGGAAGAACAGCTGATACAATAAAAGTGAGCAAAAACGAAACTTTTGATTTAAGTATATATACGCATATTATAGAAATTGCTGAACACAAAAAATCAGAAAATTTTTGTAGACACAAAGAAAAAATTAAAGTAAGCAATGTCATTGGATTTACTGCCGCTGCCACAACTGGTGTTTTATGTAAAAGAGATGGTCTTGATATTACCTATTATCAAGGAGTACCAAGAAGACCAACAGATCCAAGAGAAATCTGCAAGACTTGTGCTTTATTAGCCCTTCTTGGTATGTGGTATGCTTCTTTTATATTCAATATTGCCGATAAAGAGGTTATTATAACTCCTATACCAAATAATGAAGTTAGCGGTTTAAAATTGCAGGAGATTTTTTCTATTCAGCATCAGATAAGAAAAGAATGGTTTGGGCAAGAAATTCCCCAAGTACTTATTCCTTTGTTCTTTCTTTCAAGGATTCCGTCTTCTGCAGATATTCTTGAAGGATTTGATTTGTTCGTTGCAGTATTAAGCCGTCAACAAGGTTATCATGTGGATGGGATTTATTTGCTTTCTATTGAAAAGTATTTAAACTTTCTAAGAGATAATCCGTTTAATATAGCAAGTATTGATGTAATGCTGCGGAATAATGCTTTTTCAGCTCTTACGGAGTTAAATAATGTTATTTATTATAAAAAAGATTCGATAACAAAATTTGCTCGTCTTTATGTTCAAGAAACATCATCTGACAAGTTCGTTAATCTTCTATATCCACAAACAGCAAAATATCTTTTAAGGGAGGTAGGGATGATTAGACAGGATATAATTGAAAATCCTGCGTTAGCAAGTCTTGCAAGGACTTTGAGATATTTCATCAGAGAGAGAAAATATGGATATGCTGATGACATAAGAAATGCAAGAAAGGACTCAAGGGATTTTGAGGAGACGATAGCCAGAATGCTTAGAGAGGGAAGGTTAAGACTTGAACAAAAAGAAAAAATTCATTTACCAACAGAAGATGAAATAAAAGAAGTATTCAGACTTGCTAATGAAAATTTTGAAGCTACAAAAACAGCTCTTGTTATACTTGCTTTTTCATTTCCATCCAAAGTTGAGCAAACTGCAGAAAATATAGAGGAGGTGTAAAATGCTTAAGTTTGTAACTTTGGCAGTAAAAGTACAGCTTAACGTTCATGACCTTAACAATGAAACAGTAGCGGGAAATGTAACCGATATAAGGGTTATGGAATTTCTGGATGAGAATGGTACGCGAAGGGAGGCTCCAGCGGTTTCTGGAAGAATGCTCAAGCATTGGCATTATGAAGGAATGAGGCATTTGATATTAAATGGGTTATATACTTCAGTTCCACTATGTGCTGGATGTAAAGTAGGAGAACCTATAAGACCAGCTGAAATTAAAAATGGCAACTTGAAACAAATTGCAAAACCTGAAGAGGATGCAATTTTATCTTGCGTTATTTGCGATGTTCACGGTTATCTTATAGCAAGGGAAGCTGAAGGTGAAAGTGATAGAGGTATATCTGCAAGAAGAACTTCTCGGGCAATGTTTTCATGGCTTATGCCTGTTTTAGGTCCAGAGACTACCTCAACCCAAGTTATACATACAAGGGTGTCACAAATTAGAGAAAGAGGAGAGGGCGAGCAAGCAGCTCAAATGATTTTCAACAAATCGTATGCTTCAGGTATTTATGCCTTTGTGTCAGCTCTTGATGTAGATAGAATCGGGCTTGTTGAGTTGAACCTTGGTAGTTCAAATCCTTATGTTATCAATAATAACGATCGTAAAAATAGAATTAAGGTTGCCTTAGAAGCATATCGTTATCTGATTTCAGGACAAATGGGAGCCTCTCTCTCACATGCCATACCTCACATGAACCCGATTGAGGTTTTCGTTGCCTATTCAGAAGTTGGACCTTTGCCTTTCCCTGTGTCACCAATGTATAGTGATTATCTTTCCAAAACTGTAGGGCTTTTTCCCCAACATGCTAAGTTTCTTTACTGGGGGCAAAAAACCCCAGAAGGAGTAATTAAAAAAGAAAAAATTTCCGAAATTTTTGATGAGCTTTTAGGTAAGGTTGAAGAATAAGAGTTTTTAACATGAAAGCCATAGCTTTTAAAGTAAGATTAAATTCTCTTTATTCCATTAGAATTCCCTTTACCTGGCAATCTGCTTTAACTTATCCTGTGTTACCACCATCGGCTGTGATTGGAATGTTTGCTAATGCTCTTCAACGCTACAAGAATGATAGAAATCCTTTAGATTATCTTAATTTAGTGGAAGAAAACATAATTTGGGCTGGCTCAAGGCTCCTTACTCCATGCCTTATCAAGAGTTATACAACCTCTGCCATTACTAAATGGGAAGATCATATAGGTGCTAAATTTACTAATGCTCTGGGAAGACAGTTTGCTTTTACAAAGACTTTAGAAATTGCTGGAATTTTTAAAGATGATACATTAATAAATGAGCTTGTAGAAGCTTTGATAACTTCTCCGCTTACCTGTGGAGATAGTGAGTCAGCTATAAGTTTAGAGAATAAGCCTGAAGACATGATAAAGGAAGTTGAAAAAGTAGATGATTTAGAAAGTATCGTCACTAATTACCCCTTTCCCTTTACCAATGATATAGAAATTAGTGAAGGAAAAGGGCTTCTTTATCTTATGCATGAAAGGTGTAAACCCTCTGAGAAGAATTTTCCTCTCACTCTTTATCTTGTTCCCATAGAAGAAAAAGAAAGAATCCTATTTCCTACCTCCGTAACTATTCAGATTGTTAAGAAAAATTCAGAAAGTCCAAAAGAAGTGTTTAAAATTCAAGACATAGGATATGTCTTAAAAAGCCAATTTAAAAATAGAAGAACAAAAGCTAAGATAAAGAAAAGGAAAAAGAATTAAAAATTTTGAGTTGCAGGATGATATTAAGTACAGGTTTTTTTAAATTTTAATACGAGAATTTTAAAACTATATTTTCAAAATTCTCGTACTAAAATAAAATCATGATTAAAAGAAAATTGTTAGAAGAAATAAAAGGGCATTTGAATAAAAGGGAGATTACTTTTATCGTAGGTCCGAGGCAAGCGGGTAAGACTACACTAATGTTAATGTTTAAGGAATTTTTAGAATTTTTTTACTTCTCAGAGCAAGCTGATAAAGAAGATAGAGCTTGAATTGGAGTTTTACAGGATGCTGGATTTATTTTTGAAAACTTTATTTTCAATTTGCTTAAAGAAAAAGCAAGGCAAAACTTTGCTAAAATTTATTTCTGGAGAACAAAGGATAAAAGTGAGGTAGACTTTGTCGTAGAAAGAGGAAATGAGGTTATTCCTGTAGAAGTGAAGTACAAAAGGCTTACCAAACCAGAGATCACGAGAGGGATGAGAAGTTTTATAGAAAGATATAAGCCAAAGAAAGCTTTTATTGTAAACCTTGAACTTGAAAGCACTTTTTGTTTAAACAGTACCAAGCTTTATGTGGTACCTTATTACAAACTACTGACTGATTGTTTCTTATAAAGATGGTATCCGTAACAGGCACACTTATCTGGTATTACTACATTTGTCCAAGGGAAGTATGGCTTATGAGCAGACACTTAAATCCGTCTCAGGATGACCCTTTTATTGAAATTGGAAGGCTTATAAGTAAGGAAGCTTACCAACGAGAAAGAAAAGAGGTAAGGGTTGAAAATATTGTTATAGATCTTCTAAAAAGTTCAGAGGGTGAAGTTGTGGTAGGAGAGGTGAAAAAATCATCGAAGTATGAAAAAAGTGCCAAGATGCAGATTTGTTATTATCTTATGAGATTAAAAGCACTTGGTATTCTTGCTAAAGGAGTTCTTCTTTTTCCAAAAGAAAAAAAGAGGATTGAGGTAGATCTTACTCCAGAGATTGAAGAAGAATTAAAAAATACTATTGCTGACATAAAGGCAATTTCTGAAAAAGAGACGCCGCCCCCAGCAAAAAAAATTAAGTTTTGTGCAAAATGTGGTTATAAGGAGTTTTGCTGGGCATGAAAAAAACTGTTTATATCTTTACAGACGGAGAACTTAAACGAAAGGACAACACTATTTGCTTAGAGACTTCTAATGGTAAGAAATATCTTCCTGTTGAAAATGTAGCTGAAATCTTGGTTTTTGGAGAAGTAACAGTAAACAAGCGTTTTCTCGAATTTCTCACTCAATCAGAAATAATTCTTCATTTTTTTAACCGATATGGTTATTATGTCGGCTCTTTTTATCCACGCGAACATCTAAACTCTGGTTACATGATTTTAAAACAGGCTGAATTTTATCTTGATAGGGATAAAAGATTTGTTCTTGCAAAAAAGTTTGTTTGGGGAGCTATAGAAAACATCAAAAAAGTCCTTACCTACTATCAGAATAGAGGAAAGAATTTAGAGGAAATTATTGATAAGGTTAACTCTATAAGTGATGGACTTGTAAGATGTAGAAATGTAGATGAGCTCATGGCTATTGAGGGAAATGTAAGAGAGCAGTATTACCATGCTTTCGATAGAATCCTTAATAAGGAACATTTTGTTTTTGAAGCCCGCAGTAAAAGACCACCAAAAAATAGATTAAATGCTCTTATAAGTTTTGGGAATTCGCTTCTTTATACAGTTTGTCTAAGCGAGATTTATAGAACTCATCTTGATCCAAGGATTGGGTTTCTTCATACTACTAACTTTAGGAGGTTTAGTCTTAATCTTGATGTAGCTGAAATTTTTAAGCCAATTATTGTGGATAGAGTGATTTTTAATTTGGTTAACAAGTCTATTATTAAATCTCAACATTTTGAGAGTAAACTTGACGGTATTGTGTTAAATGAAAAGGGGAAACAGGTGTTTATTAAAGAATTTGATGAAAAATTAAAAACAACGCTTTATCATAAAAGATTAAAAAGAAAGATATCTTACAGAAGTTTAATTCGTTTAGAGTTGTATAAGATTGAAAAACACTTAATGGGAGACGAAGAATATAAACCTTTTATAAGTGAATGGTAGGCAATGTATGTGATTTTAGTGTATGATATTAATGAAAAAAGAGTGCAAAAAGTGTTAAAGATTTGTAGAAAATTTTTGCATTGGGTACAAAATTCAGTTTTTGAAGGAGAGATTACAGAAGCAAAACTTTTCAAGCTAAAACAGCAGCTTAACCATGTTATAGATCCTGAAGAAGATTCGGTGGTTATATATACGTTTTTAACTGAGAAGTATTCAAGAAGGGAGATTTTAGGAAAGAACAAAGCGGTTACGGATGTGATTATATAAAATTTCTGTCGATCTTAGATAATGTAAAAGTTCTTGGGGATAGACGAAGGGCAAGATATTAGATTAAATCTTGACAAGCTGGATTTTGGAGTGGTAATTTTTTAAAAAAAGGAATTAGTTCTTTGACAATTGAATAATAGATTTTATAATATTTTAAATGGGTTTTGAGCCTACCTACAAGGAATTGAAACCTCCTGTTTTTCCTGAGTATTCAGCTCTTATTGACCCGGTTTTGAGCCTACCTACAAGGAATTGAAACTCAAGAGACTTGTAATAATTGTCCATCTGGATATGTTTAGTTTTGAGCCTACCTACAAGGAATTGAAACGTGCTTGGTATGATGTTTTAGAGGTTTATGTAGATGGTTTTGAGCCTACCTACAAGGAATTGAAACTAAGCAATTTTCTCAACATCTTTTATCCCCACCTCCGTGTTTTGAGCCTACCTACAAGGAATTGAAACTTTCCAGCCTTTTCCCATCTATTTCGTCCTCAAAAAGTTTTGAGCCTACCTACAAGGAATTGAAACCAAACTACTACCTTCTCCCCCAAATAATTAAAATAAGTTTTGAGCCTACCTACAAGGAATTGAAACGAAGAAGAGGTAGCTCAAAAATTAGGTATTAAAAAATGTTTTGAGCCTACCTACAAGGAATTGAAACGTTCAATACGACACATAGAAGGCTTGTGGGAACTATACGTTTTGAGCCTACCTACAAGGAATTGAAACAGGAAAAAGAAGGATAATTCTTCGGTGGAAAAATAACGTTTTGAGCCTACCTACAAGGAATTGAAACTGAATTTGTAATGAAAAGATGAAGCGAGATGTTTTTGTTTTGAGCCTACCTACAAGGAATTGAAACTGAGAACTGGAAATTATCAGTATTCAGTGCCTGAGATGTTTTGAGCCTACCTACAAGGAATTGAAACATCTATCTGTTTAGGTATCTGAAATTCAATCATTCCGGTTTTGAGCCTACCTACAAGGAATTGAAACTTTACCATGAAGGACCCCACTGATCATTCGGGAAATCGTTTTGAGCCTACCTATAAGGAATTGAAACACCGCTCCCTTTCCTATCCGAGCCAACTCAAAAGAGAGTTTTGAGCCTACCTATAAGGAATTGAAACCTTTAAACTTCCCAATCCAAGGCACAGGAGCCGAATGTTTTGAGCCTACCTATAAGGAATTGAAACACTGTTTAAATTTCTTGCTTGCCTCTTGACTATATTGGTTTTGAGCCTACCTATAAGGAATTGAAACCCCTCAGGTAATCTTGTCCTGAGAACAAAGTGTATGGGTTTTGAGCCTACCTATAAGGAATTGAAACGTTTCACCGTTCAATTCTTGCATATATCTAATTAGGTTTTGAGCCTACCTATAAGGAATTGAAACGAAGATAGCCCAGACCCAGAGCATCCACAGTGCATAAGTTTTGAGCCTACCTATAAGGAATTGAAACATGAGTCTCTTGACATTTTCTAAAAATATGTTAAAAGTTTTGAGCCTACCTATAAGGAATTGAAACATATTAATATACACAACACGTTGCCCTGCTTTATCAGTTTTGAGCCTACCTATAAGGAATTGAAACATTACTCCTTATTTGCCCTTACATGCTTACAGAAGGCTCGATAATTGAAGGAGACTTTTGGCCTGAGCCTGTTGAAGTCAAAAGAGTAGAAGAGGTAGAGGATGGATACCGCATCGTTGGTTCAACGATAATTTCCCGTCAGCATGTAGATGATTTCATCGCCTTTTCAGACCTTCCAAAGATAAAAACTAAAGAATTCTTGTTAAGTTTTACTCAACCGGGCTCTGAAGCCTTTTTAGCCCTTGAGGCTCTTCGGTTTAGGTATGCTTCCCTTTTTGACCCCTTGCTTGCTGTAAACGTCTCCAAAGTCGAGCCCCTACCCTTTCAGATTGAAGCTGTCTATGGCTATATCCTAAAGCTTCCTCATATAAGGTTTCTTCTTGCTGACGACCCCGGGGCAGGAAAGACTATCATGGCTGGTCTTGTGATAAAAGAGTTAAAGCTTAGAGGGCTTGCTAGGCGAATCCTCATCGTTGTCCCAGGTCATCTAAAAGATCAATGGTTAAGAGAATTGCAAGAAAGGTTTAAAGAAACCTTTGTAGTCTTTGATAGATACACTTTAAACGCCTCCTACGGAGATAACTTTTTACTTCGGAATAATCAAGTCATAACCTCTATGGACTTTGCTAAACAAGAAGAGATCTTACCCCTTTTTGCTTCCTCTCATTGGGACCTAACCATCGTTGACGAAGCCCATAAAATGGCAGCCTACAGATACGGTGAAAAAGTTGAAAAAACGCAAAGGTATAAATTAGGGGAAACCCTTTCAAAAACCTCTACCCATCTGCTCTTTCTTACAGCAACCCCTCACAAAGGGGACCCAGAGAATTTTCGCCTACTTCTTGACCTACTTAAACCTGGATTTTTTGCAACTTCTGAGATGGTTGAAGCCTCCTTAAGAGACCAAGATAACCCTCTTTTTATAAGACGGCTTAAAGAAGACCTAAGAGATTTTGAAGGCAAGCCGTTATTTACCAATCGCTATCCTAAAACCATTAAGTTCACGCTTTCTGACGAAGAAAGAGAGCTTTACCAAGAGCTTTCTCAGTATGTCGTTGAGCAATACAACAAAGCTTTGACCCTTGATAAAAAGAGAAACATTGGTTTTGCCCTTCTAATACTTCAGAGAAGAATGGCCTCAAGCACTTATGCCCTCCTTAAATCCCTTGAGAGAAGAAAAAACCGTCTTGAAGACCTGCTTAAAAGCCCTGAGCTTGATAAAAAACTTACTAATTTAGAAGACTTTGAAGAAGTAGAAGATTATCAGGAAAAAGAAAGATGGAAAATAGAAGAAAAATGGGAAACAATTAGCTTAGCAAGAAACAAAGAAGAGCTAAGAAGAGAGATTTGGACAATTGAGAGACTAATAGAAAAAGCTAAAGAAATATTAGCAGAAGAAAAGGAAGTAAAACTATCTGAATTAAAGAAGGCTATTGAAGAGGGGTTTAGAAAGCTAAAAGAAGTTGGCGGAAACGAGAAAATTTTGATTTTTACAGAATCTAAGGACACTTTAGAATATCTTGTAAACAAAATTAAATCGTGGGGATACTCTATCAACTATATTCATGGTGGAATGGATTTAAGAGAAAGAGTGGAAGCAGAAAGAGTGTTCAGAGATAAAACACAAATTATGGTAGCAACAGAGGCAGCTGGTGAAGGTATAAACCTTCAATTCTGCAATCTTATGATAAATTACGACATTCCTTGGAACCCAAACCGCCTTGAACAAAGAATAGGAAGGATACACCGGTATGGACAACAGAAAGATGTATTTATCTTCAATCTTGTAGCGATTGACACGATAGAGGGAAGAATTTTATCCAAACTCTTCGACAAGCTTGAAGAAATTAAAGAAAAACTTGGTAGCGATAGAGTATTTGACATAATAGGTGAGGTCTTCTTAGGGAAAAATCTGTATCAATTGATCGTAGAGGCTGTAGTGCAGGCAAAAACTTTGGATGAAATCATAAAAGAAATAGACATAGAAGTTGATGAAGAATATATTAGGAAAGTTAAGTCAGCCTTGGGAGAAAGTTTAGCTACAAAGTTTATAGATTATACAAGGATAAAGGAACTTTTTGAAAAGGCAAAAGAAAATAGGCTTATTCCTGAGTATGTAGAAGAATTTTTCAAGAAAGCGTTCACAAAAGCAGGAGGAAGCTATCATATCAGAAAAGATGGTTTTATCAGCTTAGAGGCTCTTCCTTTTGAGCTAAAAAACATAGCTCAGAAACAAAACATAACTCTTGCCAAATATCCTAAGGCAACCTTTGATAAGGATAAAGCCTTTAAAAATCCTGATGCAGAATTTATCTCCTTTGGGCATCCGCTTCTTGAAACGCTTATAGATTGGGTACATCAAACCTTTCTAAACAATCTTCAAAAGGGAGCTATGTTTGAAGACCCAGACGGAAAATATAACGGTATCATTTGGTTCTTTGAAGGGGAAGTAAAAGATGGAAAAGGAGAAACAGCAGGAAAGAGGATCTTTGCCATCTACGATGATATGGAAAAAAACTTTACCGAAATAAACCCAGCGGTTATCTGGGACCTAATTCCAATAGATAATCCAACTGAAGTGCCAAACTTAGAAAATCTTAATTCGAGAAAAGAGAATACTAAAAACTTTGCTCGACAACTAATAATGAAGTATAAAAAAGAAATTGAAGAAGAAAGGACAAGGCAAGCTGAAATAAAAGAAAAATACGGTATCAAATCTTTAGAATATCTCATCGATAAGCTAGATGAAGAACTTGTTGTGCTGTATGAAAGAGAGGATAAAGGAAAAGAGGTAAGGTTAGCTATCCAAAACAAAGAAGAAAGAAAAAAATATTATCAAAAGGCTTTAGATGAGCTTAAAGAAGAAATAAAAAGGGAAAAAACTTTGACCATAACTTGGCCTCAGTTCAAAGGGGCAATCTTAGTTAAACCTAAAAAAACAGACCAAATGGTTAGCGATGAGGAAATAGAAAGAATAGGTATGGAAATTGCGATGGAATACGAAAGAAGTCAAGGAAGGGAGCCTGAAGATGTGTCAAAAGAAAACCTTGGGTTTGACATTAGGTCAAGAGGAAAAGATGAGATAAGATACATTGAGGTAAAGGCAAGAAAAGATGAGGGAGATGTAGCATTAACCGTCAACGAATGGCTTAAGGCAAAACGCTTTAAAGAAAACTACTGGCTCTACATAGTTTGCAACGCCATCACCAATCCAACTCTATACATCATTAACAACCCTGCGGAGAATTTGAAAGTTCAAGATAAGGTAGAAGTAGTAAGGTTTATTGTTCCGTTAGAAGAATGGAAGAAAAAAGGAGAGAGGGCATAAGGATGAAAGAGCAAAAGAGCTTTATTGAAGTTACCTTCCCTATAAAAGAGGTTAGCGAAGAGTCAGCAAGGGAGAAGAACATAAGGCATGGGCATATTTCAACCTTACATATCTGGTGGGCAAGGCGTCCTCTTGCCTCATCAAGGGCAACAACTTATGCTGCCCTAATTCCTTACCCATCAACGGAAAAGGAAGCTAAGGAAAAGGCTAAATTCATCGTTGAGCTTTCTAAATGGGAAAATTCTCTAAAAGAGGACCTTATCCAAAAGGCAAGGGAAGACATTCTTAAGACAAACGGTGGGAAGCCTCTACGCGTGTTAGACCCCTTTTCTGGCGGTGGCTCAATTCCCTTAGAGTGCTTAAGGCTTGGGTTAGAGACCCATGCGGTGGAGTATAATCCCGTTGCGGTCCTTATTCTAAAATGCACCCTTGAGTATCCTCAAAGGTATGGAAGACAAAACAAGGTTAAAAAAGATGAAGGCTTGTTCAATTTTGAAAAAGAAGAAAGTCCGCTTATTGCGGATGTCAGGAAATGGGGGGAGTGGGTTTTAGAGAAAGCAAGAGAGGAGATAGGAAAGTTTTATCCTGCAGATGAGGACGGCTCAGTCCCAGCAGGTTATATCTGGGCAAGGACAATACCTTGTCAAAACCCCTCTTGCGGAGCAGAAACTCCGCTTATGCGCCAGTTTTGGCTTGCAAGAAAGGAAAATAAGATGATTTCGCTCTATCCTTTTGTTCATGAAGGAAGGGTTGAGTTTGCTATAGTGAAGAAAAACGGAGATGAATGGCAGGTAGTAGAGAGCTCTATCCCTGGATTTAGCCCGAAGGTTCCCTTTAACTTTGAGCCAGAAAAGGGGACGGTTTCTCGAGCCATCGCCGTTTGCCCTGTCTGCGGGGGCATGGTTGATGACAAGCAAGTAAGAAGGCTTTTTCAAGAAGGGAAGGCTGGGCAAAGGATGGTAGCCGTTGTCTTAAGTAGACCTCAAGGCAAAGCCTACAGGTTAGCAACTAAAAGAGATGTCGAATTTTATAGAAAAGCGGAAGAATATTTGGAGGAAAAGAGGGAAAAGCTCTGGGAAGAGTGGGGAATTGACCCTGTGCCGGATGAAGAAATTGATCCAAATTCATTAAAGCCGAGAACAATGTGGCTATATGGGATGAGTAGATGGGGCGACCTTTTCAACTCCCGCCAAAAGTTAGCGCTGATTACCTTTACTGAAAAGGTCCGTCTTGTGTATAATAAAATGATAGAAGAGGGATACGATAAAGATTACGCTAAGGCGGTTGTGAGTTATTTGGGCTTGGGAGTAAACAGGTTGGCAATTTATGCTACCACTTTTGGATATTGGCATAACACCAGGGAATTAGTAAATCCAGGTATGGGTAGACAAGCTCTAGCTATGACATGGGATTATTCGGAAGTCAATCCTTTTGGTGGTAATGCTGACTGGGAATCTGCTATAAGTTGGATTATTTACGTCCTCTCCCACCTCACCCAAATCCCACCGGTGGAGACTGAGGAATGATGGATAAAGAGACCGCAAAAAAGGTTTTAGAGATAATGCTTACCGCTGATGGGGGATGCGAATATTGCGTTAGAAACCTTTATCTGCAGTTCATAAAGGAATTCCCGCAGTATTCTTACCTTGCCAGAAAGCTTTATAGGAAAACCTTTAATCAAGAGCTTGTAACCGAAGATATGGCAGAAGATATAATAAAAGAGGTCATCAATGAGACATTAAAAGCATACAACTTGGAAGGGGAAAAGATAATTCTTTTTGGGTCAAGAGCAAGGGGCACCCAAAGAAAAGACAGCGATTGGGATATTCTTGTTGTTGTAAAACAACCTGTTGCTAAAGAAACCAAACAGAAATTATTTAAAGAAATTACCGAAAGGCTTTCCTATTACTTAATTCCTTGTGATGTGATAATAAAATCAGTTAAGGATCTTGAGTTTTACAAGAACTTTTATGGAACTGTCACTTATGAAGCCTTAAAAGAAGGGCACTCTTGAGGTTATAAAAAATGAAAACAATTGAAGAAATAAAGAGAATACTTGCGGAGCATAAATCAGAAATAAGAGAAAAATATGGAGTAGTAATAGTTGGCATCTTTGGGTCCTATGCAAGAGGAGAACAAAAGGAAACAAGCGATATAGATATTATCGTAGAACTTGATAGACCAGTTGGATTAGATTTTTATGAATTTTGGGACTACATTGAAAATCTTTTTGGAACAAAAGTAGATGTTTTAACACTAAGCGCACTTAAACAGAAACCTTTGCTTTGGGAAAAAGTAAAGGACAATATTGTCTATGTCTAAACCTAATAGGGATTGGAAACTATTAATCTTAGACATTTTAGAAAGTATCAATAAGATTGAAAGGTATACTGAAGGAATGGATTACGAGCTTTTTGAAAAGGCAGAACAAACTAAGGATGCTGTAGTAAGAAATCTTGAAATAATAGGAGAAGCCTCAAGCAAAATCCCTAAAGATATACAACAAAAATACAACCATATCCCTTGGGGTAAGATAATAGCAATGCGAAACAGAATGATCCATGGCTACTTTACTATAGATTATCGTATTGTTTGGAAAATTATAAAAGAAGACTTACCTGAGCTTAAGGAACAGTTAGAACAAACTCTAAAAAAGGAGAAAGGATGAAGAAAATCATAATCCCCACAGTCCTTCAAGCCTCAGCAACAGAACTACCTTATCCAGATAACTACTTTGACGCCGTCTTCACCGACCCGCCCTATTATGATAATATCAATTATGCAGAACTTTCTGACTTCTTTTATGTTTGGCTAAAAAGGAGTATAGGAGATCTATACCCAGAATTATTTTCTACCCCATTGGTTCCTAAGAGTAAAGAAATTGTAGCAAATCCGGTAAGACATGGAGGAGAAGCAAAAGCAAAAGAATTTTTTGAAACTATGCTCAAAAGAGCCTTCCAGGAAATTTACCGGGTTTTAAAGCCAAACGGTATAGCGGTAATTGTTTACACCCACAAGTCAACTTCTGGTTGGGAAACAATGATAAACTCCCTTTTAGACTCAGGGTTAGTGCCTACGGCAAGCTGGCCTATTGATACTGAGATGAAAACCAGATTAATAGCTAAAGATTCTGCCGCCCTTGCTTCATCCATCTACATAGTTTGTAGGAAGATGGAAAGGGAAGATATTGGATGGTTTAGCGATGTGAAAAAGGAGATAAGAGAAAGGATTTTTAACAACCTCCTTTGGGAAGAAGGTATTGCTGGACCAGATTTTTTTATTGCCTGCATAGGGTCAGCCATAGAAGTTTTTGGCAGGTATAAAAAAGTTATGGATTACGAAGGAAATGTGATAAGGGCAGATAAGCTTCTTGAGTTTGTGCGAGAGGTGGTAACCGAGTATGCAATAAAGCAGATTTTACACAATGGCATTGCTGGAGAGCTTTCAGCTTTGACTAAGTTTTACATCCTTTGGAGATGGTCTTTTAGGGAAGCTAAGGTTGAGTTTGACGAGGCAAGAAAGCTTGCCCAAAGCATAGGCGTTCATTTAGAAAGAGTATGGAATAGAAGCTTCATCAAAAGGGATAGAAACTACATAAAGGTTCTTGGTCCACAAGACAGAAGATTAGAAGACATTGAAAACATGAGAGAAAAAGATTTGATAGATGT
Source organism: Thermodesulfobacterium commune DSM 2178 (assembly GCF_000734015.1). GTDB lineage: Bacteria > Desulfobacterota > Thermodesulfobacteria > Thermodesulfobacteriales > Thermodesulfobacteriaceae > Thermodesulfobacterium > Thermodesulfobacterium commune. The sequence goes on from NZ_CP008796.1 coordinate 1,470,218, forward strand.
TTTGCATCAAGTTTTGCTCCACTGGTCTAAAGGAAGACGAGATGAGATGAAGAGGGTACTTAAAGAGACTGGATATGGTGAGAATGATGCCTTTTACCGAGTTGCTCAAGCTGTATCCGAAACTTTACCAAACGACAGCAAAGAAAAGAAGCTTCTTGATGGCTTTTTATCAGGGAAAGATAGGCTTATATTGGAAATAAAAGATATAAAGGACAAACAAGGGAGGTTGTTATAAATGAGACCTTTTACTACAGTTGCTGTACCTCATGATGATATCTTAAAAGAGAAACTTACGATGGATGTATTTGCCGCTGACCTATGGCAAGTCTATAAAGGATCTGCTCCAGCCGAATATCAAGACCCAAGAGAGTTTTTTAGGAAGACCTTTTTGACAAAAGGAATGTCTTACTTAATTGATGTGGTAAGGAAAAGGCTTGAAGGAAGGGGTGGGGACTCGGTTATACAGCTTCAGACACCTTTCGGCGGTGGAAAAACCCATTCTTTGATAGCTTTATACCACAAAGCAAAGACAGAATTCAACGCTAAGGTAGTTGTTCTCAGCGGAACTGCATTTGACCCAAGAGACACTTTCTTGTGGGAAGAAATAGAAAGACAACTGACAGGTAAAGTTGATATTTTAAAGGGTAATATATCACCTGGTAAAGAGAAGTTAAGAAAAGTATTAGAAAATCATCAACCTTTATTAATCCTTATGGATGAAATTCTTGCATATACTATCAAAGCTGATGGAGTTAAGGTTGGGAATACTACTTTAGGAGATCAAACCCTGTGTTTTATACAAGAGCTTACTGAGACTTTGTCAACATTATCTAATGCTGTATTAGTTTTTACTTTACCTTCTAGTCTGCTTGAACATTTTGATGAAAAAGGAGAAAAAAGATTTCAACAACTTCAAAAATTTGTTGGAAGGATGGAAAAGGTTCTTACACCGATTGAAGACGAAGAGGTTGCCCATGTAATAAGAAAAAGACTTTTTAAGTATGTTGATGAGAGCTTAGCTGAAGAAATAATCCAGGAGTTTACTGATTATGCAGAAAGAGAAGGCTTTTTAAAAATGGACAAAGTTTTATACAAGCAAAGATTTAAGGCCAGCTATCCTTTTCAACCAGAGGTTATTGATGTTTTATACAAAAGATGGGGCTCTTTCCCAACCTTTCAGAGAACAAGAGGAGTTTTAAGGCTCCTTGCCCTTGTTGTTAAGTCTTTAAAAGATTCAAACTTACCTTTTATCAGCCTTGGGGACATTGATCTATCCAACGAAGAAATTAGAAGAGAGCTTATTAAACATATTGGGTCTGAATATGATAGCGTAATAGCAGCTGACATTACTTCTTCAAACTCTGGAGCTAAAAAAGTAGACGCCTCTCTTGGATTATCCTATTTATCCTTTAGATTGGGCACAAAAATTGCAACAACCATTTTCATGTATTCTTTTTCAGGTGGACCAGAAAAGGGCGCAACTCTTAGTGAAATTAAGCTTTCCTGTGCAAGACCAGAATTTCAAAGTAGCATAATTGTTGAAGCTTTAGAAAAGTTAAGAAATACTCTTTTCTACCTTTCTGACTCCGAAAGCATATATCTTTTCACAAATAAGCCGAACCTTAATCGCATTCTTCTTATCAAGATGGACGGGATAAGTGAAGCAAGATTAATTGAAGAGGAAGAACATTTGTTAAAGCAGGTATTTAAAAAATCTGAACACTTTGATATATATATTTGCCCAAAACATACAAGGGACATACCAGACTCAGAAAAACTTAAGCTTATTATCATGGAAAGCAATAATCCAACAATGATCAAAGAATTCATAGAAACATATGGAGAGAGACCACGAGTTTACCGAAATACTATGATTTTTCTTTGTCCTCTGGAGGGAGAAAAAAGTAAGATTTTGGATATGTTAAGAAAGAAATTAGCCTGGGAAGAAATAGAGAAGGATAAAAATCTTGAGCTCACACCAGACCAAAAAGAAAGAGTAAAAGAAAATATCAAAACCCTTAATGAAGGTATAAAAGAGAGAATTAAGTCAGTATACAGAATTGTATTCTTACCGAATAAAGATGAGCCAGAAAGAATAGATTTGGGAGCTCCTACATATATAGGAAAAAAAGAATATACGGATGAAATCTATACCAGGTTAAAAGAGGAGGGTAAAATTCTTGAAAAAATAAGTCCTCGTCTATTGAAAGAAAAATACTTGAAAATAAAAGATTATGTCCAAACAAAAAACATACTTGATTCATTTTATAAAATTCCAGGAGAATTAAGAATAAAGAATAAAGAGGTATTAGCAAGGGCAATTAAAGAAGGAATAAGATTAGGTGAATTTGGCCTTGGGTATTTAGAAGACGGAAAGATAGAATGTAAGTATTATAAAACAGATGGGGAGCCTTATTTTGAAGAGACAGAGGTCTTAATTAAAAAAGAGCTTTGTGAAGTTGAAAAAAATGAATACAAACCAGAACCGATTTATGATCAACCAGAAACTCCAGGAAAAGGTGCAGAGAAAGTAAAAGAGCCAAGCTCATCTCATATAGTAATAATAGAGCCGTCAACTACTCTACTCAAGTATCGTCAACTTTCTTTAAAACTTTCTATTTCCAGTGGAAAACTATCAGATGTAGTAAAAACAATCAACTTTATTAAGCAAAAATTCTCTAATGTTGAAATAAAGATAGAAATATCAGCCAAGAATGGAGAAATCCTTAAAACAGAATATGAAGACAAAATAAAAGAAGCAATAAATCAACTGGGCTTAGAAATAGAAGATGAAAAGATTGAATAATGAATAGACTACTTGAGCCTGTCTCTGTAGATACAATTATTTTTTGTTAGCCATTTTAAAGCTTTCTTAATTACCATTTTTTTCAAAGAATTTTTCAATTTCTGTTTTTAATTCTTTTAAAATATTCTCTAATTTAGTGCAAGACACTTGTCAAGAGAATTGTGTCTCCTTATAAAATTTCTTTAAAAACATTTGCTTCAATTCGTATAAAGCAGACTTAATTAGAGGAAGTGGTTTTTGCCAGGAGGTAAAATGAAGGGGAAAATTTTTCAGGGATAGAAAAATGATTTAACTAACCAACATTTAGAGACATATATTTTTGAGCTAATACGCTAAAATTTTTCTGTTGTGACTCCTAAAATAAAAAGGGCCTACTTGATTCCAAATTTAAACTGTCACACATACAAAAAGCTTTTCTAAAAGATGAAAGGTAAGTCATCTTATTTACTTTGACAAACCTTAAATTATCTTTATAATATTTTTATGAGCCAAAACTTTTTTATCGGAGGCAAAAATGAAAAAGATGGTAAGATTACTTATGGTGTTTACAGTTCTTTGTCTAATGGTTAACCTTAAGGATCTTTCTGCTCAAGAGGTTATAGATGTTACTAAAGAAGTAAACGTAACAGGTAATAACCCAGATCTTGTGTATTATCCTGTTCCGTTTATTCCTGTGTTAAAAGACCTTAGTTATCAGGGAGAACAAAGTGCCCTTTTAAAAACAGACAAAATAATTACCGGGATGTTGGTTTTTAAAGGAAACTACAAAGCCAATTCTTTGTTAGAGTTTTATAGAGTTCAGATGAAAAACAACGGTTGGGAAGAGGTGGGAAGTTTTACCTCTAAGATTACCTTTGTAGCTTACAAACGCCCAGAAGGGCATGCCTTTATCTCTGTGTCTGAAGGTTATTTTTCTACTGAATTAAGAATCGTAATCATTTTTAATAAAAATTAGTTTTAAGCTTTAAAGGAGAAAAAAATTGGTAGCTAATGGTCTTAAAGGGAGGAATATACTTGTAGGGCTCACAGGTGGAATAGCTGTCTATAAGGTCTGTGAGCTTATAAGAAAGCTTAAAAATTCTGGAGCCAACGTTAAAGTTATCCTTTCTAAAGGTGCTGAAAAGTTTGTTACTCCTTTACTTTTTGCAAGTCTCTCTGGAGAAAAAGCTTATACTGACGAAGATTTTTTTAAACCAACAGGAGAAATTTTGCATATAGACCTTGCCAAGTTTCCTGACGTTGTAATAATAGCACCTGCTACGGCCTCTTTTATGGCTAAACTTGCCTCAGGTCAGGCAGATGAGCTTTTACTTTCTACACTTTTAGCTACCAAAACTCCTGTATACATTTTTCCTTCTATGAATACGAACATGTGGGAGCATCCTGCTACCCAGAGGAATGTAGAAACCTTAAAATCATGGGGATACAGGGTTTATGAACCTGCATCTGGGGCTCTTGCTTGCAATACCACAGGTAAAGGCAGATTACCAGAGGTAGAGGAAATCTTTGAAACCCTTCAAGCCCATTTTGTAAAAAAAGATATGTTAGGGCAAAAGGTTTTGATTACCGGTGGGCCTACCAGAGAGTACATAGACGAGGTTAGGTTTATCACCAACGATTCCTCTGGGAAAATGGCCTTTTTACTGGCTAAAGAGGCCTATTATCGGGGGGCTGAGGTATATCTTATCTGGGGTGGGAAAGAACTTCCAGGTATCTTTCCAAGGATAAACGATTTTTTGGGAATACCTTATCCTAAGGTTTTTTCAGTATCTACCACCAAAGAAATGTTAGAAGTAGCTAAAACACTTTTTCCTAAGTGTAATTTGGCAATTTTTGCAGCTGCTCCATGTGATTTTAGACCAAAACAAGCCTTCAGTGGTAAAATAAAAAAACAAGAAATCCTAACCTTAGACTTAGAGCTAACAGAAGACATAGCCAAAACTCTTTCTTCTCAAAAACAACCAGACCAGATAACGATAGGCTTTGCCTTGGAAACTCCAGAAAATTTAGAAAAATACGCCCTTCTCAAGAAAAAAGAAAAGAACTTCGATTTTATCGTAGCCAATCCCATAAGCACCTTGTCTGCCGAATCCTCTGACTTTATCGTTTTCACCCCCAAAGACAAACTTGAATTTAAAGAGGTTTCTAAGGCTTACTTAGCTAAGGTTTTGTTTGATTTAATCGGGGTGTAAGGGCATAGGGGTTCTTCTTCTAAATAATCACCTGTAGCTTCATAGGCCCTGGCACGGCAACCTCCACAAACCCTTATGTATTCACATCTTCCGCATTTTCCCTTGTACTTAGAAAAATCTCTAAGATTATTAAATACCTCTGAATTTTCCCAAACCTCCTTAAACGTCTGTTCTCTAAGGTTACCACAAGGCACCTCTAAGTATCCACAAGTTTGTACTATCCCTACATGAGAAATAAAACAAAATCCTGTACCAGCAAGACAACCTCTGGTCATGGCATCAAGTCCAAAGTTTTCAACCGTTACGTCCTTTCCCTCTTTTTTAGCCCTTTGTCTTAAAATTCGATAATAAGTAGGGGCACAGGTAGCTTTAAGCTGAAGGTTACACTTATCTCTTTGTTCGTAAAACCACCCTAAAATCTCTTCATACTTCTCTGCATTAATACCACCTGTGGAAAGTTCCTTTCCTCTTCCTACTGGGACCAACAAAAAGATATGATGTGCCACCGCACCTAAGGATTTTGCAAGTTCATGTACCTTAGGGAGTTCTTCTAAATTTTGTGGGGTAATCGTGGTGTTTATTTGGAAAGGAACCCCCACTTTTTTTAAGTTTTCTATCCCTTTTAAAGCCCCTTCAAATGCCCCTGGAACTTTTCTAAAATTATCATGGCTTTCCGGGGTACTTCCATCAAGGCTGATACTAACCCTGGAAATGCCTGTTTCTTTAATTTGTTGGGCTACTTCCTTGGTTATAAGAGTACCGTTGGTAGCAAGCACCGGTTTAAACCCTAAATCTATACACCTTTTAGCTATCTGAAAAAGGTCTTTTCTTAATAAAGGTTCTCCGCCTGTAAGGATGATGATAGGCTCTGCCACCTCTTTTATTTCTTCAAGTATTCTGAAAATCTCTTCTGTGGTAAGTTCATTTGCATAAGGACCTTTAGAGGCTGCTGCCCTACAATGCACACAATCTAAATTACAACTTCTGGTAAGTTCCCAGGCAATAAGCCTTGGCTTAAATGTTTTTTCCATCCTTTTTACCCTCACATTTTATATCTTTCTCGTAAAAGAACTGCTCTACCTTCAGGCTGCTTTTCATTTTTTATGTTTATCAGTTCTATGATAACCACATCAGGAGGAGTTAAAAACCTCATAGGAGGGCCTCCGGTCCCAACCCCTTTTGATACAAAAAGATAAGACCCCTTTCCCAAATATTTTAATCCCCTATCGGTTTCGTATAAAAGTCTAACTAAAAAAGAGCCTATCCCTTTATAGAGTCCTCCGTGGGTATGACCAGAAAGCATAAGGTTAAAACATCCGATGGTTTCTTTTTGAACCACCGGTTGATGTTTTAAAACTAACACAAACTTATCTCGAGGGATTTTACACAAAAAAGTGTTTTCATCAAAACCTGGACTACAGGCTTTATAATAACGACAATCTCTATCGTCAAGTCCGACCAAAACCAAAAAACCTGCTATTACCTCTGTTTCGTCTTTTAATACCTTAAACCCTGACTTTTCTATAAACTCTAAAGCCTGTTTCCAGCCTCTGTAGTATTCATGATTTCCCATCACCGCATATTTCCCAAGAGGTGCGGTGATTTTAGCAAGTTCTTCTGCCAGATGGTCTTTTTTTCTCATGTTTCCATCAACCAGGTCTCCAGTATTTACTATCAAATCCGGTTTTTCCTTTTCCCAGACTTTTTTAACTAGTTCAATCTTTTCTTGACCTAAAACAGGCCCTAAATGAAGGTCAGAGATCTGCATGATCTTAACCCGACTTACTTGAGGAGGAAGCTTATCAGTCCTTATCTGAAGTCGTATCACCTCTAAACCAAGGGTTTCATAATAACTATACACAGAAAAACCAACGGCTAAGAAAACGGCACCTAACAAAATCTTTTTTGAAGTAAGGGTTTTCCAGCGAAAAACGAGCTTTATTAAGTCAAAAACTACACAAAAAACGCAAAGATAAAGCACAAAACCGATCCATATAAGCACTAAAAAAGCCAACCACTTTGAAAATAGAGGAGGTAAATGTTGGTCAGTATACCTTATAAAAACAGGAGAAAATACAAGGAGTATAAAAACAGTAACAATAAATTTACGGAGATTACGCCTTTTAACTAAGGGCCTAATCTTAGTAAGATAAAGATAGAGATAGATCAGAGAAAATACAGTAAAAAAAATTAAAAGAAACCAGAACATAAAATCAAAATTTTATGGTTTTACCCTGTTTTCCTCCCAGTATTTATAAATTTTAGTTTTTATTTCTTCTGGAAGAGGAACATAAGCAAGCCTCACTGCTATAGCATCGCCCTGTTTAAAGGCCCACTCAAAGAATTTAACCACCTCCTTATTAACCTCTTCTTTATCTTTAGATAAAAGGATATAGGTTAATCCTGTAATAGGCCAGGCTTTTTCTCCGGGTGCATTGGTAATCCAAGCATAAAAATGTTTCTTTGGGTCTAAGTCTGCAGACTTAGCCGCTTCTTTAAAGGATTCTTCAGAAGGGGCAACTACAGCCCCTGAGGCATTTTTTAAACTTACCATAGAAAGTTTATTCTGTAGAGCATAAGCATACTCTATGTATCCAATCGTATAAGGGGTCTTTTTTACATAGTTAGAAACTCCTTCATTTCCTTTAGCACCTACTCCCGTTTTCCAGCTTACAGAAGTGCCTGTACCTACCTCCTTCTTCCATTCAGTACATACCTGAGAAAGATAATGGGTAAATATGGCTGTAGTACCTGACCCATCAGCCCTATAAACCACTAAAATTTCTTTATCTGGCAAAACCAAATCAGGGTTAAGTTTCTTTATCTCTGGATCGTTAAACTTTTTAATCTTACCTAAAAAGATATAGCATAAAGTCTTTCCATCTAAAACCAGACTTTTTTCTTTAATATCCGGAATATTCACTACTGGAACCACCCCTCCAATAACCGTAGGAAATTGAATAAGTTTGTTTTCTTCCACCTCTTTAGGAGTTAAAGGCTTGTCAGTAGCGCCAAAATCAACGGTTTTTTCGATAATCTGTCTTATACCCCCTCCAGAACCTATAGACTGATAATTTATTTTTACGCCCGTAAGCTTATAGTATTCGTTCGCCCAGTTAGCATAAAGAATGTAAGGGAAACTTGCCCCTGCTCCGTTAATGAATTTAGAGGGCTTAGAAGGCTTTTCCCCTCCTCCTTTACAACCATAAAAACCTAAAAGCACCACCCAAATTAAAAAAAATCCTAATAAGGATTTTATCTTCATAAATTTCCCCCCTGCATTTTTCTTTCATAAGCCTTAGTGATTTCAGAGAAGGTAAAAATCGACATAAATTCATATCCTCTTTCTTGTATCCTTTCTTTACCCCCTTCTTCTCGGTCAACCAACGCCATAACCTTTACTATCTTGATACCTTCCCTTTCCAAGACCTCTATAGCCTTTATTACAGACCCTCCGGTAGTAACCACATCTTCTACCAAAACAACCTCCATACCAGGCGAAACATTTCCCTCTATTTGTTTAGAGGTTCCATATTTTTTAGGTTCCTTCCTGATCAAAAGCCCTTCTAAAGGATAGTCTTCTTCCTGTGCCTTAGAGAGGATGGCACAAACTATAGGGTCAGCCCCTATACTCATACCTGCAACTCCATCAACTCCAAGAAACCTTATTTCTTGCCAAAAGGCACACCCTATTAACTCAAAGCTCTTAGAATAAAGGGTAACCTTCCTGCAGTCTAAATAATAAGGACTTTCTTTTCCGCTTGCTAAAACAAAAGGCTTATCTGGAGAATAAAGAAAGGCCCTTTCCAAAATAAATTCTAAAAGAGCATCCCTCTTGGCTTTTATACAGATTTCAATGACACTCTGCACTAAAGGATGAGCTTTCCCTAAAAACCTTCTTAGTTCCTTAAACGCTTTATCTTCAGAAGGAAGATTGTAATAAATCAAATTTTTAAGATGCTCGAAACTTTCTGGAGAAATATAAGTAAACTTTATACCAAAACCTTGCCCTGGAACTGTCCTAACAACTATTCCTTTGATAAAAATTTTTACTTCAGGGCTTAAAAACAATACCAATACTACTTCTTGATTCAGTTCAGGCCAAAAATCACTTTCTAAGAATACTCCTCCATAACTTATGTCTTTAATCTTTGCTGTGTAACTTCTGTTTCCTACCAGAAACTCCACATCTATTGGAATTGGAATGCGGGTAAATTGACGTTTTTCCATCAAAACCAACCCCACCTATGTCTTTTTTTCTTACAAGGCTTACATTCACATTCGGGCTTAACTACTTTACCTAAAAGATCTACCACTATATTCTTAGCTATGTCAAAACTTATAACCACTCTGGACGTATCGTTTTTAAGTAAAAAATTCCTCCCCCAGACCCTTAACACCTCAAACACATCTCCTTTTCTTAATCCCATTGCCTCAATTTTTTTTATTATAGCATCTTCTCCTAAAAAATCCTCTATCTTTACCTTATCACCACATTTAGCCTCTACCAATAACATAAGAAAAAAATCCCTCCTCTATTCCTTATACCTACAACGACTACATACCCCGAAAATTTCAAGATGGTAGGTCAGAGGGGAAAAAGAAATCTTTTTCATTTCCTTTTGTAAAAGCTCCTCCAATTTATTTTCTACCAGCTCTTCTACCTGGTTACACTTTATACAGATAAAATGTAAATGAGGCTTTTTTTTCAAGGTTACTTCATAATAAGAACGACCACTTTGTCTGTAAACTTCTTGAATATAACCCCCTTCTATCAAAAGAGGAATGGTTCTGTAAACTGAGGCCTTAGAAATTTTATGCCCTTTATTCTTTAAACTAAGATAGATATCTTCCACATCAAAATGACCCGAACAACTTAACACTTCTTTAAATATCTCTTCTCTCTCTGGAGTATATTTTAATCCCTTAGACTTGATGAACCTACGAAAACTTTCCACCTCTTCTAACATGAAACAAACTCCATTTAGCTTATTTGATTTTCAAATTCAATTAATTTAAATAATACTTACTCAAATCTAAAATGTCAAGTGTTCGCATTAGATCATAAAAATGTCCTTGAAATAAGGGTTGTTAGACCAAAAATCTGCCCCTGAAATTAAAATTTCCTCCCTGATACCTAAAATTTTAAGGCACAGGGAGGAAAAGTTAGTTGAAAAATTAGCCTCTCAATACAACCAAGCTAAATCAAAAAAGTTAAAGTTTTAAATTCTATCACAATTTTGCAACCTCACTCAACTCTCAAGAGAAACCGCTAAAAACGCTTCCAAATACCATAATCCTCCACCAAGAACTCATTAAAATTTACTGGGAAATCCTTCTTTGTCCCTTTTCCGAAAGACTTCATCCTGTTCTCCTTCTCACCATTGACTTCTTACTCAAAGAAGGACTTTTAAAATATTATTTTACTAATGTTATTAACAAAACTAAAACTATTTCCCTTGGAACTCTAAAAAGAATCCTTAGGAAATTTGAGAACTCAAGTCTTAAGAGAAAATATAAAGTTCAAGCCTTCATCTATCATAAAGTTTCGATTTTAGCTGATTTTGGAAAGTATGCTCAAGTGGAGTTAGGGTATAATGCGCATAGGGAGGAAAGAGGAGGGGATAAGGTTAGGAAGCTTGTAGGGTATTGGAGGTATGATACCGAGGATGAAGTTAATTTGGTGAACCAGATTTATGAGGTAGGAAAGAGCCCTTACCAGAGAATCATGGAGAGTTCATTAGTGCCCGAGGAAGTAAGAGAAGCTTTAAAGGAACATTATAATAAGTTCTACCTGGTAGAATTAAAAAGGAAACTTGATGAATTGCTTACCCAATTATTCGGAGGTAAAATGAAGGGGAAATCTTTTTCAGGGACAGAAAAATGATCTAACTAACCAACATTTCAAGGACATATATTTCTGATCTAACACAGCTTGGCTAACTGATTGAGGTGAACAGAAGATATTCTAATGTTAAGGGATTACGTCTGTAAGAAGGTTAAGGTAGCCATAGGGATAATAAAGGTTTTCTTCTGAGAGGTTGTGGGCCTTTAGGGCTTTTTTGACTTCAGGTAAAAAGGTTTGGGCCAGACTAACCAGATCTTTAATAAGAACACAGTATTGCATCGCTCTTTCAGGTGAGGTTTTAATAAGTACAGGGCATCTTCCACCACAGAAAAACTCTGCCTCACAGGTGTTACAGCCTAACCAGTCCTTATAAGAAACTAAGGATAAAAGTTTGTCCTGCAATTTTGATAAATCGAGATTTTTAATTTCATCTTTGCGAAAATCAGCTAAAATCAATTCTTCTCCCATGTCTACGCACGGGAGAATTTTCCCCGCAAGAACATCAAAACTTCTCATTTTTTCTACTCCACACCCAGTTTGGCCTCTTCTGATATCTTTTAATAAAAAGAAAAACAACTCAGCCAACGGTAGTACTGGAAGGATTTTTCCTTTAAAAAGCTCAGCCACAAATCTTTCAAAAAGATAAGTCAGGTCTTTTAAGTAACCTTCTCTAAAACCAGAGAAATCTCTTATAGGACAATCTTTTTCTATCAAATGCCAAAAGAAAAAGTCAACCAGCCCCCTTTGATAAAGGTTAAAAAACTCCTCTAAGCAGTCTCTAAAGCTCATTTCTTCTCTTAAGGTAGACCACATAAGGACTTTTGTGGGGCAGTGAGATTTTAAAAACTCCAAACTTGCTTCAATCTGGTCTAATGAGGTCCCTTTCCTTACCCTTTCGTGCTGAACTTTTGTTCCATCGATAGAGATGATCAATAATTCTAACTGGCTGAAAAACTCTGGGTCCTTTTCTACAGCTTTTCTAAGGAGATTTCCGTTAGTGTAAAGAAAAAACTTTAGGTTTTTCTGTGGATAATAATTTTTTATTCTGTAAAAAATATCTTGGACTTTTTCAAAAACAAGAAGAGGTTCTCCTCCATAAAAGGCTATAAAGACAGGATTTCCGTTTGTTTGATCTAATAGCCAGTTTATCGCCTGAAAGGTTTTTTCTGGATCTTCCTCCCAAGAAGAGGCAAAAGCCCTCCTTTCACCATAGATTAACCCGTTTAAACAGCCTTCACAGCTTGCGTTGCATTTTCCAGTAACAGAAATGTGATAAATTGTAGGAAATGATTCTTTAAGAAAACTTTTTAATGTTATCATAGTTAACGTTAAATAACATTATTTGTTATAATAAATAATCAATTTTCACAAAAAGTCAAGGTTTAAAAGGGGGGTGAGTGTAAAAAAGGGATGGGTCCTTTTAGTAGTTATGGGTAAAACTGGAGATAGAAATCTATTTTAGAAGCTCAAAATGGATATTAGTTAGACATCTTTAAGAGAGGGTTTTTGTATCAACTTTATCCAGGCCATTTATTTTTTGAGTTAATGATCTATCACCTTCTATAACCTTCTTTAGATCTAAATCTGCACCAAGCACCCCTATCAGTCTGTGTTTATCGTCGAAGATAGGACAGGAAATGGTAAGACAATAAGAATTGGTGGCTAAGGAGACATAGATATCTGAAATATAGGTATCAAGGCTTTCCTTTACGTTTATAAACCATGGTCTACTTGACCAGTTTTCTCCATATCCTGTTGAACCATAGGCTGCTCTGAAATCCCAACGAGCAATGTTGTCTGTAATCTGGATGCCCTGGTCGTTTGTGATGTAAAGAAGTTCAAATATTTCATGTTGTTGTATCAATCTCTTTAGATAGTTTTCCATGGTAGGTCTATGCATAGACCTTAGCTCAAACGAAGAAGCAGCTTCTTGAATTATTTCTTTTGCATAGTCGTAGAGGTCAACCCTGGCCTTTCCAACTGTTAAAATTTGCTCTTCTGATAAGGAGTGTAGCCTTTCTGAATAGGTTTTTAATGTTGAAGACGAATGAGTGGTTTTTTCGATAAGCTCAGAGAGTTTGGAGATGGTATTAGAAAGAGTAGCTGTGGTTCCGTCAAGGTTAGCTGAAACTTCACTTAGACTTTCTGCATTAAGATTTAATTCTTTAATAGGTTGATTAATTTCTTCTAACTTTTCTCGGTTTAAACAAACAAGGTTGTAGGTTCTTTGAACTTGATGGTCTATGGCGCACATTTTTTCTTTTATTTTTTCTATGGTGCCAAAAACTTCTTTTGCTTTTATGGTAACATCTTTGGTAGCTTCTGTGGTTGCCTGGGCTAACTCTCTCACCTCTTGAGCTATTACCGCAAATCCCTTACCATTTTGTCCTGCTCTTACAGCTTCTATAGAAGCATTTAGAGCTAAAATTTTGGTTTTATCAGCAATCTTGTTTATGGTTTTGGTAAGAGTGGATATAATCTCAACGGTATTATATATTTCTTTAGTGGCCTCAACAAGCTCATCTACAGCTTTTTTAACAAAAAGCATGCTCTGTTCTGTATCTTTAAAACTTCTTTTTATGTGTTCCACGTTTTCATTAACTATACCCACCCTTTTTAAGTTTTCCATAGAGGAAAAAGAAATTTGGCTGGCTGTTTCTTTTAAAGAGTTAACTTCCTTTTTAATGCTTTTAATCTCAAGGTTAAGTTCTTTGGTAACTTCATTAAGAATTTCTGATTCTTTATTGATTAAAGGCGCAAGTTCCACAAGGTTTAAGGCGTTTCTTATTATCTCTTTCATAAAATGATTGTTGTAAGACTTTTTCCCATTTTTGTTTAAATCTTTACCCATTCTCCAGCTAACTAAAAACTTAAACATCCTCATCTCCTTTGAACTCTTCAATCGATGGTCTTATAGTAGATATTCAAATTTAATGCCAGAAAAATGTTTTGATTTTTTGAAGATTTAAAGATGGCTTAACTGTAGATTTTTGTAAAATTTTGTAATTTTTTGATAATTTTTTGGGATACTTGAAAAACAAGGTGAAGTAGGTGTGTTTATTTGGCTGACAGTAGGGGTAAGAAAGAGTTTTTGGCTAATACACTTTTAGCAGAGGATGATGGAGAGTTCAAGTGTGTCTTAGGAAGTGAAAAAGGTTTTAACGAAGCAGCATTAATGAAGCAGTAGACAGACAAGGTATTTTGATCTAACCCTGGGGTTAAACTGTGCTGCGGGTTAGGGCAAAATGTTTTTCTCTTTTTTTTCTTCTTTTTTCTACCTGTTTACTAAAAAACCAAAAGTCTTTTGGGATTAACCCTGAATAAAGGCTTGCATAAACCTCCCAAATGCGTTTTGTTGCCCCTTTCATACCACTCCATTCTAAAGTCATAGCAAGGGCTGATAGGTCTTTTAGACGGAGCTTTTTATCGAGTGGGGTTTTATACACCCTTACCCCGTCAAGGTCAAAAATCTTAAACCCTTCCTCATTTGTATGATAGAAATTATTAAACTTAGTATCTTTTATAAAAACACCCTTTTGATGAAGACCAAACAAAAACCTGACCAAATCTTCTAAAAGTCCTTCTCTTCCTAAGAAGTCCTTAAAACCTAAAAAGCCTTTTGGAAGGTAGGGGAAAACAATTCCTCCGTAAAAGGTCTCTTTTTTAAGAAACGCAACCTGAGGACTTTTCCAAAACAAAAACAACGGTTCGACTATAGGGACCTCTAATTTTTTAAAGGATTTTACTACCTCTAAATAACTTTTTACCCTGTTTTTTTTAAAAAACCTGGGGATAAACGCCTTAAGAAAAAAGTCTATTTTTCCGGAAGATTCCAAAGATATCAAAAAGTTTAGATGAGACGGAGTAATTTTATTAGGTTTAGCCAAAAAGGGGGCTGTTTTAAGCTGATTAAAAACCCCTTTAGCTTCTTCAGAAAAAAAGTAAAACCTAAAACTATTCCAGTTGGGAAATAAGGCAGTCCACATAACTATCCCAGGTTAGATGACTTACAGTTTGCGAAATCCTTTCTGGATCAAACCTAAGGCTCAAGGCCTTTAAAATTGCTTGCCTTAAGTCTTCTTTTGTTCGGTTTACCACAAATCCATTAAGTCCCTCCTTAACAAACTCACTTGTCCCATCATAAAAAGTGGTAACCACAGGAGTTCCCGTAGCTAAAGCTTCAAGCGTTGCCATGGCTCCAGGGTCATACCTCGTAGGAAGAACAAAAAGATCTGCCATACCATAGTATTTTTCTACTTCTTGAATTTTACCTAAAAAACGCACCCTTCTGGTTGAGACTCCTTCTCTCCCCACAACAAGTAACTTAACCCTTTCGGGAAGCTCTGGTAAAACCTCCATCAAAAGAGAAAGCCCTTTCCTTTTGGCATCATACCCCACAAAAAGAAGCAAAAAATCTTTTTCGTCAAAGCCTTTTTCTTTTCTATAAATTGTTTTTAGCTTTTTCAAAGATGGGTTAAATCTTTTAAAATCCATTCCCCTATGACAAACTACAGTTTTACTGTAGACCTCTGGATAAAACTGTTTGATCAACTCTTTGCCAAGACAAAAAAGAGAAACCACCTTTTTTGCGTTAATAAGTGCTTTTTTTTCAAGGGTTAGAAGGATTTTATATCTAAGGCTAAAACGTCTAAAAATTGAAGCTTTTTGTTGCTGTAAAAAGGCTATCAAAGGGTCGCAAAGGATAAAGAGGTCAGAAGGATAGGGATAGCGAAAAAAGCTTATGAGTTTATAAGAAGAAAGATTGGCAAGGATTTTTTTGGCTTGATAGATAAAAAAAAGATGTTTGGGTACTGACCCAAAGCCTTTCCATTTTACCTGATATAGCTCCAAATTTTTTAGGATCTCTTCTGGGAAAGATATGGTATGGGCAATTAGTCCTACCTTAAACCCTCGTTCTAAAAGCTTTAAGGCTACGTTTGCTGCGTGGGCCTCAGCCCCTCCGATTCCAAAACCTATTTTTGGCCTTAAAAGAATGATTTTTTTCATCCAAAAACGCTATAAAACATAAACTTTGATACCTGAGGATTCTAACCGTTGTTTTAACACAAAGGTGTTTTCTTTAAATATCTCTCGTTCCAGGATAGCAAATTTATATCCTTTAGAAGTGATGTAGTTTACCACCTCATCCACAGGTTTTTTCCCAAGTTTAACATAAAAATCTCGCCATTCGATTGCGGGACACAGAGGAACTTTTTTGTAGTTTGAAACATAGAAAAGAATTCTTCCTTCTCTGGTAAAAACTAAATTTTTACAGGCTTTTTCCGAGCAAACCTTTAGTTCTTCCTCTGGAAGAGACCTTGCTATATCTAAGGCTACCTGTTTAATCCCTAATTTATCTACCCTTTCTGGCTGAAACACCTTAATACCTGAAAAAATTATGATATAGGCCATAAGAAGTCCTATAATCTTGTTAGAAGAAAGCCTAAATCTCCGTTCTAAAAAGGCTTTAACGTTAAGAATCCCTAATCCCACGATAGGGCTTACAAAATAGAGAAGGGGCAACATATATCTTTTTTCCATATACCATTTAGCAAAGGTAAAATACCAGAGTCCCACAAAATATCCCACTGAAACTACCAAAAAGTAGGTAGTTAAAGGGTTTTCCTTAAGAAAACTTCTTAAGTTTTTAAACCCTGCTAAAAATAAAAGAAAGATAGGGAAGTGTAGAGCAGGGATAAACTTATAAAAAAAAGTGGTTCCAAAGGCAATCAGCCAAAGGTTCTGTTTTAAAATGTCCCAGAAATAAGGAGAAGGCATAGGAATGTCTAAATACCTGAAGTTTTTTAACTCTTTTGCGAAGGGCTGTTCAAAGGGGTTTAAGCAAGAAAGCTTGCCCTTTAATTCAACCAAAAAAAACCCTTTATAAAAACTTACATAACCTATACCCACTAAAAGAAGGATAAAAGGTATTATAGAAAAGCTAACCAAGGTGTTTAAGGCTGATTTTTTGTCTTTTCCAAAGATAAAACAGAAAAGAAGGTACAAGAAAGTTAACCCTATGAGAAATACTCCTTCAATCCTTACCCAAGAAGATAAAACCCAGAAAAGATTGGCTAACACAAAAAGAATAACCTTTTTTTTGCTTGACTCCTGATAACCTTTTATAAAAAACCAGACTCCCAAAAGGACTAAAAAGGTAAAAAAAGACTCCCTCATCACCTCTGCAGACTCTTTTATCAAGGTTGGATTAAAGCTATAGGCTAATAAAACTAAATAAAGGATAGGAGCTTTAAAAACTCTTCTCATGATTGAATAAAGCAAAACCAAAGAAAGAGAGCTTGAGACAAAAGAAACCAACTTTCCTGCAACTTCCCAATCTCTAAAAAGATAATAAAACGGAACGATCGCAACTGAAAAGAGGTTAATTTCTTTGATCCTTGAAGAAAGGCCACAAAGGTCTAAAAGATTGAGATTGCCTGTAGCAAGGACCATCGCCTGATAAAGATAAAGGGGAGAATCGCGAGAAATAAGCTCTATCGACCAGAACTCGAAGGGTCTGAGGACAAATCCAACGAGTAAAACTACTATCCCGATTTTATCAATCCTGTCTTTCATACCCGCTATTTTAGCTTAATTTCAAGAAATTAAAATTATAGTTTTTTTCCTCTTTTTTTGGCTTTGAGTGTTCTTCTTCTGATTAACCAGACCTTGAGTTTTACTAAAAATTTTAGCAACCCTTTAGAAGACTGGTTAACCAGACCTAAATAATAAGATAGGAACTTCTCAAATAGGATCGGTCCGCTATTTCCAAAATACTCCTCAAAAGAATAGCCAAGCTGGCCTAAATCCTTAATTTGATAACTTAGGGGAATTTTGGGATCTTTGATAACCCTTGATACGTCTAAAAACCCTAAGTTTTGGCTATGTTCATCCCAGAAAAAATGGTTTAGATAACAATCTTGATGAAAAAAATTTTTTAAATGCATTCTTGAAATCAGCTCTGCAAGTCTGTAGAGTAAATTTTCTTGGTTTTGTTGGCTCTTTGGTATTAAACTTGAAAGGGGGACTCCTTTTAGGGCAAAGGTTGCTATTTTAACCTTATCGAAAGATTTGTGCCTGAAAAAAGGTTCAGGGACAGAAAACCCTAAAGTTTTTAGTTTTAAAAGATTTTCCCACTCAGCCTCTGCCTCCTCAAAGTGGGCAGTATAGATTTTGATATAAAATTTCTGTCCGTTTACCTCATAACCTTTGATTTGTCTGTAGCGTTTTTCTCGTTCAAAAAAAGGAGCAGGGAGGTTGAGTCTTAACAAATTAGGGTCGAAAATTTTATAAAAAAACGGCAAATGTGCATCAACAACTTCAAAATCAGAGATCTTTGAAACATACATGTTTAATATTTTATTCAATTTTCTTTAGAAGTTTCTAAAAATTTTTTAACTCCGGCTACGATTTTTTCGGGGTCTATCAATTTAACACAGGTTCTTATGTTGTTTTTACAAAAGCTAACGGTTTTAAAAACAAAACTACAAGGTGCGCAACTGAGGTTTTCCCTAACCCAAAATATTCTACTCTCTGTAGGATGTTGCTCAGAGATGTCTATGGGTCCCGGGATGTAAACAATAGGAATTTTTAAAGCATCTGCCATGTAGGTTATTCCTGTATCAACTCCTATAAAGACAGAAAATCTTTCTAGTAGGGCTGGTAGTTCTCCTAAACTAAATCTTCCTGTCAAATCTAAAACTTTTTCTTTATTTTTAACCAGTTTTAATACCTCTTGTGCTTTATGTTTATCTTGAGAGGATCCAACCAAAACGAAATAACAATCTTTTTCTTGTAAAATTTTATTTATAACTTCTGCGATTTTTTCGTTTTCTAACTCCTTAAGCTTATTTCCACTACTAACTGCTATACCAACAAGTGGTTTGGTTATACCTTGTAAGACTTCTGTTACCTTTTTGTCTGCATCTGAAGTTTTATAAACTTCTTTAAAAAGGTTGTTGCTTTGGATTCCTATCTTTCCTAAGAGTTTTAAATAGGTTTCAACCACCAGCTGACCTGAAACATGAGTTTCTAAATAGGTATAAAATTTAGAGGCAAGGCGAAAGGTTAACCCGCAAAAATTAGGCAATATAGAAATCCTTGTAGGAACCAACCCCCATAAAAGACCTATGGTAAAAGGTACATTCGGATTAAGTGCTATACCTAAATCATATTCTCCTTTTCTTATATGATTGGCAAGTTTGATCTTACCTAAAAACCCTTTATAGTCCTTGGGTGAAAAAAAAACAACTTCATCGATGTAAGGATTATTTTCTGCAAGTTCTTTTACCACAGGATTAACCATTACAGTTAAACGAGACTCAGGATAGGTTTTTTTAATCTCTCTAAACACATGCGTAGTACAAATAAAATCCCCTATTTTTGCAGCCTGAATGACCAAAATTTTTCGAAATTCTTTGTTTCTATTCTTTAAACTGATAATAAACTGGATTAAAGGATAAAAAAGGTAACTTAACAATAGGTAAAGCATATCAAGTTTACTTTTTTCCTAAAACTTCTGTGAAAACTTTTTCTACTCCCTCTACATATTTTTCAATAGAAAAATTCTTCAAAATCCTCTTTCTTCCCTGTTCTCCTAGTTTTTTTCTCAACTGAGGATCCTTTATCAACAGCGAAATTTTTTCTGTAAATCCTTGAGGATTTTTAGGGGGAACAAGAAAACCTGTCTCTCCATCTATCACCAAACTAAGAACTCCAGGTATCTTTGAGGCCACAACCGGTTTCCCCATAAGCATAGATTCTAAAATAACACGACCGAATCCCTCCCTTTCTGATGTCAACACAAACACATCAAAGGCTTTAATATACGAAATAGGGTCAGACTGAAAACCAGCAAAAATAATCTCTTTTTCTAAATTCCTCTCTCTAACCAATTTCATCAACTCTTCCTTTTCTGGGCCATCTCCTACTATAACTGCTTTAAAAGGTTCTTTGACTTGCTTTTTTAACAAAAATATTGCCTCAATAAAATCATCCACTCTTTTTATTTTACGTAAAGTCCCAACTGTCCCTATAACGACATCTTTTTCAGAAATGCCTAAATTTTTTCTTATTTCGTTAGGAGGCATAGAAGGTTTTAAATGTATATCTATTCCATCGTAAACCACCACACATTTTTCTGAGAAAATACCATTTTCTACCAAAAAATTCCTTACGCCATCTGAAACACAGATTATTTTTTCTAACCAGAGATTAGTTTGTTTTATTAAAAATTTATTTAACTTAGGTATTGTTCTACAATGAAGCACAGCAGGAACATTTGTCATTTTTGCAGCTAAGATTCCTTCAAGATTGGTTGCAGGCTGATTGTTCATGTATATCAAGTCTATCTTTAAATCTTTTACAATTTTTGCGATAATTTTGGCGTTAGGTTTTATGCGAAAGAAATAATCTACCCAAAAAATTGCATATTTTCTTAATTTTTGATTGAAAAACAGAAGAACTCTCAAAAATTCCTTTATCAATTTGGTTTTCAACGATTTAGGTTGTTGTGGCAACAAAATAAACTTTACCCCTAACTTTTCAAGCTCTTTTTGAACGTTAGATTCAAACCCTTTATTATAGTTGTGATAAAACAAAGCAGTAAAATAATATTTTTCCTTATTTATGCGTTTTAAAAGTTCAATTAAGGAAACAGTCCCTCCGCCCCATTCTTTTCCTGTATCAAAGATTAGGATCTTATGGCTCATATGTTTTCAAACTCGTTAGTTTTTATTCAAACTCAAAATTAAATATAGCTTGAAAAAAGTTTTTTAAAAGCCTCTGAAACAGCAAAAAACAGGGGTTGCAATTTTTTTAAATAGGTATTAACTAAAATTTTAAGTTAAAAAAAGTTTAATCGAAGACTTAGAGGAGGGTTTATCATGATCATCATTATGGAACCTCACGTTACTCAAGAAAGCCCAGAGTTTCATTCTCTATTAAAATATCTCGAACGATTTCCCCATTTACATATCAAGGTGATCGAAAACAAAGGGGTTACTCGTACGCTACTTGAAGTACACCTGATAGGAGAAGACTATATGGTGTCTCAGGAAGATATAGAAAGCTTACCAGGGGTTGAAAAAGCCATAAAGGTTACTGCTAAATATAGGTTGATAGGAAGGCATGGGGTTCTTACTGACCTGGGGTTCACCTATAAAGACCTAAAATTTAGCCAAGATTCCTTCCATATCTTTGCAGGGCTTTGTGCTGTAGATACTTATGAGAATGCTGAAGCTATTTTTAAAGCTTTAAAAGAGAACGGGGTGTGTTGTGCTAGAATGGGGGCTTATAAACCAAGAACCTCGCCTTATGACTTCCAGGGCTTAGGGAAAGAATGCCTTCCCTGGCTGTTTGACTTAGCAGGAAAATATGGGATTAAAGTAATAGTGATGGAGGTGCTCTCTCCTCATCATATAGATGAAATTAGAGAAGCCCTGGACCTAACAGGCCATCCTTGTGGGGTTATCCTACAAATAGGGACAAGAAACGCCCAAAACTTTGAGTTGTTAAAGGCTGTAGGCAGGCAGTTAGATTTTCCTGTGCTTTACAAAAGAGGATATGGACTCTCTTTAGAGGAAAGCCTGAATGCCGCCGAATACATAGCCTCAGAAGGAAATACCAACATCATCTTTTGCCTAAGAGGTGTTAGAACTCACTTAGGAGACCCCCATAGAAACCTGGTAGATTTTTCCCATGTTCCTGTAGTCAAAAGACTTACCAGATTGCCTGTATGCATAGACCCTTCTCATCCTATAGGTTCCAGAGTAAAAGCTCCAGATGGTATTAGAGACATCTATCATATAACTGCACAGGGGGTAATTGCCGGAGCCAATGCCATCCTGGTAGAGTTTCATCCCTGCCCAGAAAAGGCTTTATGTGATGGGCCTCAGGCCTTGCCATTAGAGGAGCTTCCTCTTTATCTTGAGTATGTATATAAGGTGAGAGAAACCTACTTAGAGCTTAAAAAGTTGGTAAAAGATAAGGGTGTTTAGTGCCTTTTTTTTACCTTCTTTTGACTGGATACAGATAGAAGTTTCAGGTCTGTGTAATGCACAATGTTTTTATTGTCCCCATACCGTCTGGCGAAAAGACTGGTTAGGGGCCAATTTAAGTTTAGCTACTTTTAAGAAACTCCTTCCTTATTTTAAAAAAACTAAACTTGTTTATCTACAGGGCTGGGGGGAACCCCTTCTTAATCCTGAGTTTTTTGAGATGGTAAGGCTGGCTAAAGCCCAGGGAGTTAAAGTAGGTTTTACCACAAATGGCACCTTAATAAACGAAGACCTTGCAGAAAAAATAGTGTTTTCTAAGGTTGACGTTTTAGCCCTTTCTTTAGCAGGGATAGAAACCAACGACCGTTTAAGAAAAGGAACTTCTCTTAATCAGGTTTTGAAAGCTATAGAAACCATAAACTCTGTTAAGACGTTAAAACAGCAAAATCCTCAAATTCATATAGCTTACATGCTTCTCAGATCAAACGAGTATGAACTGGAAAGATTACCTGAATTTTTGGCAGAATATGGTATAAGAGAAATCATAGTTAGCCTTCTTGATTTCGTCCCCTCTAAAGATTTAGAGGAGGAATGTCTTGCTCCTCAAACTGAAGAGGATTTTAACCTCCTTAAAAAGCGGGCTGAAAAAGTGGCTGAAAAAGCTAAATCCTTGGGCTTAAAGATGATTTTCAACCTACCGTCGCCTTGTTCTCAAGGAAGGGTATGTAGCGAAAACCCGATAAAAAGCCTTTTCATTAACTCCCTTGGAATGGTATCCCCATGCGTGTTTACAGGAATTCCAGTCAAACAAAAAACAAACGTCTATTTTGGTAACATCCATCAAGAAACCCTTAAGGCTATATGGAATAAACAGGAATATAAAGAGTTTCGAGAGGCTCATCTTTCTCGAGCTAAACCACCGGTTTGTGCAACCTGTCCCAAAGCAAGGATTGAGTTAGTCTTTTAATCCCTAAAGTAGTAAAATTAAAAAATAGAGGTAAAATAAAGTCCTTATGATTATATCCTTTTTGCCTACTTTTAAAGGTGATGTTAACTATTTTTTGTTCGAACCTTTAGATAAGGATTTTTTTGACCTTTTATCCAAAGCCAAGGCAGTGATCTTCCCTCCTACAGTTACTTCAGACCTTTATTTTTTGGTAAAAAATTCAGGTGTTCCTGTTTTTCCTGAATATACTTTAAGGTTTCAATATCCTGGGAAAATCGGACAAATTTTTATGTGTAAAAACCTAAGACTTCCTCATCCAGAGAGTGTGGTATTGCCAAGGCTTTGTGGATTAGAAGAAAACCCCTATCGCAAGGGAATAAAACTCAGCTTTCCTGTGGTGGTTAAAGGCAACTGGGGAGATGAGGGGACAGAGGTTTTTCTCTTAAAAACTAAAGAGGATTTTTACAACTTTTTACCTACGCTTAAGACTTGGGAGAGGTCTGGTAGATATGGGGTGGTCTTCCAGGAATACATACCTGAGGAGTTTGACGCAAGAAGTGTGGTTATTGGGGATACCATTTTGGTTTTCTTCAGGGCAGGAGGGTTTAAGAAAAACCTGGTGCAAGAAGGTACCATAATCCCTCCTCCTCAACGGGGGTTAAAAAGAAGGGTGGTTGAACTTACCAAAAGAATTATAGCCAAAACAAGATTTAATCTGGTAGCCATAGACTTTCTTTTTAAAGACAAAAAACCCCTGGTAAACGAATTTAATTTTACCTTTGGAAGGCGAGCTTTAGGAGAAAAACGCTACGAGACCTTACTCAAAAAAGCTATCAAAAAATTTTTAGAAGAAGTTTTATGAAAAATCATGAAAAAGTTTTTTATCAAAACCTTAGGATGTAAGGTAAACCAAGTAGAAAGTGCTTACATCGTAGAAAAACTCACAAAAAAAGGGTATATACTGACTGAAAAAGAGGAAGAAGCTGATTTTTTCATCCTTAATTCCTGTATAGTTACCGCAAGAGCAGAAGCTGAGGGAAGGAAGCTTATTAAAAGATGGAATAAGTTAAACCCCGATTTAATCATCGTTGCAGGTTGTTACCCTCAGGCTTATCCGGATAACCTTAAAGGTTGGGGAGAAAAGGCTCAGATTAAAAATCTTCTTCTCTTAGGGCAGAAAGAAAAATTAAAAATTGACATCTTTTTAGAAGAACTTCCTTTTTTAAAAGGCTATACCTTTTCTGAACCAAAGGTTTTTATCGAAGGTCTTTCTAAAGAAAAAGAAGTTGAGGCCCTTTTTATAGAAAGATACTTTTCTCGCTCAAGGGCCTTTATCAAAATTCAGGATGGGTGCGACCAATTTTGTAGTTATTGTATAGTTCCTTATTCAAGAGGAACGCCTCGGAGTTTGCCTTTAGAAAAGGTTTTAGCAGAAATCGAGAAAGTCTTGCTTGCTGGCTACGAAGAAATAGTACTTACAGGGATCCATCTTGGGCAGTGGGGAAAAGATCTGATGCCCAAACAGAATCTACCAGATTTACTTTGGGAAATAGAAAAACTCTTTGAGAAACAAAAAAAAGACCTGATTTTAAGGCTCTCTTCTTTAGAAGTAACAGAAATAACCCCTGAATTTTTAGAGTTTGCTAAAAGCAGTGCCTTTTTAGCCCCCCATTTTCATATCCCTCTACAGAGTGGTTCTGACAGAATCTTAGCCCTTATGAACAGACACTATACCGCTAAAGATTATTTAACTGTTTTAGAAAAACTCTATAATCTTTATCCCCAGGCAACCTTTGGAGCAGATGTAATCGTAGGATTTCCGTCAGAGGATGAATGGGATTTTCAAAAAACCAAAGAAGTTATAGAAAAGTCTCCTTTAAACTGGCTCCATGTTTTCCCTTTTTCTCCAAGGCCTGGCACTCAAGCAGAAAAAATAACCCCAAAGGTCCCCCCTGAGATAATAAAATCTCGGGTAAACTTTTTAAAAAACTTAGGGAGCCAAAAAAGGGAAGTTTTTTTATCCCAAGAAGTGGGCCAAATTAGAAGGGCGGTGGTTGAGACCATCAAAGAAACTGAGGCTCAAGCCCTTTCAGAAAACTACATCTCCCATAAAATCATGTTACCTCAAGGTTTATGTTTAGCCAAAGGGAAGGTATTAAAGGTCAGGTTTATAGCTAAAGAAGGAGACTATTTATTAGGTGAAGTCTTATAAATCTTAATAAAAAGCAAGGTGTAATGAAAACCAGAGGCTAAGGTAAAAAAGATAACCAGCTGGCCAAACACAAAAATAAACGTAGGGTTTAACCGAAGGACCAGCAAATGGAAAAGATAGGTAAAGATAAACCCTATCTGTAAGGCAGTTGAAACCTTTCCTAAGTAGGTTGGTTGAAACTCTATCCTTTTTGAAGACCGTAAATAAAGATAAACAGCCCCAAGAAGAATACCTAAGTCTCTAATCAAAACGATGACAAAAAAATCAAAAGGTAGAAGACGATCATAATAAAGCAAGAAAAACATCACGTTTATAAACGTTTTATCTGCTATAGGGTCAAGGATCTTTCCCAGCTTGGTTTCCCAGTGAAAAGTCCTGGCAAGAAATCCATCTAAAGCATCGCTAAGTCCCCCTGTCAGAAGAAGAAGCAAAAACACATAAACCGGAAGATTTTTGGTCCATAAAATCGGAAAAACTATCGCAAGAATCAGTCGATAAAGGCTTAAAAGATTGGGAAGTTTTAGCATGTCTTTTAACATAAGGTTCATAGATTTTAAATAATACCGTATTTTTAAAAACAATAAAGTTTTTAGACTTCGGAAATTTCAAGGATCTTTTCTATGTTAAAAACCCTTTCCTTACTTCGAAGTTTACAAAAAGCTCTTAGACCAAGGAAGGTTTTACCTTGATAACTCATCTCTTTCATTTCTAAAGGCACAATCCTTCTGCAAGTTTTTATGTTTGAACTTTTTAAATAAACAATTTCTATTTCTCTGTTTTGTTCTATAGCCTTTCTAATGGCTTCAATTTTTTCGTTTAAGCCAAGTTTTTCGCTTGCCTTGATATATTGAAAGTTTGTTAAAAATTTTACCACCTTTTTGTCTAACTTTATATGGCTCTTTTTAACAGGTTTGGTAAGCACGATCCCATCAAGACTAATCCCTCGAGAAAGAGCGACATATAACTGTCCATGGGCAAAGGTGCCTCTTTCTAAGTCTATTACGAGGTTTTTAAACGTTAGACCTTGACTTTTATGGATGGTTATCGCCCAGGCCAGTTTTAAAGGAAACTGGACAAAATGTCCTACAGATCTTACCTCTATTTTAGAAGAGGTTTTATCAAAATAATGTTCATATATATCCCATTTAAAAGGAGTTACCTCAACAAGATAGCCTCGCTGTAAATCTACTTCTATTAACTGCTCTTCAGGGTCTATGTATACCACCCTTCCTATGTCTCCGTTTACCCATCTACCTTGAGGGTCGTTGGCTACAAGCATTACCTGGGCACCTTCTTTAATCTTTAATTCTAACGGAGCTGGTAAATCCTCTGTTTCTATCTTACCGTGGATCTTGCCACAAAACTCAAAGGATTTGCCTGGAAGTCTTTCTAACCTGGTAAGGTTTATCTGTTCTGCTTTAGCGTTGGTGGTGGTAAGATAGACATATACCTCGTCTTCTTCAGGCTCAAAATTAGGTATTACCCTTTGATTAAGTATTTCTAAAGTTTCGTCTTTTAACATCCCGTTTCTTATCTGGTTTAAGATTTCGATAAAAGTCAAGTCAGTTTGACGATAGACCTTCTCAAACTCGATAAACTCAAAAGGGGTTTCTTTAAAGGCTTTAGAGGAGAAAAAATAAGGTGTTTCATAAAGATGGTTAAAGATTTCTTTTTCTTTTGAGGTAACCACCGGAGGTAGTTGGTACAGGTCTCCGATAAGCACCATCTGAACTCCGCCAAAGGGTTTCTTAGGGGAAGGGCCCCATCTTCTTAAAAAAGCCTCTATACAATCAAAAAGGTCTGCCCTTACCATAGAAATTTCGTCGATAATCAATGTGTTAAGGTGTTTATAAACCTCTCTTAGATCTTCGTTGGGTTGAAGCCGATATACCTTATCTAAGGTTATGTCTGGCTTAAAACCAAAAAACGAATGGATGGTTTGTCCCCTTACGTTAAGAGCCGCAACCCCAGTAGGAGCAAGGACTACCATAGACTTAGGAAGTTTTTTTATTAAATACCTAAGAAAGGTGGACTTGCCAGTCCCAGCACGACCGGTTATTAAAAGATTTTGATGAGAGTTGGCAACAAGTTCCCAGGCCTTTTTAAACTGTGGATTAAACTCAATATCCTTCATAATCCTTAGCCTTATTTTAACCTCTATATTCTAAAAATAAAACTCAGAATAGCCAACGGTTGCCATAAACTTAGATGGTGCTATTTTAAAAATACCTGATATTACCGATCTTAAGATTTGAAAAGAAAGTTATTTACCTGTAAAATTCTTTCATCGATGAATCAGATTGTTTTGATCGGTAGTACATAGGGAATTAACTAAAAAATTTAAGGCAAAACACGGTAATGGGTAAAAAGCTTTTTATAGTTGAATCTCCAACCAAGGTTAAAACTTTACAAAAGATTTTATCTTCAAAAGACTTTATCTTTAAAGCCACCTTTGGTCATATTAAAGACTTGCCTCCGAAAACCTTAGGAGTTGATTTAAACACCTTTCACCCTTCTTTTTATTATATAAGTTCAAAGAAAAAGATACTTTCAGACCTGAAAAAATTAGTCTCTAAAGTTGAAGAAGTTTATTTAGCTACCGACCCAGACCGAGAGGGAGAAGCCATAAGTTTTCACCTCTATGAATACCTAAGCTCTGTTAACAAAAACTTAATCTTTAAACGGGTAGACCTTATAGAAATTACTGAGTTCGGGGTAAAACAGGCCTTAAATTCTGTAAGAGACCTTGATAAAGGGCTTTACCTTGCTTACCAATCAAGAAGGGTCTTAGACCGTATCATAGGATATCTAATTTCTCCTAAACTTTCTAAAGCCCTTAACCTTCCTCTTTCAGCAGGAAGGGTTCAAAGTCCTGCTTTGAGGCTGATTGTTGAACGTGAAGAAGAGATAGAAAAATTTGTCCCTGAAACCAGTTTTTCCTTAAGGGTTAAGGTAAAAGATAAAAATAACAACGTTTACGAACTCGATTTATGGTTTAAAAAAGAGCTATATAAAGACAAAGACCCTAAAAAGTTAGAGGATTTTTTTTACCATTATTTAGCTGGTAAAACCCTTTCGTTAGACAACATAACCGAAAAAAAGGCTCTTAAACAACCTCCTTATCCTTTAAAAACTACCACCCTTATAGAGGCAGCAGGAAGTTCCTTAGGGTTTAGTCCCAAGGAGACGATGGCACTTGCTCAGGCTCTCTATGAAAAAGGATTGATCACTTATATGCGGACTGATTCGGTAAGGGTTAGTCCTGTAGCCAAAAAGGCTGCTAAGGATTTTATCCTTGCGAATTTCGGAGAAAAATATCTGGGAAAGGAAAGGAGAGTTAAAGCCTCTAAGTTTGAACAAGGTGCCCACGAATGCATAAGACCTACCAACCTTTTCCAAGAGCCCAAAAATTTAACCTCAAAAGAAAAGGCCCTTTATACGTTGATTAAAAACTTTTTCTTAGCAAGCCAAATGAGTCAGGCGGAATTTTTGGAGTTAACCTATGTTTTTGGAAAAGATCTTTTACCTAAAGGATGGTTTTTGGTTACCAAGCGTAAGACCTTGGTTTTTGAAGGATTTTTAAAGGTTTTAAAAGGAACAGAGAACTATGACCTACCTCTTGGGCTAAAAGAAGGAGACCAGCTCAAGGTGCTCTCTTTTGAAATAAGAGAACATAAGACCAAACCTCCTGAAAGATATACCCCCCACAGCTTAGTAAAAAAACTTGAAAGCTTAGGGATTGGAAGGCCTTCTACCTATGCAACCATCCTGGATGTGTTGTTTAAAAGGAACTACATAGAAAAAGAAGGAAAGTCACTTAAACCCACCCCATTAGGAAGATTGGTATGTCGCTTACTTTTAGAAGGAGCTAAAGTTTTTATGGACTATAAATATACCGCAGAGATGGAAGAAAAGCTTGACCTTGTTGCCAGGGGCGAAGCTACTTATGAAAGTGTAGTAAAAGAGGCCTATGAACTGATAAAGACCTGTCGTTTTCCTTCGAGGGTTTCCACATAGGGAGGATAAATTTTATTTTTAAACCTGCCTTGACAAAATAAAGAGAAAAGAGTAAATTTAAAAATATCATCTGGGCCGTTAGCTCAAACGGTAGAGCAATGGACTCTTAATCCATAGGTTGGAGGTTCGAGTCCTCCACGGCCCATTTTTTCCTTTACTCAGAACACTCAACCACACCACCACACCATACCACACCCTTTTTTCAAAGGACTATCAGATTTTTTTCTTCTAAAGTTGTATATAGAAATGTATAGAGGAATAAAAAACCTCTATCTAATTAAGGGGAAAATTGTATTTCGGGCTCACATCAGAAAAAAATAAATCTAAAAGTTACAATATGGAAAGTTATAGGTAGATCTGAGGACTTTACGGAAGAAGAGCTCAGAAAAATAGCTTCAGAACTTTTAAGAAAGGTATGGCAAAAGGAAAGTGTTTCTTTATCAGCTCAGCAAAAAAATCTACCACTAAAGCATCAGAAAAACAAAAGCAGCTTTTGAGGTTTTGCCTGAGGGAAAGAGGATAGTGGATGTATCGTTTGATTTCGAGTATTACAGTTCTTCGGTGATAAATTATTTGATGTAGAAAGAGGGCTAAGGTGATAGAGGTATTTCAAGGGGATTCAGTTTACAAGTTACAAGGTAGTATATTTGGTATTGTTGGAGATGAACGAGAGATACAGGAGTAGGATTTTACCTGGATTTAAAGAAGCGATATCTAATTTTAGGAGGGGACTTCTTACCCAAAATTGGTAGACACAATTAAATA